>JAXHTH010000086.1:0-7640 GCA_034211115.1 Planctomycetota bacterium | reverse complement strand
GGAAGGTCCCGGCTGTCGACGATGGCCTTCACGTCCACCGCCGCTTCCGAGGAAGCGTCCTGGCCGAACGAGAACATCCTCTCGGAGGCGCCGGCGTACGTCCGCCGCAGGCGATCGAGACGCAGGCGTTCGATGTCGTCCTCCCGCGCCTTGTCCGCGAGGGTGACGAGCTGATCGAAGAACGCCGCGTCGAACTCGATGATGGTCTCGATCGCCCTGCGACGGAGGTCGTAGACGGCCTGGATCTTCTCCCGCGCGGGCGGCGTGGTGGCGCCGGTGTCCCCGTCGTAGGACCAGAGCGATCGATTCGCTTCCTTCAGTTGCTCGATGGACTCGAGCTGCCCGTACTGCTCGACGTAATCGCCGTGCAGCGCGGAGAGCACCTCGCGCATGCCCTCATCAAGCTGAAGCGCCTCGGCGTACTCGTTGATGTCGCTGCGGCCGATGCGCGGGGGGAGGAAGCGATCGCCGCTCCAGAGCGTCTCGGGGGGCGCGTCTTCATCGGCCGAGTCCTCGCCGACCGGCCGGCCCGTGACGGCCGGCTTCGCCGCGGCCTTGCCCACCGCGTCGCGGATCTCGCGGACCGTCTCCGCGCCCAGCGCGTCCCCGAGGGACGCGTTGAGTTGCGTCTCGAGCTCCTCCGCCTTCGTGTAGATCGCGGTAAGCGCCTTGCGGAACTCGGCCCCTCGATCGGGATCGGGACTGAACGGGGAGAAGTCGCGCCAGAATCCGTCCACGAGGTCGATGGCCTTCTCGAGCAGCTTCTCCATCCGAATCCGGAACGTGTCTGCGGCCCCCGACAGCGCGCTCCGCTGCTCGTCGCTCAGGTCCTCGAGCTCCAGCGCGCCGGTCATCCAGTCGCGCTCAGACTGGGCGATGAGGGGGGCGAGCTGGGGGAAGCCTCGCCGGTAATAGGCGTTGCGGAAGCTCCGCGCGTGCTCGTCGGGAAGGACCGCGGCCACGTTGCGGCAGGTGCGCCGATGCAACTCGTTGATGTCGGCGCTGATCTCCGCCACCTCGACGTTGAGCTCGCTGTACACCGCCTCCATCTCCCTGATGAACTCCCGAAGCCGCTGGGGATCGTTGAGCAGTTCCTCCTGGGAGATGTCGGCGAAGCCGCGATCCGTCAGCGCATCCATCATGTTCAGCGCCATCTGCTCCAGCGCCCCGTTCTGCTTGCGCCTCAGCGTGGTGAGGCGGCGCTCGTACCGGGCGATCATGGGATCGGCGGTCCGGAACGCGGTCGGCGGCAGGTCCAGCTCGAAGAACAGCGCGCTGAGATCGACATCGCCCCGGCCGAACATCGCCATCGCCTGGGGATTCTCGTAGCGCTGCCGCTCGCGCAGCAGGCGGAGGCGCGGCACCTGCTGCTGCTGCCCCTCGGTGAGAATGGGCAGGAGCCGATCGAAGAACCGATCGTCCAGCGCCTCGATCTTGGCCCGGAGGCGCCGCTGATCCTCCAGCAGTTTCTCGACCGCCTCGCGCTGGGGGATGCCGCCCTGCATCGACTGCTGCTCCTGGAGGAAGGCGGCGATCTCACCGTCGCGCAGCACGCGGAACCGGGCCTTGTATTCATCGTGAATCGATTCCACCGCCAGCCGCTGCTGGTCGCTGAGGGCCAGGCGATCGGCGAAGCGCATGAGCTGGCCGCCGCTGATGGGGCCGGGGAGGGCGCCGCCGGTGCCCTGGGCCAGCGCGGCGGGCGCGGCCGGCAGGATCGCGGCCAGCATGATACCGATGAGCAACGAAAAACATCCTCGCGCCGGACGGACCATGATGCTTCTCCTGATCGTGTTGAGACCGGGTCTCAAACCACACGCGTCCCGCGGTCCCTCCGGCCCTCAGCGGCCACGCGTGAGGGAGGGCGCGATCGGATCGCGTCGTTCTTGCGACCCGGTCGCAATACACGGAGCGGATCTCAAGGGGAGTGTACGGCATGCCCGGCCGCGGCGGCTGTCCCGGTCGCGTGTTATCCGGACAAGTCCGCAGGGGGTCCTCGCGTGAAAAGCCGCTTTTCGACTGGCGGGAGGCCGGCGGTTCGCTACATTGAAGTGGAGCATCGAATACGCACCGGCCACTTGCGTGCGCGCCGAATCCCCACGCCCGCTCCCGGCGCGCCCCCCGGATCGCGCCCGGTGCACGACACACGCCCCACACAGGAGGACTGCACGTCATGAGAACCGACCGACGCATGAATCGATCTCTCATTCCACTCGGCCTGGCGGTACTGGCCGGCGCGATGCTGGCGACGAGCGCCACGGAGGCCGCCCAGCGGAAAGTGCTCTTCGAAAACTTCACGATGGCGGGGTGAGGGGCTTGCCCCTATGTCGGCCGTGCGCTGACTGACCTCATGGGAGACTACCCCGACTCGCTCGTCGCCCTCCAGCCTCACGTGGGCGACAACTGGGCCAACACCTGGACCTGGGCGCGCTGGAACTTCTACGACGGCTACTACGTGCCCCGCGTGCAGGTGGACGGGCTGGTCGGGCTCGTGGGAAGCGGCGAGGGCTCCTACAGCAACATGAAAAACCACATGCTCGACCGGCTCGCGATCCCCACCAACGTGACGATCGAGCTCTACGGCGACCTCGTCGAGAATCAGACCTATCTCATCACCGCCGTGCTGTACCTGGAGGAGGGCGCGGCGCGTGAGCAGGTCCGGGTCCACCTCATCGACTGCCTCTTCGACTGGCCGTACAACACCGACGGCCGGTACAACAACGGCGTCAAGCAGGGCTTCGACCTGGGCTACCAGACCCTCAACCCCGGTGAGGAAACGGTGATCCAGCAGGAGGTCACCTTCGACGGCGAAAGCTGGCAGAGCCAGGACGACATTCGCATCGGGTTCTACGCCCATGAGCCGCTGGGCTCGGGACCGGCGGAGGTGTACCAGGCGGAGATGATCGCCTGGCCGTTCCCGTCCTACGACATGTGCCCCGGCGACATCGACGACGACGGAGTCGTCGACACCGCGGATCTGCTCGCCCTCCTCGCCGCGTGGGGGAACACCAGCGGGCCCGAGGACATCAACGGCGACGGACTCGTCAACACCGCCGATCTGCTGCAATTGCTCTCGGAATGGGGGCAATGCCCCTGATGGAAGCGCTTTGCCGGCGGCGCCCGAAGACGGGATGCCCGGCCGGACATCGACGCGAATCGAATCACGCCCCGGCCCGTGCAGGCCGGGGCTCTTTCTTCTTTGGAGCTCGCGCCGCCGCGGCTCACGCCTCCAGCGGCTCGATCCGGTCGATGGCGACCTGCGCCCCGCGCAGAAGCCGCTCGGCCTCGCCGTGATCATCGGCACTGATCCGCACCGCCGATCCGCAATCGCTGCTCAGTCGCCGGGGGGTGGGGATGAGCTTCGCGGCCAGACCGGCGCGGCGCAGCACGCGCTCGGCGTGGATGGCATCGCTCGTGGTATGGACCATGATGACGGCAAAGTTGCTCACGCTCTTACGCCTCCGCCAGGATCCGGACCGCCTCGATCGCCGCGTCGATCTCGTCTTCGCCGGTGAACGGCCCCGCCGCGAGGCGTACCGTGCCGTCCGGAAGCGTCCCCAGCGTCTGGTGGGCGCGCGGCGCGCAGTGCAGGCCGGGCCGGCACATGATGCCGAATTCCTCGTCCAGCCGATACGCGATCTCCGACACGGGCAGGCCGTCGATGGTGAAGGAGACGACGGCGGTCCGACGGCGCGCGTCGGGCGGGCCGAACAGACGCACGCGATCGATCCTCCTCAGCCCCTCCATCAGGCGCCCGGTCAGGGCGTGTTCGTGTTCCATCATCGTCTCGACCCCGCGATCGAGGACGTGACGGACGGAGGCGGCAAGCCCGGCGAGGCCGAGGATGTTGGGCGTGCCCGCCTCGTACTTGTCCGGCAGGAGATCGGGCTGGCGCTGCTGCTCTGATCGGCTGCCCGTCCCGCCGCGGAGCAGGGGCGGGAGACGAGCGATGTCGAACTCGTCATGGATAACCAGCCCGCCCGTGCCGCTCGGGCCGAGCAGTCCCTTGTGCCCCGTGAAGGCGAGCAGATCGATGTTGTCGGCATGCACGTTGATGGGCACGCAGCCGGCGGTCTGCGCCGCATCGACAAGGAACGGAATGCCGCGGCGGCGCGCGATCACACCGATCTCGCGAACGGGCAGGATCGCACCGCAGACATTCGAGGCGTGGACGGCCGTGATGAGCCGCGTATTCGAACGAAGATGCGCCTCGATTGACTCCGCGTCCATCGTGCCGTCGGCGCGGCAGGCGGCGATGCTCACCGACACGCCGTGCCGCTCCAGAGCGCGCAGCGGGCGGAGGACGGCGTTGTGCTCCATCCCCGTGACGACCGCGTGGGCCCCCGGGTCGAGGAGACCGCGTAGAACGAGGTTGATCGCGGCCGTCGCGTTCGAGGTGAACACCACGCGCCGCGGATCACGCACGCCCAGCAGCTCGGCAAGGGCCTCGCGGACGTCGAATCGAATGCGCTCCGCCTCGTTGGCCAGGCGATGACCGCTCCGGCCGGGGCTGGCGCCGACCTCGCGCAGGTAGCGCATGATGGCGTGCTCGACGCAGGGCGGCTTGGGCCAGGATGTCGCCGCGTTATCGAGGTAGATCATGGATGACCCGCTCCATCGGCGCTGCGCGCTAAGGACGCAGCGCTCCGTGCGCTGCGAAAGGCGCATCGCTCATTTACGGAACGCCAGCTCGAACGTTCCGTCGGCCTCGTCGAAGCTCACGCTCCAGCCGAGCTGTTCGCCGGCGCGCGCGCAGTTCTGGACCTGGGTCCTGGTATCGACGAGAACGTGAACCACGCCGCCGCCCGCGGCCTCGAGGGCCCGGCGCGTCATGAACGCCGGTTGCGGACAGGACAAACCTCGCGCATCAACTTTCTCTGCATCCGTCATGATGTCACCTCGCCAGGGCCGGTCGGGACCGGCCGGTCAGTCCGATGATGAAGACGATGATCAGGCCCAGGATGACCGCCCACGGCGCGAGCGGCTGCGTGCCGACCATCAGGAAGTTGTGGGCGAGGGCGGCGCCGGTGAGCATCCCGAAGAAGAACATTGCCGCATCGCCGTCGCCCTCGCCGGAAAGGAAGATCTGCCGGCCGGGGCAGCCGCCGGCGAGGCAGAAGGACAGGCCGGCCAGCGCCATCCCGCCGAAGTTGAGCCAGTGCTCGGTGTGCGCCGCCGGCTGGCTCACCGCCGCACCGTCTGCGGCCGTCCGCATGAAGCCGGGGTGGAACTGACCGTAGATCAGGTTCATCACGAAGGCCGCGATCAGAAACGCGAGCAGCCCGCTGAGCAGGTGCGTGTCGCGCATGAGGATCACGTCGCGGATCCCCCCCACCGTGCAGAAGCGCGTGCGCTGGGCGAGGAAGCCGATGATGAGACCGGCGGCGATCGAGACGATGATCGGCGCGGCCTGGGCGCCCGGGCCGCTCTTGCTGCGAAACAGCGCCGCCCCCTCCCCGGCCTGGAATGAGAAGATCGCCAGCAGGAGCAGGACGACCATCACCAGCGGCGTCGCCAGGCCGACGGGGAGCCGCGCGGGGTGGGAGCGGCCGAGGCTGAAGCCGATGCGAAGAAACCACACGCCGACGGCGATGCCCGCCACGAGACCGATGATGCCCAGGATCGCGTTCCAGTCCCCCCCGGCCAGGCGCAGCATCGCCCGCCACGGACAGCCGAGGAACACCAGCGCGCCGATGATGGCGAACATCCCCAGCAGGAACCGCTGAATGGGCGCCGAACCCGTCCGCGGGCGGAACTCGCCGAACACCAGCGCCGCGGCAAACGCCCCAAGACAGAAGGCGGGAATCTCCGGCCGCAGATACTGCACGATCCCGGCCCGGTGCAGGCCCAGCGCCCCGGCCACGTCGCGGGTGAAGCAGGCGACGCAGACCCCCATGTTCTCCGGGTTCCCGAGCTTCTGGAGCGAGGCGGCGATGCCGCCCAGCACGAGCCCGACGATGATGATCCCCATCCGCGTGGCGAACACGTCCCTGACCCTCGTCATTTCGACGACCTCCAATCTAAGAAAACGCGCCGCGATCGCCCGCCGCGCGCAATAACGCCCGGACGCGGGAACATCACCGGCCCGGGTCGCCGGACACGGGATGGATCGAGTTGCCTGCTTCGCCCCGTCAGGTGCGGATCGTCGGCGAGGCGCACGAACGACCGGCGGCGCGGTTCGCGCCGATGAAGGCAGCGAGCGTGCAGCCTGTCGGGCCCTGAACCAGGGCGCCGCGTGCCGCCTGTCATGTACGCCTGCGTGCGATCAACGATCGCCCCTTTCCTGAGAAAGCCTAGGATCCAGTATGACATCCGCCGGCGCGCCTCGCAAGGCGCGCCGGCGGAAGATTCGATCATTGATCCGTTGACGATTCGTCTCAGGTCGCGGGTGCGGGCTTCGCCGCGCCGATCGCCCGCTCGATCGCCGCGGGCAGGATCGTCTTGTCGCCCGCGTCCATCTCGTAGCGCACGCGGACGGACGGCTTGTTGATCTTCAGCAGCCGCCCGAGATCGATGGGGGTTCCGATGAGGACGACATCGCAGGGCACGGCGTTGATGGTGGCCTCCAGCTCGGCCATCTGCTCGCTGCCGTAGCCCATCGCGGGCAGGATCTCGGTGAGATGGCGGTACTTTTCGAAGGTCGCCCTGATCGAGCCCTTCGCGTAGGGACGGGGATCGACGATCTCGGCGGCGCCGGCGTTCCGGGCCGCGACGTGCCCGGCCCCGTAGGTCATCTCGCCGTGCGTGAGCGTCGGACCGTCCTCGACGACAAGCACCTTCTTCCCCTTCACGTCCACGCCGTCCTCAATCGTCACGGGCGAGTCGGCGCGGAGGATGGTCGCGGCGGGATTGACGCTTCGCGCGTTCGCCTCGACCCGCTCGATGTTCTTCGCCTCCGCGGTGTCCACCTTGTTGACGATCACGAGATCGGCGAGACGCAGGTTCGTCTCGCCCGGGTAATACCCGACTTCGTGCCCGGGCCGGTGCGGATCGACGATGGTGATGTAGAGATCGGGGCGGAAGAAGGGCGTGTCGTTGTTCCCGCCGTCCCAGAGGATGACATCGACTTCCTTCTCCGCCTCGCGGAGGATCATCTCGTAGTCGACGCCGGCGAAGACGAGGTTGCCCGCGACGATGTGCGGCTCGTATTCCTCGCGCTCCTCGATCGTGCACTCGTGCCGATCCATGTCCTCGAGGGTGGCGAAGCGCTGGCAGCGCTGGGCATCGAGGTCGCCGTAGGGCATCGGGTGCCGGATCGCCGCCACCTTCTTGCCCATCTCCTTGAGGATCGCCGATACCGCCCGCGAGACCTGACTCTTGCCGCAGCCGGTGCGGACGGCGCAGACGGCGATGACCGGCTTGCGGCTGCGCAGCATCGTCTGCTCGGCGCCAAGCATGCAGAACTCGGCGCCCGCGGCGTTCACCCGCGCGCCCTGGTGCATGACGAACTCGTGGGGCAGATCGGAATAGGCGAGGGCGACCTTGTCCACGTCATGCTCGGCGATCAGCTTCTCCAGATCCTCCTCGGCGTGGATCGGGATGCCCTGCGGGTAACGCTCCCCGGCGAGCTGGGGCGGGTACATCCGCCCGTGGATGTCGGGGATCTGGGTGGCGGTGAAACAGACGACCTGCACGTCGCT
>JAXHTH010000085.1:0-8995 GCA_034211115.1 Planctomycetota bacterium | reverse complement strand
CTCATGCCCCGGCCGACGCAGTACATCCGCCAGATGATCGACCTCGTGCAGACGCTGGTGGACAACGGGCACGCCTACGTCGCCGAGGACGGGGCGGTCTATTTCGATGTCCAGTCCTTCCCCGATTACGGCCGGCTGTCGGGCAACACGCTGGAAGCGCTCCGCGCCGGCTCGGGCGGCCGCGTCGACGACGCCACCCAGGCGATGAAGAAGCACCCGGCCGACTTCCTGCTCTGGAAGCCCGATCCCAGCCACATCATGAAATGGCCCAGCCCGTGGGGCGAGGGATATCCCGGCTGGCACCTGGAGTGCTCGGTCATGGCCCAGACGCTGCTGGGCAGAGACACGAACGGTCGCATCGACATCCACTCCGGCGGCGAGGACAACCTCTTCCCGCACCACGAATGCGAGATCGCCCAGGCCCGCGGCGCGACGGGGGCCGACACCTTCGCGCGGTACTGGCTGCACGGCCGGCACCTCATCGTCGAAGGCGAGAAGATGTCCAAGAGCAAGGGCAACTTCTTCACCCTGCGCGACCTGCTCAGGAAAGGCGCTTCGCCCGCCGCCATCCGCCTGGAGCTTATCAGGACGCATTACCGCTCCAACGCGAATTTCACATTCCAGGGATTGCGCGATTCGCAGCGGCAGGTCGAGCGCTGGAAGAAGCTGCATTCGATGCTCCGGGACGCGCGCGACAAGCCGATGCCGCCCTCCGACCCCGGCCCGCTCGGCGCCACCCTCGATCCCTTCCGGGGATCGCTGGCCAACGATCTGAACATCGCCGGCGCGATCGGCGTACTAAACGAGGCCGTCGGGCGGTACAGCCTCGATACCCCTCTGCCGACCGGCGAGGCGGGGAATCCCCCCTATCAGACCGAACTGGACGCGCTGGAGGCGATGGATCTCGTCCTCGGCGTGCTGGGCCTCGAGCACGAAGCGCACGAGGAGGCCGGCGATGTCGATGTCACGCTCATCGAGCAGAAGATCGCCGACCGCGACGCGGCCCGCGCGGCGAAGGACTGGGCCGCCGCCGATCGCATCCGCGATGAACTCGCGGAGCTGGGCATCGCCATCAAGGACGGCGCGGAAGGGACGACGTGGAGTCGGATTGTGAAATGAGCAGCATGACAGCGAGCCGGCTCGTCCTCGAGCCCGGGGGCGCACGATCTCGACTTGTTCCCTTCGCGCACCTGAACGTCTCCCGAAATCGAAAGCACCCGGGGCCGAGGACGGCCCGGCTCACTCGCGTGACTGGATCGGCAGATGAGGGAACGACCGACGCGACGAATGACTGAACGATCCCGAAAGCCTGTGATCGGTTTGGCCGGCGGGATCGGCTCCGGCAAGAGCGCCGTCGCCGACATCCTCGCCGACCTGGGCTGCGTCGTCGCCCACTCCGACGAGATGGCGCGCGCGGCGCTGCGCGATCCGGACATTCGCGCGCAGCTCGTGCAATGGTGGGGGAACGACATTCTCGATGATGAGGGTGAGATCGATCGCCGCGCGGTGGCGCACATCGTCTTCGCCGACGCGGGGCAGCGCCGGCGCCTGGAGGGTCTGACCCATCCGTGGATCGAGGCGCGGCGCGCCGAGCAGTTCGCGGCCGCGGCGCCGGACGCCCCGGCCCTGGTCATCGACGCCCCGCTGCTCTTCGAGGCGGGTCTGGAGGAGGCGTGCGATGCGGTGCTCTTCGTGGACACCCCCCGCCAGACACGGCTGACCCGCCTCCGGGCCGCCCGGGGCTGGGAGGAGGCCGATCTGAAGCGCCGAGAAGATTCCCAGCTTCCCCTTGACGTGAAGCGGTCCAGAGCCGATTATGTCATACAGAACGACGGGGATCTGAGCGACCTGGTCGCTCAGGTCCGTCCGATCCTCAGCCAAATTGTGGCATCCCACCGGTCGTGAGCCGTCCCCCGTCGCGGACGCTGTGTCACTGAACGGGCGATGAAAGGCCAAGAGGGAAAACGGATGATGTTGGGCGGGTGCTGTTGACGGCGATCGAGCACGACGCGGCGTGCCGCCGACGCTCGTGACGATTCCCTTCCTTCACCTGACCACCCGACCTGCTTTTGTCAATGGTTTTCACCACCGGTCGAAGGATGCCTCAGAAGGCAGCAACGCGCTCCTGACCTCCCCAGGGGTGGTTGCGCGCTCCGGCTGCCGAAGATTCCAGGAGTCAGCTTTCATCATGGCCACGAAGAAGTCTCGTCGTCGCCGCAAACGTTCCGGGTCCGGATCCGCCCACACCATCACCCTCCAGCCGGGCGAAGTGCCCACCGATGAGGAGCTGGAGGCGGAGGCGGCGGCGCTGGAAGAGGAAACGCAGGGCAAGTACGACCTGGCGAAGAAGGACGATCTCAACCTCGCCGCCCTCCAGCACATGAACACCGAGCAGCTCGGCAAGGTCGCCAAGAAGGAGAAGATCCAGGACTTCGCCACCCTGTCCAAGCAGAAGCTCGTCTTCGAAATCCTCAAGTCCCGTGCCCGCAAGCAGGGGCTGATGATCGGCGAGGGCACGCTGGAGATCATGCCCGACGGCTACGGTTTCCTCCGCAGCCCGGAGTATTCCTACCTCGCCTCGCCCGACGACGTGTACGTCAGCCCCTCGCAGATCCGCCGTTTCGGTCTCCGCAAGGGCCAGGTCGTCCGCGGCCTGATCCGCCCGCCCAAGGAGACGGAGACCTACTTCGCCCTACTGCGGGTGGAGGAGGTGAACAGCCGGGATCCGCAGTTGCTGCACGACCTGCCCACGTTCGAGAACCTCACGCCGCTGCACCCGGATCGTCGCATCCACCTCGAGGCGGAATCGGGCGGGATCGAGGCGCGGGTGATCGATCTCGTCGCGCCGCTGGGCTTCGGGCAGCGGGCCCTGATCGTCGCCCCGCCCCGCACGGGCAAGACCATCATCCTCCAGCGCCTCACCAACGCCATCGCCGAGAATCACTCGGATGCCCACGTCATCGTCCTGCTCATCGACGAGCGGCCGGAGGAGGTGACCGACTTCCGGCGCAACACGCCCGACTCGGTCGAGGTGGTCGCGAGCACGTTCGACGAGCAGGCCATCCGGCACATCCAGGTGGCGGAGATGGTCACCGAGAAGTCGCGGCGGATGGTCGAGTACGGCGAGCACGTGGTGATCCTGCTCGATTCGATCACCCGCCTCGCCCGCGGCTACAACAACGCGATGCCCAACACGGGCAAGATCGGCACGGGCGGCGTCGATTCCCAGGCCCTCATCAAGCCCAAGAAGTTCTTCGGCTCGGCGAGAAACATCGAGAACGGGGGATCGCTGACCATCATCGCCACCGCCCTCATCGACACCGGCTCCAAGGCCGACGAGGTCATCTTCGAGGAGTTCAAGGGCACCGGCAACAGCGAGCTGCACCTGACCCGCAAGCTGGTGGAGAAGCGCATCTGGCCGGCCATCGACATCGGCGCCTCCGGCACCCGCCGCGAGGAGCTGCTGCTGGACCCCAAGGAACTGGAGCTGGTCGTCCGTCTTCGCAAGGTCGTCAGCGACATGAGCGTGGTGGAGGCGATGGAGCTCCTCCGCGGCCGGCTGGCCAAGACCAACTCCAACGCCGAATTCCTGATGACGATGAATCTGGGGTGAGGCCGGGGGCGAAGAATGGGGTGCGGCCGCGGCGCGGGGCGAGCCGTCCCCCTGAGGCGTGAGTGCGTCTCTCCGTCCCGGCGGGAGGCCGAAGAGCACCCTTTGCCGGACCGCGCGGAACTGCCTGTATCATCGCCGTTTATTGGCAACGCTCAGAATCAGGGTATGGTGTTCTCAGGACGCCCGCGGCCCGGTCGGCGGGTGCCGTCTCCGAACAGGGAGCCCGAACATGTCGCCTCGAGCCTCATCCCGGCCCGCCTTCACCATCATGGAGCTGCTGATCGTCATCGCCGTGATCGTCGTCCTCATCGGCTTGCTGGTGCCCGCCCTGAGCGCCGCCCTGGGCGTGGGCAAGATGACCAAGTCGATGAACAACCTCAAGCAGATCTCCCTCTGGATGCGGCAGTACTCCTCGGACAACGCCGAGTACATCCTGCCCAGCCAGTTCAACTACTCCAACAACCCGTATCCGGGCAAGGTGCGGTCCGGCCCCGTCGGGACGGGGTCGCAGCACATGGGGACCTGGAGCGACATCCTCTGGACCGTCTTCGAGATCGGCGTCTTCCAGGATCAGGCCAACCCGGGCGATCCCAACTACCGCTTCGATTCGCCCGATCAGGCCCTGTACGAGAAGCTCGGCGGCTGGGATGACAATCCCGTCCGGTCGGCGGCGGCCAACACCCGCGAGGTGCGCGACGGCACCGGCCCCCGGCCCTTCGGGACCGGGGCCCGGCAGATCGGCGAGCCGGGGTTCTTCGCCGCCAACCAGTTCTTCAACGCCGACCAGACCTCGCCGGGCTCGTCCTACAACGGCTGGTTCACCCTCGGGCAGATCAAGGTGCCCAGCCAGTCCCTGTACCTGGTCGATTCATTCGCCGGCGAGGTGATCGAGGACGAGCTGTGGCCCTTCAGCCCCGCGGACGACGACGACGATGCACGCCCGGACTGGGAGGTGGATTTCCGGTACGGGGACGTGTGCCTGATGCTCTTCCTCGACGGGCACGTGGATCAGCAGGGCCCGTGGCCGGAGCAGGAGGATCTGGACGACCTGGAGGACAGCCTGGGGATCCGGATCCACGAGTTGACCGTCCGCTAGGGGTTTTCGCCCGCCCCGCCGGCGGGCGGGGCGGCGGGGCGGGCCCGGCCGGGCCGCAGGGCGGATCCGGCCGCCTCCGGCGGGTCCGGCGGCCCGGAAGCGGCGATCGGCGGCGACGCCCCCCCGGCCCCCCACGGGTCAAGTGAGCCCAATATTCTTGCCGATAGCCCTTGTCAGGCGGGGCGGGTTGGCTATATTGTCGCACGGCTCCGCGATGACTCGCGGCGTTTTTTTCTTCGGGGGTGGGGCACGTCGGACGCCTGGCGCGTCAGCCACTGTCCGCCAGGCCACCGTAGCTCAGTTGGTAGAGCACACCCTTGGTAAGGGTGAGGTCACGGGTTCGAGTCCCGTCGGTGGCTTCCGCGAGGCTCGAGTCGTCGAACCTCGCCCGACGAGTCGTGACCGCATCGTCGACCGTGGGAGGTCCATGGTTGGCGGATTCCTCAACGAACGCCGTCGAACGGCACAAGGCGCTCGATCACTGCTTGGTTGGAGTTTTCTCAAATGGCTAAGGAGACGTTTGTTCGCGACAAGCCGCACGTCAACGTCGGCACCATCGGTCACATCGACCACGGGAAGACCACGCTGACGGCGGCGATCACCATGCGGCAGGGACAGCGGGGGTTGTCCAAGGTGAGAAAGTTCGAGGATATCGACAACGCCCCGGAAGAGAAGGCGCGCGGCATCACCATCGCCACCAGCCACCAGGAGTACCAGACGGAATCCCGTCACTACGCCCACGTGGACTGCCCCGGCCACGCCGACTACATCAAGAACATGATCACCGGCGCGGCCCAGATGGACGGCGCGATCCTCGTGGTGGGCGCCGACGACGGACCCATGCCCCAGACCCGCGAGCACATCCTCCTCGCCCGGCAGGTCAACGTCCCCGCCATCGTCGTCTTCCTCAACAAGGTCGACATGGTCGATGACGAGGAGCTGCTGGAACTGGTGGAGCTGGAGATCCGCGAGCTGCTCACGCAGTACGAGTTCCCCGGCGACGAGATCCCCCTCATCCGCGGCTCGGCCCTCAAGGCCATGGAGTCGGAGGGCAAGGACGACGAGGCGTGCAAGTGCGTCGACGAGCTGCTCGAGGCGTGCGACAGCTACATTCCCGAGCCGACCCGCCAGACCGACAAGCCCTTCCTCATGCCCGTCGAGGACGTGTTCTCCATCAAGGGCCGCGGCACCGTCGTCACCGGCCGTATCGAGCGCGGCATCGTCCACGTGGGCGAGGAGGTCGAGATCGTCGGCCTCGCCGAGAAGCCCCGCAAGACGGTGGTGACCGGGGTGGAGATGTTCAACAAGATCCTCGAGGAAGGCCAGGCCGGCGACAACGTCGGCACCCTCCTCCGCGGCGTCGAGAAGGATGACGTGGAGCGCGGCCAGGTCATCTGCAAGCCCGGCTCGATCACGCCGCACACCAAGTTCGAGGCCGAGGTCTATGTCCTCACCAAGGAAGAGGGCGGCCGCCACACGCCGTTCTTCTCCGGCTACAAGCCCCAGTTCTACTTCCGCACCACCGACGTGACCGGGAAGCTGGATCTGCTGGGCGGCGCGGAGATGTGCATGCCCGGCGACAACGTCCAGATGGCCATCGACCTGGAAACCAAGCCCATCGCCATGGAAGAGGGCCTGCGCTTCGCCGTCCGCGAGGGCGGGCGCACCGTCGGCTCGGGCGTGGTCACCAAGATCATCGAATGAACCGCCGACGGGCTGACCCGTCCCGCCGCGCGGGGCGGGTCGGCCCGCCCGGCGCCGCCCCTCGGCGAGGCATCGGAAAAACGCGTCCCCCGCCTCCCGAACAAGGTGAAGGCTTCACACCATGGCCAAGAAAGCTGCCGATCGCGAATTCGTCTGGCTGCAGTGCTCCGAAAGCGGCGACCTGAACTACCGGACCAGCATCCGCGTCAAGGGAGGCATCGCCGAGAAGCTCAAGGGCGGGCTGAAGAAGTACAGCCCCCGCCTGCGGAAGCACACGCTGCACAAGATCAAACGTAAGTGAAAGCTAACTTTAGCGAGCCCTCCCCGCGAACGCCAGTAGCTCAATTGGCAGAGCAGCGGATTCCAAATCCGCAGGTTGAGTGTTCGAGTCACTCCTGGCGTGTTCAAACGTAACGCTCCGGGATCCGCCGCAGCACACGAAACGCCGCGCAAACGTCCGCAGAGGATCACACATCATGGGCGCAGGCATCTACAAGAAAGGCCAGGGCTACTGGACGCGACTCATGTCCGCCATCGCCTTCGGTCTCATCGTCCTCATGGGCACCGTCTGGCTGTGGGATCTGCTCGCCACCACGAAGATCGGCGACATCCAGACCATCTACGTCCAGGCCGGCGGCGCCGTCCTCGTCCTCGGCTTCTTCGGGATCCTCGGCTTCTACCTCATCGGGCGCAAGCCCGCGGTGGTCGATTTCATGATCGCCACCGAAGGCGAGATGAAGAAGGTCAACTGGTCCAGTCGCCGGGAAGTGCTCGGCTCGACCTGGATCGTCATCGCCCTCACCATCTTCATCGCCATCCTCTGCTTCGCCTACGACCGCGTCTTCCAGATCTTCTTCCAATGGATGGGCGTGCTCGAAAGCGCCTGACCGCTCCCCGTTCGCCCGCCCTGCGCCGCGCGCGCCGGCGCCGAGCGGCCGACGCCAACTCCGGATTGTCCCATGCCCGCGGAAGAGCCCGTCAAGCAGAACCAGGACCCCCGCCCCAAGGCGACCGGCGCCTCGCCGACCGACGCGCCCCGGCCCGACCCGGCCGCTGAAGCCGGGAAGGCCGAAGAGCGATCCTTCGACCCCGCCACCGACCTGCCCGCCTACCGCGAGGGCATGGACTGGTTCGTCCTTCGCGTCGCCTCCAACAAGGAAAACTACGTCCGCGAGACGCTGCTGCGCAAGGTCCAGATCGAGGGCCTGGACACCCGCGTGGGACGCATCATGGTTCCCACCGAGAAGACCAAGACCCTCAAGGGCGGCAAGACCAAGGTCACCGAGACCAAGCTCTACCCCGGCTATGTCTTCGTCGAGATGAAGCTCGAACCCGACGGCCGCATCCCGCAGGACGTGTTCTTCCTCATCAAGGAGACGACGGGGGTGGGGGATTTCGTGGGCACCGCCGGCCGCCCCACCCCGATGGCCGCCCACGAGGTCGAGAAGATGCTCTTCGACTCCCGCCGACCCGAGGAGCTGCCCGAGGTCCGCATGGAGTTCGAGAAGGGCGATTCCGTCATCATCCAGGAAGGCCCGTTCGAGAACTACGAGGGCACGGTGGACGAGGTCGTGCCCGAGAAGGGGCTGGTCCGCGTCCTCGTGACCATCTTCGGCCGCCAGGCCCCCATCGAGCTCGAGTACTGGCAGATCAACAAGGCCGCGGAATGACCCGGGCGGCGCTCGCGCAATCGAAGGCGTAACCCGCCGATGCCATCGGCGCGGGCGGCCTGGTATCGGGCGCGTGGGGTGTGAGAAACCCCGCCGATGCCATCGGCGCGGGCGGTGTGGAATCGGGTGCGTGGGGTATGAGAAACCCCGCCGATGCCATCGGCGGCTTTACAGGTGCGGACCGGCACCCATTGTAAAGCCGCGGATGGTATCCGCGGTCTTCTCACACCGGACGCCGCCGATTCACCGCCCCCGCCGCGCGGATGGTATCCGCGGGTATGTCCGCCGAACACGCTGACCCGCCGTCGCCCGGCGCGATCGGCGACCGGGATGGACGATGGTGTAACCCGCCGATGCCATCGGCGGCTTTACACGCGCGGATGGGCGATGAACGCATACGGCCGCGGGTCGACGCCGCGGCGGACGTTGTGGCGCTCGATGTACTCCCGCGCGTTCCACCAGTGCGATTCATCGAACACGTACCCGCACCATTTGCCCTTGCACCACACCGGGCCGGCGTGATCGGTGCGCTGATGGACGGCCTTCGTCGTCCGCTGCGCCAGCCACTTGGCGGTGCGATGAATGTCCCGACCGCCGTAGGTCAGCAGCAGGTGCATGTGCGTGGCCTCGATCGACGCCGCGGCGATCGTCCACGGCGATGATGATTCGCACTCGCCGAGCACGTCGATGACGACGGCGATCATCGACCCGTCCAGGCAAACCGGCGGGTGGGTCATCCGCTCCTCGGCCATGCGCTTGCGCACGGGGTCGCCCGGGTGGAGCATGTGCGGCTGGAGGTAGCCGATCCGTTCGTCCCAGGCGGTGGACCAGTGGCCGGCCTCATCGCCCGGCAGCCATTGGCCATAGGCCGATTTGACGAGGTGATACCCGATGGTCCTTCGGCCCCGGTTC
>JAXHTH010000084.1:0-17901 GCA_034211115.1 Planctomycetota bacterium | reverse complement strand
TGATCGGCCACGCGCCCATATCGGCCTGGGTCCGATCCCCAGCGACCGGGGCGCGGGAAGCCGCCCCCCGCGGTCGCGCAGCCGCGAGGCCCTCGCAATCCGGGAGGCGGCTCAGGCAGACGATCAGTCCCCCGCGGCGTCTACTCGATCGGCTCGTAGGTGAACTGCTGGCCGCCGAGGGAGGCCTCGAACATCAGCCCGCCCTTGGTCATCGTGAACACCGCCACCCCGCGATCGTAATCGACATCGGTCGAAGCGCCGGCGGTGACGGCCACGGCCGAGGCCTGAGCGGCGAAAGCGAAGTTCCCCGTCTTGAAATGATCCAGCGATTCCTTGTACTCGAAGAAGATGATCTCGCGGTAGGCCTGCCCGCCGAGCTGCAGGCCCACCGTGCCCTGGCTGAGATCGCAGTAGCCGACGAGTTCGCCCTGCTCATAGACCACGCCCTGGCCGTAGGCGCCGCCCACGCCGACCGCGCCCTTGCCCACGGAGGGGAAGACCGCCCAGCCGTAGGCCGTGTCGAAGAAGGTCTCTTTCAGGGAGGGATCGTTCTGCTTGAATACGGCGACGGTCGCCCTCGCGTCCTGCCGCAGGCTGGCCTTCCCGCCTTCCGTCTTGGGCGAGGTCTGGCAGGCGATTGACACGAAGGCGAGGCCGGTGAGCAACGCAAGCATGAGAGAGGATCGGTTCATGGGTGGGCTCCTGTGTTGATCCGGACGCGGCAACTCCCGTCCGGCGCGAATCGTACCGCGCCCACCCGTCTGGCGGGACGCGCGTCCCGCCCGTTCGGGAACTGGAACGGGCCTCTCGGCCGTCCCCTTCCGGGGGCCGGGGACCGAGAAGCCCGCGCCGTCAATCGCAATCCCGTTGCGGTGCTTACGGGCAGTCGCCGTAGTGATCGAGCAGTTCCATCAGGTCGTTGCCGTCGACGACGCCGTCGCCGGTGAGATCCCAGGGGCATTCCTCCGGCGGATCGGGGCAGTCGCCCCAGTGTTCCATGAGGATGTCGCGATCGAGATCATCGACGACGCCGTCGCCGTTGAAATCCCAGGGGCATGGGGGCCGTGGGCAGTCGCCCCAGGCGGCGAGGAGCTCCAGCAGGTCGGCGGTGCCCACCACGCCGTCGCCGTCCAGATCGCCCGGCCCGCTGCTGCCCCACGCCCCAAGGAGCATGAGCAGGTCGGCGGTGTTCACCACGTCGTCGCCGTTCAGGTCCGCCGGGCACATCGGCTCCTGACCGAACACGAGCGTGTTGCGGGCATCGATGCCCCGCATCGGCCAGTCGGCGAGGTTCGGCCGCGCCTCGGCGGGGGTGTCCCAGGCGTGCACGTACCCGGTCGTCGAGGCGGCGACGAGTTCCACCAGCCCGTCGCCGTCGATGTCGCCCGCCGCCACCCCCGAGTACGACCCGCCGTTCATCGCCTTCGGATACCCGCTGATGAGCTCGCCGGCCCCGGTGAACGCGTAGACCTCGCCCCCGTCCGTGCTCACGCAGACATCCTGCACGGCGTCGCCGTCGACATCCACCACGGTGGGGAAGCCGTGCGGCCAGTCCGGGACCTCGACCGGCCAGCCCGGCAGGGTCGTTTGCGTCGGGATGTCGATCGCCCACACGCGGTAGTCGGCGGCGAGCTCGTTCTCCAGCGCGATCAGCTCCGGCTCGCCGTCCGCCGTCACATCGCCCAGCCCCAGGTACAGGAGCTGGCTGCCCGTGGCGATCTCGATCGGGAACCCCTCGTACATGTCGCCGTCGTGGTGCACGCACACGGCCGTCGAGATCGAGTCGGTGTAATGCCCGATGATGAACTCCAGGTCGCCGTCGTGATCCAGGTCCGCCGCGAACGGGGGACCGAAGATCAGCGACTGCGACGGCACGACGTACAGCGGCGACGGGTAGGCCGGCTTCTCGTTGCCCTCCGCGTCGAACGCGTGCAGCCGCACCGTCTGCTCCAGCCACGAGGTGGCGAACACCTCGTTCACCCCGTCGCGCTCCACGTCGCCGTAGTACAGCGACAGGATGTTCTCCTGGGCGTTGATGTCGGTCGTGAACAGCCGCGTGCCGAGCTCATCGAACGCCGAGACGCGGTAGTGGATGAAGGTGTTGCCCAGCGTGTGGGCGCTCCAGGCTTCCAGATCGCCGTCATCGTCGGTGTCGCCGAGCACGAAGGCGGTGTCCAGCGCGTTGGAGTAGTCGTCGGGCGCGAATTGCGGGAAGTTGGGCAGGTCCGACCCGTCCAGCTCCTTGGCGTTGAAGCACCACATCTCCGAGCTGCCCGCCCACCAGTCGCGCTGCGTCCAGAGCAGCTCCCGGTCGCCGTCGCCCTCGAGGTCCGCCCCGGACGGGCCGGGCTTGCAGGCGTTGGTGCCGTAGCCCATGTACTGGTGCTCGGTGGTGGGCCAGCCGGGGAGGAAGGTGCCATCGCCGCGCAGGCCGAACGTCTCCCCGCCCGTGAGGAAGATCTCATCCGCCCCGTCGCCGTCGAGGTCGTAGAGCGTGGGCGTGTAGGGGAACCCGCCGCCGGGCGGATTGAGATACACCGGCCAGCCGTCGCGCAGAGCGGACAGACCCCGAGGCGCGGACGGCGATGCGGTCGTCCCCATCGCCCTGCCGATCTCCGGCAGACGATCGGCCTGCGCGCATGCCCCGGTCCTTGCCTCGCCTGCCGAAGCGCTCATGGCGCCGAGGGCGACGAGAAGGAAACAACCGGCAAGCCCCCGCACGAGAATCTGTCTGGTCATCATGGTCCAGTGCTCCGTTTTTGGGCTCGGTGGCACGGGGGTCCCGCCCGTGCGGTGTGTGGCGAGTCCTGAGTCTCGAGTCCTGAGTCGTGAGACTTGAGTCTTGGGTCGTGAGTCCTGAGTCGTGAGACGTGAAGGTCTGGAGGTTTGATAGACGAACGTGGGCGCTGCGGCCGGCGACCCGCGGCGCCCCCCGGACCCGCCCGCGGGTACCCGGCGACCACCGTGCGTGGTCAACAGCGCCGCGCCGCGGCATTCCGAAGGCCCGGGGGCCTTGGCTCGGGGGCCGGGGGCCGGTCTTGATTGTCCCACAAACGGCTCCGCTTTCCAGCGGGAAATCGGCAGGCCGTGCTGAATGCGGCCGACCCGCCGCGCGGCCCCTACGGACAGTCGCCCCAGAAGGCGAGAAGCGCAAGGAGGTCGGCGGTGTCGGTGTCGCCGTCTCCGTCTACATCGCCATCCGGCGTGCCCCATGCGCCGAGGAGGAAGAGCAGGTCGGCGGTATCGACATCGCCGTCTTCGTCGAAGTCAGCGGGGCATGAATTCGGGCAGAGGCTCGTAAACACCCAGACCTTATTGTCGGGATATATCCGATAGTCCGTTGCGGCCACGTCGAGCCAGTCGTCTCCGTCCACATCACCGAAAGCAAGGGAATATGGACTACCGTCCATGTCGTAGTCGTAGGCGGAGCCAAATGTGCCGTCACCGTTGTTCAGCAGAATAGCCACATCAGCGCTGTCAGCCACGCCCACATCGAGCCAGTCGTCGCCATTCAGATCACCCAAGGCCACGGAATGCGGATGACCGCCTGCGTGGTAGTTGACGGTGGCTCCGAACGTACCATTACCGTTGTTCAACAGGATGGATACATCAGGGCTGTGAAGGTTCGCTACAGCCATGTCAAGCCACCCATCACCATCCACAAGACCCACGGCTATGGATTGTGGCCCATCTCCTGCAGGGTAACTGACGGCATCAGCGAACGTCCCGTCGCCGTTGTTCAGGAGGATGGAAACATCGTCGCTGTACCCATTCGCCGTGGCCATGTCAATCCAATCGTCTCCGTTCACATCACCCAAAGCTATGGACATTGGCAGATTACCTGCTGCGTAGTTGACAGCATCAGCGAACGTCCCGTCGCCGTTGTTCAGGAGGATGGAAACATCATCGCTAAATGCGTTTGCCACAACCATGTCGGGCCATTCGTCTCCATCAACATCACCGAAGGCCACGGATCGTGGCACGTCGCCTGCGGGGTAGCTGACGGCGGGGGCAAACGTCCCATCACCGTTGTTCAGCAGGATGGACACGTCATCGAAAGACGGGAGGGTCACGGCGATGTCGAGCCATTCGTCTCCATCAACATCACCTAGAGCGACAGAAGACGGAGGGGGTACAGTGTAGCCATCTTGGCTGCCAAAGGTACCATCGCCGTTATTCAGCAGGATTGACAGTTTTTCACTGCCTTCCTCGCTCGTCACAGCCATGTCGAGCCAGTCATCACCATTCAGATCACCCAGGGCCACACGCGTCGGCCACAAGCCTGTTGTTATGTAGCCGACGGGATCGTCGAACATAGGATGCTCGCACTGGGCGAGGGCGGGCGGAGCGTTGAGGATCGACAGGCACGCGAGGGCGACGGCCGCGCGCGAGATCCAACGCCGGATGCGCTTCGGTGACATGGCTGACCTCCCTTTGATCGTCCGCTCCGCCGCACGCCGTCCCCCCACAGCCACGCGGCGGGCCACGGCGGCGGCCGCAGAGCGGATACCGGCATCCACAATACTGGATATCCCCCGCGATTCAAGGGAAATCCGCCCCCCGGCCCCCGGAGCCCGGAAAGGGCCCCGTCCGCGGAAGTCGGCTCCGGAAAAGGGGCATCGGCAGCCCTTCCGGCCCCTGATTCCCGGAAGCGAGCCGCTGGCGGGTCCGGGGGGCCGCCGCAGCTCGCTGGCTGCGCACTCCGCCTCATCGCTGATCGCCCATCGCTCCCCGCCACTCGCTCATCGCACGGCCGACTCCCGCCCCCGGAAGTGCTCGCTGGCCGTGCCGCCCTCCAGGCTTCCAAGCCTTCAAGCCTCCAGGTCTCCAGGTCTCCAAGCCTCAGGACTCAAGACTCACGACTCAGGACTCTCTCTTCAATACCCCGCCATCCTGTCGACGACGTTCAGCAGCGGCTCGCCGGCGCCGAAGCGGCGCATGTTCTCGATGTACAGCGCCCAGCGCCGGTCCTCCGTCAGCTCCGACCGGCTCGACACGTGCGGCGTGATGAGGACGTTGTCCATCGACCACAGGACGTGATCGCCCGGCAGCGGCTCGGGATCGGTGACATCGAGCCCCGCCCCGGCGAGCCGGCCGCTCTGCAGCGCATCGACGAGCGCCTCGGTGTCCACCACCGGCCCGCGCGCGATGTTGATGAGATACGAGCCGGGCCTGAGCAGCGCCAGCTCCTCGGCCCCGATCATGCCCCGCGTCTCCTCGGTGAGCGGAACGCAGAGCACGACGACATCCGACTCGCGCAGGAACGCGAATGAATCGTCGGGCGTGCCCTGTCGATCGACGAACGACGGCGGGGGCGTGGCGCTGCGCCGCGTGGCGAGCACCCGCATGCCGAACCCCTTGCCGCGCTGCGCGACTTCACGGCCGATCCCGCCCAGGCCGACGACGAACAGCGTGCGCCCTTCCAGCGCGATGCGCGGCGCGCCGGACCCGTCACGATCCCACGTCCCGCGCTGTTCATCGTCAAGGTAATAGCGCAGGTCGCGCGTAAGGGTCAGCAGCATCCCAAAGACGTGATCGGCGATCGTCGGGCCGTGCACGCCCTGCATGTTCGTGAAGACGATGCGGTCGCTGTCGCGCAGGCCGGGCACGGCGAGGTAGCGATCGACGCCCGCGCTGAGCGCCTGCACCCAGCACAGCCGATCGGCGGCGTCGAGGATCCCCGCCGTACAGAAGCGGCCGTCGATGCCGTGCGCCTGCGGCGCGAGCTTCAATGCCTCGTCCCGCGAAAGGCCGGCGATGATGCGCACATTCGGCGCGGCCGCCCTCATCTCGGCGAGCACGCCCTCCGGCAGCGGGCCGGCGAGAAAGGTGAGCGGTACACGACCGCCGTCCGTGGGGAGGGCGACCGTCGCGTGGCGCATCGAGCCGAGATCGGAAGGGAGCGGCGCCGCGGTCGCCGTCTGTGTCTCCGGCGGGGCCGCGCAGGCGGGGAGCATGACCCCAACCAGCGCGAGGCAGATCACCGCGGCGGCGCGGGCGCAACATCCGGGAATCGATGGCGTCATACCGGTCTCCTTCGATCACAAAAGCGATGCGAACGCGGCAGTATTCCGCCGCGCCTCCCGGTCGGTGATTCTCAGTCGCGTCCCGACTCGCGGAAGACGATCCGGTCGGTATCGATGCGGCCGTGCCTGACGTCGATGAACGGCCGGCCGCGGTCGAGGCCGACGACGCCGTATCCGGTCGCGGTCGAAACAAAGCCGCGGAAGTCGTCGCCGACCTGCGAATTGATGTAGAGCGTCTTCTCGACGGCGTCGTAGCGCACGCCGGTCAGGCCCTGGAGCAGGGCGTAACTGGACATCGCGCGGGCGTACCAGTGGCCGCATTCGTACTCGTTGAAGGGGTTGCGCACGCGGCCGTCGTATCGATCGCGGCAGAGGCGGACGATCTCCAGGCCCTCCTCGACGAGCCCTTCCATCATGAGATGCGAGGCGACCTGGTATTCGATCCCGGTCCAGACTTCATCGCTGTAGACGAAGGGAAGCGCCGGCGCGTTGCCGTGCGGCCAGGTGCAGAGCAGCAGCCCGCCATCGCGTCCCAGCGCGAACGTCGGCCGCTGCGGGTTCGCGTGATCGGTCAGATCGTGGCGGAGGTTGTATCGGTGGATCGCGCGGAGATTGCTGCGGACCTTCGCCTCATCGACGATGTTCTGATCGAGCCCGCACACGCGAGCCATCCAGAAGCCGAGCACGCCGTCGGAGAGGCATCCCTCGCCGTACTGGTATTTCGGTCCCTGCTCGTTCAGCGCGGCGATGATCTCGTTATACCCCTCCCCGTTGGCGGACGCGTCCAGGGGGCGGAACTCCGCGTTCAGTCCCTCCGTCTGCACGCGCTGATAGAAATACTCGCCGTTGTAAAGCTCGGTTTCGAGGAACCGGCGACCGTCGGCGAGGAGCGCCCGGTAGCGCGAAACATCTTCGCCGAGGACCTCGCCCATCCGGACGGCGGCGGCGAGGGCGCCGAGGTAGAAGCTCGAGCAGTGGCCGTCCGGGCCCCAGTACTCGATGTCGTAGGTGTTGTGGTGCGGTTCCTCGAGCACGCCGCGGCCGCGCGGATCCCACGTTTCGATGCAATAGTCAAGGCTCTTTCTGACCCGGGGCCAGATCGCGCGGAGCCAGTCGTCGTCGCCGGAGATGCGCCAGTCGCGGTGGACCTTCAGGATCCCGCCGAGCTGGCCGTCGGCCGCCGCGTGGAACGTGTGCGCCACCGGCCGGATGGGCAGGCACGATCGGAACGTCTGGTGCCCGCGTTCATCCTGGCTCTCGTGGAACTCGGTCCGGCGCAGGGAGCGCTCGAGCGTCGGGAAGAGGTGCGGCAGGGCCTGGGCGTAGTTCCACACATGCGTGCACGAGCCGTGGCAGCATCCCCAACTGTCGCAGCAACCCTCGAAGCACCAGAGGCGCCCGTCGGTCTGGCGAAGCACGGTGGGCGACTTGAGAATAGTCAGATTGGCCGCGACGGCCTCGATGACCTCCGGCGGAAGCGTCGAGTCGTAGAACGCGTCGCGGAAGGTCGCCGACGCATCGCGCAGATCGTCGTACTTGTCGCGCCAGTAGTCAGCGAGGGCATCGAGGCTCTCGAAGCGGCCGGCGGACCAGGGCGTGTGATACGTCGGAACATCAGCGCAGGGGCCGCCGCACGGCGCCGGCGGGCCCTCCGCAATCCAGTCGCCGAAGTCATCGCCCTCGAAGTCGTTCAGGACAACGACGGCTTCGTCCCACGCGGGGCGATGTCGCATCAGCTCGGCGGCGCTCTTCCACTCCCGATCGGTCAGGATGATGTGATCGACATTGATGTGCCCCCAGGCGCCGGTCTCCTCATCGACGATCCGGAGCCGGGCGGTTTTCCCTTTCAGCTCGGCGATGTTCCACGTCGTCCACTCGAGGTGTTCGGTGTCGCGGCCGGCGGCGCGGCGCACGATCTCGTCATCGACGAGCAACTGGAGGCAGGTCTTCTCGGAGTGATTCCCGCCGCCGATGAGGAACTGGATGGAATCGTGGGTCAGGGTGAACGGCGGGGAGGTCAGCGTGCCCGTCGCGGCGTCGCCGTAGGGGTCGAAGGTGTTGACGAGCCCGCTGCCGAGGAAGCCGGTCACTTCCTGTTGCTGCGGCGCGGTCCCGCGCGAGGGGCCGGCGGCGAAGGCGGGGCCAGGCGCATCCCGCCCCGCCCGCAGCGTCGTGTTCGGCACGTACCACACGATCGACAGGCGGACGGTGCGCGTCTCGCCCGGTTGAAGCGTTAGCGGGACGAACAGCGAGGCGCCGGGAGCGCGGCCGGCTTGCGGAGGATTATCCACCAGCCGTCCTTCCTGCACGTTGCGCCAGGCGAGGGTGACGGAATCCCACCAGCCGCCTCGGAACCAGCCGTGATCGACGATGGCATTCTCATCATCGACGAAGATCGCGCAGCCGCCCTCGTGCTCGGGGTGATCGTCGGTCGGGTCCTGCCGGAGGATGAAACCATTCTTGAACGGCCGGATCGTGTCGCCGCGATTGCCCAGCGCCATGAAGTCTTTGGCGTGATAGGAAAAGACGGCATCGACGGCGCGCCGGCCCGTGTTGGTGAAGCGATACTCCAGCGCGGCGGCGGGCAGGCTCGAGTCGTCGGCCTCGGGCGGGGTGAAGGGGCTCCAGCCGGTCAGCTCGATCTTCAGCGGGATCTCGTCATCGCGCAGCGTGATCGTCGCGAACGGGAAGCGGGCGAGGAACTCGGCCTCATCGAAGCGGGGCAGGCCCCAGGATCGTCCCGCGCCTCCGTTACCGGTGCCGGCGCCGCCGAAGATCTTCCAGTCCGGCACCGGTCCCTCCAGCACCTTCGCGATGTTGCCCTCCGGCCGGCGGATGCAGAGCGCGGCCAGCGTGAACGGCTCGTTGAAGAACTCCATCTCGTTGCGGACGGAGACGTGCGAGATCGCGCCGGTCCCTTCCAGGGCGATCATTCCCGCCCCGATCCCGCCGAGGGGGAAGGCGATGCGATTGAGGTGCTCGCCCGTGTAGGGGCCGTTGTAGTCATGTGCGCCGGGCGGGAGCTGATCCGCGGCCGCGGCGCGTCCGGCGAGAAGTCCCAGAGAAGTCGTCAGCGCGGCAACGACGATCGCGTGGCGGGGGGTGCGTGCCATGATGGGGCGTCCTCACGTGATGAGACATCGAGCACGAAACAGGCAGCGCCGAGGCGGCAGGACCGGCCGGGCACGGCGGTCATCGGGCGTCACTCGTCGCCCGTATAGCCGAGGGATTCCAGGGCGCGCTTGCGCTCCTCGCTGATCGGGTCGGCGGGCGGCGCGACGAACACGCCGGTCGTCTCGCCCGCGTCGTAGGTTCGCAGCACGGCAAGAAGTTCTTCGACGACCTCCGGATGCCGATCGGCGACGTTCACCAGGCCGGCGGGATCCTCCAGCAGATCGAACAGCGCGCGGGCATCGGTCTGCCCGTCGTGGATGAGCAGCCATCGTCCCGGGTCCTGGATCGCGCGCTTGACCGGGTTGGAGATCCCCTCGGCGCCTTCCCGGAAGGTGGTCTGCGCAACGAGATGCCGGCGGTGCGCGCCGCCTCCGGTGACCAGCGGCAGAAGCGATCGTCCCTCGCAGTCTTCCGGAACGGGCAGACCGCAGGCGTCGAGGATCGTGGGCATCAGATCGAGCAGCGCGACCGGCTGATCGACGACGCCGGGCTCGATCCGCCACGAGGCGGGGAGCTTGACAAGGAACGGGACCATGAGCTGTTCGATGTAGAGCCCGCCGTGGCCGACCTGCTCGTGTTCGCCGAGACTCTCGCCGTGGTCGGAGAGGACGATGATGAGCGTTTCGTCGTAGATGTTCAGGGCGCGCAACGTGTCGAAGAGATCCTCCATGTAGGCGTCGGCGCTGGCGACCCCGCCGTCGTAGCGGTCGGCGATCGCGGCCTTGTCGCCTTCGCTCAGCCCGATTCCCATCAGCCCGGGCCGATCGCCGATGGGTTTGCCGCACCGGCCCTCGAGGTCGATGTCCGACGCCCGAGGATCGTTGAACATGCTGTTGTACGGTTCGCGGCAGGGATAGGGGCAGTGCGTGTCGTAGGTATGCAGGAAGAGGAAGAACCGCTGATCGTGATGCTCCTCCAGCCAGCGGAAGGCCTTGGGCAGGATCTCCGCAAAGTGCCCTCTCGATTCGTCGAACTCATCGAAGCCGGCATCGAAGCCGAAATCGGCGCTGATCCACACGTTGTCGGTGAACGCGGCGGTGCGATATCCCGCGTTCTTCAGCTCGAGAAGGAACGGATCGCTGGGCACTTCGCGAAAGGCGCGGATCAGGAAGTCCGCGGACTCGTTCCGCTCCCGCAGCAGGTCGAAGTCGGCGAAGGTGATCTCGCGGATCAGCCGCAACGGATGTTTGGCGGTGAAGAACGACTTGTGCGAGATGAGCGTCTGGCTCGATTGCGACTGGGCGATCGAGAAAAGCACGTTTTCCGCGGCGAAGGCATCGAGGGTGGGGGAGGTGTCGCGGTGATGGCCGTAACAACCCAGCCGGCCGGCCCGCAGCGTGTCGAGGCAGACGAGCACGATGCGCCGGGGCGCGGGTCGGGTCGGGGCGGCGGAGGCGTCGTCTTCCCCCGACGGGCCGCCGTCGCAGCCGGGCAGATGCAGCACGAGAAGCACGAGCGCGATGGCGATCCCCGCCGGCGAGATGTGTGACCGTGATTCGAGCATCCGGTTGAAACCTCGATTAAATCGGCGCCGCGGCGGGCGGAAACGAGGGGCGCGGGCCATTCTACACGATCCCGCCGCGACGGGGCCCGCGCCGGTGTCGCACGCTCCGGGCGGGGGGCGTCTCCCGTCGCGTGCGATGCGAACAGGACTCGATCGACTCGTCGCGATCGCCGCCCGGTAGAATCGCGGCCGTCGCGCGGGATGAGCCGCGCTCCCGCCAACGAGACAGGAGGCAGTCGGATGATCGCAACGCTGAAAGACGGAGGGCGGCAGGGGATGAGGCGCATTGCACTGAGGGCGACGACCGCGGCACACCTGGCGTGGGCGGTGATCGGGCTGCTGTGTCTGCCGCCGGACCAGTCGGCGGGCGCCGGCGCGCTGGATGAGCTCGCCCGGCCGCACGAGGGACGAAGCATGCGGGCGACCTCCGCCCACCGCAGCGGCCCCGATGGCAAGTATGACCCGAACGCGGCGCTCGATCCGGACAGCAACTGGGACAATCAGAACGTCCCGGCGGGTGAGACGAAGATCCTGATGGAGGAGGACGGGCCGGGCGTGATCACGCACATCTGGACGACCTTCCTCGGGCCCGAGCCGCATGCGTGGGCGAAGAACGGGTCGGCCAATCACCAGGAGATGCTGCTGCGGATCTTCTACGACGGCAGCGATCGCCCGGGCGTCGAGGCGCCGGTGGGCGATTTCTTCGCCAACTGCTTCGGGCGGCGTCGCGAGGTCATCAGCCTTCCCGTCGTGGTCGAGGACGGCGATTCGTACAACTGCTTCTGGCACATGCCGTTCCGCGAATCGATCCGCGTCGAAATCGTCAACCAGAGTGACAAGCCCATCAGCCTGCTGTACTACAACATCGACTGGATCAAACGGGACAGCCTGCCCGCGGACACGCCGTATTTCTACGCCCAGTACCGCCAGGAGTATCCGGTCAGACAGGGGAGCGACTACGTGATCCTCGAGACCGAGGGGCGGGGACACTACGTCGGCACCGTGCTGGCGGTCCGCACCCGCAGCCCCGCCTGGTTCGGCGAGGGCGATGAGAAGATCTACATCGACGGCGAGGAGACGGCGTCGATCTGGGGCACCGGCACCGAGGATTACTTCCTCTCCGCCTGGGGGCTGAAAACCACGAGCACGCCGTACTTCGGCACGCCGTATTTCGATCAGTGGGGGATCGTCGGCGGACACACCAGCGCCTATCGCTGGCACATCAACGATCCCATCGTCTTCAACACGGGCATCCGGGTGACGATCGAGCACTACGGCTGGATCTCCCCGGATGAGAACGCGGAGTACAAGACGCACAGTTGGAACGAGCGGGAGGACGACTACGCATCCGTCGCGTTCTGGTACCAGGCGGGGACGCCGACCTTCGCCGCCCGCGCCCCCCATGCGCGGCGGCGCGCCCTCCCGAGTCTCGACCGGATCATCTACGCCGTCGATTTCGTCGATGATACGTCCCGCGGGGCAGGGGACGCCCGTGTTCAGGAGCTGCTCGGGTACGAGCGGGGCCAGGTGCTGTACCAGCCCGACGATCCGGACGACGCGTGGATCGAAATCCCCTTCACCGTCGAGGAGAAGGCCCCGAAGCGACTGCTGTTGAACATGACCCGAAGCTACGACTTCGGCCGGTACGTGGTCACGCTGAACGGCGTACAGCTCGGCGGCGTGCTGGACTTCTACCACCCCGACACCGAGAACCGCGAGTACCACCTGCTGGACTTCTGGCCCGAGCCTGGCGACTACGTCCTGCGGCTGGAGTGCGTCGGCAAGCACCCCCGCTCGACGGGCCACTGGCTGGGGATCGAATCGGTGCGGCTTCGCCAGCGCCGCCCGCGGGTGGCCGAGTGGGCCCACGAGAAGGACCGCGACTGGCGCGAGGATCCGGTCCTGCACCGGTGACGGGGCGCGCGCCCCGGCCGGCGGGGCCGAGGAGGCGGTGGTCGATCGCGTCGAGGGACGGCCGTGGCGACCTGTCTTCGCCGTAGAATGGGCGAATCCGGCCGAACTGCCGCGAAGCCGGCACACGGGAAGACAAAACAGCTCCCTCAGCTGGGGTATCCGGCTGCTTTCGCCGATTCTCCGCGAATTCGGCGCGATGCATGCTCCCGGATGCATCGTGCCGGCGCCATCCTCGCGCGGTGTGCGCCTCGCGCGCCGGCCTCCGATGCGCCCGCGCCGCGTCCGGATGGATCATCATGGCCGGACGCATCGTGATGCGTCGGCTACGGCATGGCAGGCCGATGTTTCCACGGACGCCGTTGGCGTGCCTCGTGGCCGATCGGTGCCCGGGGGCGCGGTGGTGATGTCGGCACGCCCGGGGGCGCGCGGCGAGGCGCGCGCAAGTTCGGGCGAATCAGACGGTAGCGCAGCGCGGTCCCGATGCGCCGCGGCCGCGCGATGGACCGGGCCCGGTCGGAGCTTCACGAAGACTTTGGTCGCTCCAAACCGGATCTGAACGGTTTGCTGACAATCGCTGGATACCGTTCCGTCTCGATCAAAGCCGGGCCCCGCAAACGATGCCGAGGCGGGTGGAGATCGAGATCGGATCCTCACCATGCGTGTCGAGGCGCGGTGAGATCCGGGACCGCTCAACGCTCAATGTCGAACAAAGTCGTGCCGGACCGAGATCCAAACCGGATCCGAACCAGATGTACACAATCGAGCGGTAGGGTGCGCGCCGTTTCGCGGACCGGTTGCGCGTGGCGCCGGTCCGGACCCGGCGCATCCCCGCGCGTGCGCGCCATCGCCGGACGCCTGCCCCGCGTGGAGATGGCGCAGCGAACTGAAGTGAAGACAGAAACGAAACGGGGTGAGAAGGCAGCCCTCATCGGATGCATGCAATCGCGGGATAGTGTCTGCGGCAACCGTTCGGCTCCGGCGGAGAAGCCGGTGTGCAGTCGGGCCGGATCGAGCCGAGCCGGGTCAGTCGCCACAACGAGGGAACAAAGGAGGATGAATGGGCTAGGGAAAGAAAGGAAGAAACGCTTGATTCCGGGGCGGGTTCAGCGGAGACGGGATGGACGTGATGCACCGCTTACTTCCACCGACGGCGTGCAGCGCCGTACCCGGCCGCCCGAGGTGACGCCGTCGCCCCCGCGACGGTTCCCGGATGGCCGATTCCGTTCACGCCCGCCGATGCGGGTCCTGAGCGACCACCCGTCGACGCATTCTGACGAACACCTGATTCATACTTCGGACTGAACTCTGATATCACATACACGGGACTTGAATACCATGACCAACCAAAGAGCAATCGCATTGCTTGGCGCGATGGGCATTGCCGTTGCGGGCATTGCCAACGCGGCCGAGATCATCGTCGACGAGAACATCGAGACGTCCACGACCTGGACCGCCGACAACACCTACAACCTGGTGGATCAGATCTACGTGATTCCCGGCGCGTCGCTGACCATCGAGGCCGGCACCATCGTGGCCAGCGAGCCGAGCGAGAACGGCAGCGGCAGCCTCGCGGTGACCCGCGGCGCCCAGATCTTCGTGAACGGCACGCAGGACGCGCCGGTCATCATGACCTCCAAGAACGATGACTTCGAGACGTGGCGCGTGGCCGCCAACGAGTGGGGCAATCTCACCATCATGGGCGACGCCTACATCTCCAACACCAACGTCGAGGGCAACGAGTGCTTCTGCGACGGGGGCAACATCTCCCCCATGGAGGGCCTCGTCGAGGATCCGGACAACCCCGAGTGGTCCCAGTACGGCGGCGGCAACGACGATGACGACAGCGGCAGCGTCAGCTACCTGTCGCTCCGCTACGGCGGCCGCGTGATCGGGCTCGCCAACGAGCTCAACGGCATGTCCGTGGGCGGCGTCGGGCGCGCCACCGAGATGAACCACATCGAGATCATGAACAACGTTGACGACGGCATCGAGACCTGGGGCGGCACCGTCAACTACAAGTACGTCTCGATCTGGAACATCGGCGACGACAGCTTCGACTTCGACCAGGGGTGGCGCGGCAAGGCCCAGTTCGGCCTCGTCGTCCAGGGCTACAGCCTCGAGGCCGACCAGGGCTCCGGCGTCGGCGACAACTGCTTCGAGCACGATGGCGCCGAGGACTCCCTGGCCCAGCCCGTCACCCGGGCCACCATCTACAACTTCACCGCCATCGGCCAGCCGGCCAGCGGCGACGGCGCCATGGTCTGGCGCGACGGCTGCGGCGTCCAGTACCGCCAGTGCATCTATATGGACATCGGTGAGCGCGTGGTCCGCTTCGACAACTGCGACGGCGACGGCGCGCAGGGCTACGGCGACCCCAACGGCCCCTACGACACCTTCTCCTTCGCCGAGATCTGGGAGACCCCCTACGACGTCCTCGGCAACGGCAGCGAAGAGTGCGAATGCCCCGATCCGGAGGCCATCTACCAGGCCCAGAGCCAGGGCGATCCCTCCATCGGCCAGGGCTACATCGCCGAGGTCACCGACAGCGTCTTCTTCCGCAACTACCGCGCGGGAACGAACGACAAGGCCTACTTCGGCGACAAGGGCGGCCTGCCCTGCGGCGACGGCGACTCCGATCCCGACGGCATCAACGACGGCGCGATCGCGGTGGGCGTCCTCCTCGAGGGTGACCCCGTCGGGTCCGGTGCCAGCAACCCCGCGAAGGCCAACGTTCGCGTCCCCTGGGATGCGGAGAACCCGGACGACGGCATGCCCGTCGTCGCCCTCGAGCGTGGCGACCCCGTCGACGTCGGCGGCCTGATCCAGCTCCCCGTCATAAGCCTCGATCCGCGTGCGGCCAACGACGCGCTGGTCTCCGAGGGTTGGGAGTCGACCCCCGATGACGGCTTCTTCTGCCGCGTGCCCTATCGCGGCGCCTTCTCCCCTAACGGGAACTGGCTCATCGGCTGGAGCGCGGCGGACTCCTTCGGCTTCCTGGTTGCCCCGCCCTGCCCGGCGGACTTCGACGGCAACGGCGAGGTCAACACCGCCGATCTGCTCTACCTGCTCGGCAACTGGGGCACCTGCGCGGGCGACGTGGACGGCGACGGTGACACCAACACCGTCGACCTGCTCGACCTGCTCGGCGCCTGGGGTTCCTGCTGACCCCTTCGTGTGTGAGATGTGTTCGAGGGCCGGCCGTATGTGCGGTCGGCCCATGACAGAGATCCGTATCGATGACAGACCCGGATGATTTCGGCAAAACACAGTTCGGTCGCGCGATCGGCCGGCGCGATGCCGGAGGGAGCGCCTGAGTGCCCGACCTCGTCCCGAGCATCCGTACAACGGCATCTGATGGCAGGGCACCGCGCCCTGCCATCAGGTGCTTTTAACCTCTATTTCACGGACGCCATGAAACCCCTGTTGACACGTGTTGGACCCTTCGTCGCCGCCGTCGTGTTCGCGCTTGCGACCGGCGCCGGCCCCCGGAACGAAACGGCGGACGCGCCCGGCGCCGACGTCCTGGCGATCGTGGTCGATGCGCCGCTGGCCGACGACCGCTGCGAACTGCTCGAGCTGGCGATCGAGACGGCCACGGCGATGCCGATCACGCCGCACATCAAGAACCGGTCGCGCGCCCAGGAAGCGGTCGTCGAGGCCTGCTTCGAGCTCGATCAGCCGCGCCGGGCGCTGTCCTGCATCGAGCGCATCGACAACTGGCGGCGTGGCGCCGGCTACGCCGACCTCGCCTTCTACTGCGCCCGGCAGGGGTGGCTGGATCCGATCCCGCACTATCTCGATCTGGCCGAGCGGATCTCCGAAGAGACCACCGGCTGGCGCCGGGACCGGATCCGGGCGAAGATCGCCCGCACCCACGCCTGGCTGGGCGAGGAGGAGAAGGCCGCTCGCTTCGAGAAGGGCGCGGTCGAGTCCGAAGCGGGCAAGGCCGACAGCGTGAGGGCGATGCGGGCCGACGAAGAGATGTTCGACGCCCAGATGAAGCAACTGGACCGCGTCCTCGCCACGAAACACCTTGATCTGGTTCGCAACGCCCTCCAGGCGTGCACGAAGCTCTTCGATCGGTTCTACCACGATGCGCCTCGGCGAAGCCGCGTCGAGGAAACGGTCAAGACCGCCTGGAGCGGCCTGCCGCTCCTGGTCCGGATGGAGATGATGATGGACCTCGTCGAGATCGCGCTGAAGCACGACGATCAAGACAAGGCCCTGCAACTGGTCAATGACACGCAGGTCGTGCTCGAGGGGTTCAACTGGACGCCGCGGTACCGCGTCCCCGTCATCGCCCGCCTCGCCGGGCTGCGCTACCTTGCCGGCGACCGGGAGCGGGGCCGGGCCGATCTCGACGGCGCCTTGGCGCTGTACGAGGAAAAGCGAGACCGAATCATCAACATCTATCGCGCGGAGACGCTTCATCCCATCGCCGAGGCCTACCAGGCGCTGGGCGAGACCGACCTCGCCCTCGACGTCTACCGGAAGGCGGTGGAGGAGGGCGTGGTGAATCCCAACTCCAGACCGCGCGCGGCGGATCTGACGGCGACGTGCTGCTCGATGGCCGTGCACGGGGTGGCGCCCGACGAGCCGCTCCGGGCTCGCATGCGCGAGATTCACGAAGGGCTGGGCGACCCATGGTGAAGCACGCTCCCGTCGGCTGGATCATCCTGGGGGTGGCGATGCTCATCACTGCGGCCGCCTCGGCCCAGCAGGCGGGCTCCATCCGCGGCATGGTGTATGACAAGGACTTCGACGCCCCGCTCGCCCTGGCGGAAGTCCTGATCGTCGAGCTGGACGAGAAGGTCACCGCCACCGAAGAGGGAAACTACATCTTCAGTGAGGTGCCTCCCGGGACCTATACGCTTGTCTTCTCGAAACAAGGCTACGCGCGGCAGGTGAAGAGCGACGTGGTGGTCACCGCCGGCCGGCTCACGGACGTGGACGCATCGCTGTCCGGCGAATTCACCGAGATGGAGGAGTTCGTCGTTCGGGATCTTCAGATCGGCGGGGGGACGGAAGCGGGCCTGCTCCGCCTGCGCATGGAGAGCCCCGCCCTGCTGGATTCCATCAGCGCGGACCTGATGAGCCAGGCGGGGGCGAGCGATGCGGCCGGCGCGCTCAATCTCGTCGCCGGCGCCACCGTCTCCGAGGGCAAGTTCACGGTGATCCGCGGCCTGCCCGATCGGTTCGTCAGCTCGCAGTTGAACGGCGTGCGGCTGCCCACCGCCGACGAGGACAAGCGGGCGGTGCAGCTCGACCAGTTCCCCTCGCCGG
>JAXHTH010000083.1:0-2691 GCA_034211115.1 Planctomycetota bacterium | reverse complement strand
CTAGATATAAGGAGGGTAATCCCATGACACGCACGTTCACGCTCGCCGCGGCGCTGGCCGGGCTTGCGCTCGGGGCGGCAGCATCCGGCGAGACGATCTTCGTTCCGGATGACGAGCCGACGATCCAGGAAGCCATCAACGCCGCCGCCGAGAGCGGCGACGAGATCATCGTCGCCCCCGACGTCTATCCCGAGGCGATCGATTTCCTCGGCAAGGCCGTCATCGTGCGCAGCGCCGACGGGGCGGCGAGCACGATCATCGATGCCACCGGCCTCGGCACCAGCGTCGTGACCTGCGAGAACTTCGAGGGCGTGAACTCCGTCCTCGAGGGATTCACCATCACCGGCGGCACGGGCACGGATACCGGTTCACACATCGTCGGCGGCGGGTTGTACTGCAAGAACAGCGATCCTCTCATCTCCCACTGCATCATCCGCGACAACACCGCGGAACTGGGCTGCGGCGCTTACTGCTACCTCGCCAGCCCGCGATTCCGGAACTGCGCGATCTTCGACAACACCACCGCGGAGGGTGATGGCGGCGGACTCTATCTCAGAAGCAGCAATCCCATCATCACCAACACCACGTTCACCGGCAACGAAGCGGCCCGCGGGGGCGGGTTCTACATGGACAGCGCCAGCCCGCGACTGATCAACTGCATCGTCTACGGCAACACGCCCGACTCGTATCAAGGTGACGGCGTGACGATCATCACCTACAGCGACATCGAGGGCGGCGCGACGGGGACGGGCAACATCAATGCCGACCCCTTGTTCGTGGACGAGGCAAACGGCGATCTGCGCCTCTCGCCCGGTTCACCCTGCATCGACGCCGGCAATTCCGACGCCGTCGCCGTCGACATCTTCGTCGATCTGGACGACGACCCCCGCGGCGTGGACGATCCGGACACCGAGGACACCGGCGTGCCCGTCTTCGCCCTCACCGTGGACATGGGCGCCTGCGAACTGCAGGTCGATCCGTCCGAGACCTGCCCGGGCGACATCAACGGCGACAACAAGGTCGACACCGTCGATCTGCTCACTTTGCTTGGCAACTGGGGCATGTGTCCCTGAACGGGCCGCGTGGCGACCAATACCCCAACCTGACGGCGAGCGCTGCCACGTGCAGCGCTCGCTCTCATTGTGGGGGCCGGGTCTTCCTTCTCCCGCCCCAGCCCGGGCGTGGCGGGCCGCCGCGTCCGCGCCGTGTCAGCCCCAGTGGCCTAGGAGCAGGAGCAGGTCGGCGGTGTTCACCAGCCCGTCGCCGTCCAGATCGGAGGGGCAGTCCGCCGGCGGATCGGGGCATTCGCCCCACGCGCCCAGCAGGGTGAGCAGGTCCGCGGTGTCCACGGACCCGTCGCCGTTGATGTCGCCCGTGCTCGCCACCGTCGCCTCCAGCGTCAGCATGAGCGCCGATTCCTCCTCCCCGGGGATGTCTTCATCGCTGGTGAAGATGACGATCTCCGCGTCGTACTCGCCGGGCGGAACGATGTCGGTGTCGAGGGCGAAGGAGAGGGTCGCCGGTTCCTCGCCGATGCCCGACTCGAGCCCGCCGAGAAATTGGATGGGGTCGATCACGCCGTCCACCCCGTCCACGTCGAGCCGCGCCTGGAGTTCGTCATAGGCGTAGTTGAACACGTCCGCTTCGAGCACCTGAAGCCCCGTGCCGCTGCGGACGAGCCAGGGGATGGTGACCTCGTCGACATCGCTGTCTTCGGCGAAGGACGCGTTCGCCGGCCGCACGACGGTCCCGCTGACCGGCAGCTCCTGCGAACCGTTCTGCACGCCCTGGCTGTTGCTGGCGACCAGGGCCGAACCCTCGCGCGGGCCGACCTCCGATGTGTCGAGCGCGAGCGAAACCACGTCGGCGGGGCCGAGGGCGGGGATCGAGCCCGCGGATTGCCCGGACAGCGCCCCCGTCCCGGTCGCCGTGTAGTCCAGCTCGTCGCCGGCGGCCGCCACCACGACGTCGACGGTGTTCATCACGGTCACCTGCACTTCGTACTCGGCGTTCTCGATGACCCGGCCGAACTGCTCGGGCATCGCCGCCCACAGCACGGCGGGAATCTGGTACTCGGCCACGACCGGCAGATGATCGGACGCCTCGTGCAGATCGTCGGCGAGGGCGTTGGAGCGCGGGATGTCGCCCGGGTAGTAGGTGTTGTTCCCGTTGTTGATGGCGACGTTGTAATGATCGCCGTCGTTGCCGAGCGATCGGTAGGTGTTCTCGATGAGCGAGACACCTTCGCCATCGAGCATGGGCGCGGTGAGAAGCTGGAAATCGAAGCGATCGTCGAGCCCGCCGCCGACGAGCCCGCCGCCCGAGTCGGCGCGGGGGGATTGGGAGTGCTTGATCGCCCAGGCCGGGCCGCCCCACGGTCCGCTGCCCAGCGGGTCGAACGCCTGCGCGGCACCGGGGGCGAGGTATTCCAGGTAGCCGGGCTCGCCGTTGTCGTAGAAGTTCATGTCGCCCCCGTAGATGATGTGGCTGTCGGCGCCGAGGGCGTCGGCGTTCTCCCGAATGGCCATCACGCCCTCCAGCCGGATCTGTTCGTTGTCCGAGCCCTGCGACGCCTTGAGATGGGCGCTGTAGATGTAGAAGACGGCGTCCGGCGCGTCGTAGCCGACGAGCCTCAGCTTCCACCGATCCGCCTCGCGCCCGGCCCCGGTGTAGATGTCATCGTGACCGGCG
>JAXHTH010000082.1:0-15824 GCA_034211115.1 Planctomycetota bacterium | reverse complement strand
CTGATGCTCAGCACCTGCCCCTGCGAGACGTCGCCCAGGTCCGGCCGCGTCGTGAGATAGATCGGCGGCGGGAACTCGGGCGTGAGATGATCGGGCAGGTCGAAGGCGATGTCGAAGCGCTCCAGGTCGCGCTGCTCCTTCTCCATCATCGCGTCGATCTGGTTCTGCGGAAACACCTGCCCGCCCGCGCCGTGCTTGGCGTGCGGCAGAGGCCGGAAGCCCATGGGAAAGAGATCCTGCTCCCTGATCTCCGCCGGGCTCATCTCCGCCAGCTCGTCCCACGTGACACCGCCGTGCAGCTTCACCCGCACCCCGCGCTGCACCGGCTTGCGGCCGGCGGACATCATCACTTCCGAGGGCATGTCGCCCAGCCTGTAACGCCGCTCCAGCAGGTCCTCCTGGCGCATCCGGAATCTCTCCCGCTGGTCTGAGTCGCGCTGACGGATCTCATCAAAGCTGTCGGTGATGACCACCGGCAGGTACGTGTTCTTTTCGATCGGCACCTCCTTGCCGACCTGCGCGTAAACCACCGTGGCCGTCAGCAATCCCAGCCCCAGCGCGAGTTTCCACTTCATCTTTCGCATAGACGTCATCTCTGATTCCCTTTCATCTGTTCCATCGCCCGCCCGGTCACCGCTTACGCGGGGATACCGTACCGATCCATCCGCTGCGCCCGCCCTCAGCGATGAGGCTTTGTATCTATGGGATATTCCCCGATGCGACACACGGTGCAGGAGTAGCGGGGAGGCGGGAAAACGGACTTGGCCATGTGTCCGGCGCCTCGGTCCGCTCGCCCGGGCGAAGATCACCGCTGCACCGAGATCAAGGAATGAGCTTCGATCGGTTCAACAGGAGCCCGGACTGTGGTGGCTTCTCGATGGGCGGCAGGGTGTGTGCTTCGTGTTCCCCGGCGGAGTCCGACGTGCTGAGACGTTCAGCTCGCGCGTTGCTCCAGGCCCCTGATGAGGCCGGAGATCATGCGGGCGGTCGTTTCCGGCGCCTCACGGAGGGCGGCGCGCCGGCCCGGCTCGACGAGCTGCCGACGGCTCGCCAGTTTCAACATGGGAACACACTTCTGCGTCGATCCGCGCGCGATGCCAAAGCAGTGCTTGCGGTCGGCCCGGGTCAACCGGCCGTTGCTTTCGGCGATATTTGCGTCGATCGAGAGCGATGCGCGGTCACGCCGGTCGGCGAGATACCGGCAGCCGCGCGAATACGCTCCGTCAGGGCCGCAATCGCATCGGCGAACTCGATCGCCTGCTGATGGATTTCGGGCGTCTTGAAGAGGAAGGCCAGCGCGAATCGACGGGAACGTGCGTGAGCGAGAGCCTGCCGGACAGGAGATCGTGGAGCGGAGCACACGGGAGATCGTCGCTCGCGCGAGCGGCGGACGGATGCCGACAGGCGCCCGCCTCGCGAGTTGTGCTCTCCCCTTTCCCCCGGCGGCTCTGAGGCGCGTTGCCGCGACGGCCGGTGCGGGAACCGGCACCCCGACCCGGAGTCGGGGCGACACCACGTCATCGAACGCTCGCCGGAGTGCGGAGGGCGAGGGCGGAGCGCTTCATCCACCGATGAGCTCGCGGAAGCGCTTCTCGTCGATGGTTTCCACATCGTGCTTTTCCGCATCACGCATCTTGGTTCGGCCCGGATTGTCGCCGACCACGAGCCAGTCGGTGTTTTCGGAAACGCCGGAGGTGGCGCGTCCGCGCTGCGCGCGGATGGCCTCCTGCGCCTCGTCGCGGGTCATCGAGTCGAGCGTGCCGGTGACCACGAGGGTTTTACCCTTCAGCCGGCTGCCGCGACGCTTCTGTTTCGGGTCGACGCCGCGCTCCCTGAGCCGCCTGATGAGCTTGCGGTTGCGGCGGTTGTCGCGCCACTGGACGATGGCCGAGGCGACGGTGCGGCCCATGCCCTCCAGTTGCATGAGATCATCGTCATCGGCGTCGATGAGCTCATCGAGCGATTCGAACGTCGCGGCCAGGTCGCCGGCCAGGGCCCGCCCGACGTGCGGGATGCCCAGCCCGTAGATCAGCCGCGGGAGCGTGACCTTCTCCTTGCTCTTTCCAATCGCCTCGACGAGACTCTGCGCGCTTTTTTCTCCCATCCGATCCAGTTGCGTCAGGTCATCGACGGACAGCTCGAACAGGTCGGCGAGATCCTCGACGAGGCCGTTGTCAACGAGCTGCGCGACGAGCTTCTCGCCGAGCCCGTCGATATCCAGCGCCTGGCGGGAACCGAAGTGGCGGATGGACTCCTTGAGCCGGGCGGGACAGGAGGCGTTGTTGCATCGCGCCACGGCTTCGCCCTCGGGGCGGACGACCTCGCCGCCGCAGACCGGACACTTCTTCGGCAGCCGGTACTTCTTCTCGTGGCCGGAGCGCTTCTGTTCGACGACGCGCACGACGTGGGGGATCACGTCGCCGGCGCGTTCGACGTGGACGTGATCGCCGATACGGATGTCCTTGCGTTCGATCTCGTCCTGGTTGTGCAGGCTGACGTGGCTGACCTCGACGCCGCCGATGCGGACCGGCTCGAGGATGGCGACGGGGGTGAGGGCGCCGGTGCGTCCGACCTGCGCCTCGATCCGTTTGATCTTGGTGGTCTCGCGCCGAGGGGGGAACTTCCAGGCGATGGCCCAGCGCGGATTCGCCGCCCGCGTGCCGAGCTTTTCATGATCGTCCAGCCGGTTGACCTTGAACACGCAGCCGTCGATTTCGTAGGGCAGCTTGTCCCGCCGGTCGCTCATCTTCCGATACCATTCGACGGCCTTGTCGGCGGACTCAATACGCTCGGTCTCCGGATTCGTCTTGAGCCCCAGCGCCTTCATCATCTCCAGGCACTGCGTCTGCGTGTCCGGCCGATTGCTCGAGGACGGCGCGATCTCGTAGAAGAAGACGCGCAGCGGCCGCCGGGCCGTGATCTTTGAATCGAGCTGGCGCAGGCTGCCGGCCGCGGCGTTGCGGGGATTGGCGAACGTCTTCTTCCCTTCCTTCTCCTGTCTGCGGTTGAACGCGGCGAACTCCTTCTTCGGCATGTAGACCTCGCCGCGTACGACGAGATGCCTGGGCGTCGCGTGATCTTTTGATTCTCTCAGTCGAAGTGGCACTTCGTGGATGGTACGGACGTTGGCGGTAACGTCCTCCCCGGTCTCGCCGTCGCCGCGGGTGGACGCGGTCTCGAGCCGGCCGTTGTCGTAGACGAACTCGACGCTGAGCCCGTCATACTTGGGTTCCGCCGCCACGGACAGGCGCTTCGCATTCAGCTCATCCAGGCACGTCTGCCAGAAGTGTCGGAAGTCATCCTCCTCCTGCACCGCGCGCAGGCTGAGCATCCGCGTCTCGTGACGGATGGTCCCGAGTTCCTCCTTCGGCGGCGCGCCGACGCGCCGGGTGGGGCTGTCGGGCGTGACGAGATCCGGGTATTTCTCTTCGATCGCCTCCAAGTCGGCCTTGAGCCTGTCGTATTCGGCGTCGGAGATTTCCGGATCATCGAGGATGTAATAGCGGTGATTGTGGTACTCGAGCTCGTCGCGCAGCGCCTCGGCGCGCTTCTTCGCCTCTTTCTTGGTCAGGTCATCGACCTTCGGCGGGTTCTTCCGGGATGTGCTTTTCTTCTTCGCCACGTGTCATCCGCGCTTGAGCTTCTTCGTCAGTGACCGGGTCGTCGAGGTGTTCAGCACCTCTGCCTTTTCCAGCCATCCGCGGCGCGCCGTCGCGACGCCGAAGCGCATGAAGTGCAGATCGGAGGGCTTGTGCGCATCGGTGGAGATGGTGAAGCCGACGCCCGCCTTGCGCGCACGCTGGCAGTGCACGTCCGGCAGATCGAGCCGGTGGGGCTGGCTGTTGATCTCCAGTCGCACATCATGCTCGCGACAGGCCTCGAACACTTCGTCCAGCTCGACTTCGATGGGGTCGCGTTTGCCGATCATCCGGCCCAGCGGATGCCCAAGGCAGTGGACCACGCCGCTCTCGATGGCGGCGATGAGCCGGTCCGTCATCCTGCGCCGACTCAGGTTCCAGTGATAATGAACGCTGCCGACGACCCAGTCCAGATCGGCGAGCACGTCTTCATCCAGGTCGAGCCTGCCCGACTTGAGAATGTCCACCTCGACGCCGGCGAGGATCCGCAGGCCCTTGAACGATCCGTTCGTTCGGCGGATGGTCTCCGCATGCTTCCTGAGCCGATCGTTGTTGAGGCCGTTGGCCATGCGCACGGCCTTGGAATGGTCCGTAATGGCGAGGTAGTCGTAACCGCGGTCGCGCGCCGCCTCCGCCATCTCCTTGATCGAGGCGTTGCCGTCCGTCTCGGTCGTATGACAGTGCAGATCGCCGCGGATATCATCCTGCTCGATCAGTGAGGGGAGATCATCGTCGAGCGCGGCCTCGATCTCGCCCCGCTCCTCCCGCAGCTCGGGCGGGACCCACGTCATGTTCAGACGGTGGTAGACGGATTCCTCGCTCTTCCCGGCCAGCCGCCGCTTGCCGGAGAAGAGGCCGTATTCGTTGAGCTTCCATTCGCGGTCGACGGCGCGCTTGCGCAGCTTGATGTTGTGCGCCTTCGATCCGGTGAAATAGAGGAGGGCGGCGCCGAAAGCCGGCTCCTCGAAGAACCGGAAGTCGATCTGAAGCCCGCTTTCCAGCCGCACCGTGACCCGCTCCCTGCCTTTGCTGACCACTTCTTCGATGGCGTCGAACTCGAGGATGCGATCCGTGGCGGCGCTGCGGTCCTCGGCGCGGACGAGCACATCGAGATCGCCGATCGTCTCTTTCCACCGGCGGAAGCTGCCCGCGATCTCCCACTCATCGAGTTCGTCGATGCCGTCGAGAAAGGCGCCGAGCGACTCGGCCTGATCGGCGGCGGCCTTGAGCGAGATCCGGCCGGACGTCTCCGCGACCGTCTCGAGCCCCTTGAGGATCTTCTCTTCCGTCTTCGGCCCCATGCCTTCCAGATCGCGGATGCGATGATCCTCGGCGGCCTTGCGCAGATCCTCCAGCGATTCGACACCCAGCTCGTCATGCAACTGCACGGCCTTGCGCGGCCCGACCTGAGGCACGCCCATGATCTCCGTGAGCTCCTCCGGCACGTCTTTCTTCAGCTCCTCGAGGCGCCGGCACGTTCCCTTCTCGAGGATCTCTCCGATCTTCTCGGCGGTTCCTTCGCCGATGTTCGGCAGCGCCCTGAGATCCTCGCCGTTCTCGGCGAGATCCGCGATCCGCTCCGACAGATCGCGCACGGTGCGCGCCGCGTTCCGGTACGAGCGAATGCGGAACTCGTTGCCCTCCTTCAGCTCGATAAGATCCGCGATCTCGTCGAGGATGTCGGCGATCTTTGCGTTCTGAACGGTCATCGGGTCCGCTTCCTTCGTGCGTCCCCGGAGACTCGCCTTTCCAATCACTCTTTACAGGCGCGTCTTTCGTGTACCACCGGGCATCGCCCCATTTGCCGTTCAGGGCATGCGGCGCGGTGGCGGGGCGTCGATCCACCAGGCCCCGGATCCCCCGGAATGGACCGGTGCGAGGCACAGTCGACCTACGACGTCTGACAGCGCGCACAGAAGTAGCTGGTTCGACCCGAGATGGTCATCGTCTCGAGAGCGGTTCCGCATTCGGGACATCGGCCATCCCCTTCACGATGGGGGAGCATGAAGCTGCGGGGCAGGCGAGCGGGATCGCCGCCGCGCTCCGCCGCGGTGCGCAATGCGCGTCGCATGGCGCGGAACAGGGCGCCGATCTCGTCGTCGCCGAGATCGGCGATCCGGATCCGGGGGTGCCAGCGGAGACGGAAGAGGATCTCGTCGGCATAGACGTTCCCGATGCCGGCGATGAGGGACTGATCCATGAGCACGTGCTTGGCCGGCCCGCGCCGGTTGCCCAGCAGCGCGCGGAACCGCCTGCCGTTGAGATCATCGGCCAGCGCATCGGGCCCCAGTTCCTGCTCCTCAATGAACCGTGCGCGATCATCGGTCAGCGTGATGCGGCCGAGCATGCGGCGGCTGATGTACGCCAGCCGGTATTCGTGGTCGAACTCGAACGCGGCGCGCGTGAAGGCGGGCGCTTCGCCTTCGGTCTTCCCGTAGTCCAGCTCGCCCGTCATGCCGAAGTGAAAAACCAGCCAGCCGGCGTCGTCATCGAGATGGACAAAAAGGTACTTTCCGTGCCGCGAGACCATCTGGAAGCATCTTCCCTTCAGCCGACGGCGCAGCGTTCGCGGCGACACATCATGGATGATGCGGTCGTCGCTGATGGAGACCCTCGCGATCTTCTGATGCAGCGCGGTGCTTTCCAGGTAGCTTTGAAAACCCGCGACGTCGGGCAGTTCGGGCATTATACACCTCCATCATCCGCTACCGAAGGACGAGTTCCAGGCCGTCGTAGGCGATGCTCGCCTCGACGCCTCGCGCGCGCCCCCAGCCGCGGAGGCGCGGGCCGATGCGCCGCTCGTCGCCGGCGACGATCTGTGAGCCGCAGTGGGTGAATACAGCACGATCTACGCCCGCATTTTCGCACCACGTGAGCTGCGTGCGCACGGGCGTGTGGCCGATCAGGCGCTCGCCGCGCCGGCGCACGAGCGGACGATCGAGCGTGGCGCCGTCGCCGATGTAGAGATCGACGCCGCGCAGTGCGTCGTCCCGTTCGTGAATGAAGACGACGTCGGGAATGTAGAACACCGATGCGCGGCCCGCGCTGACGCGATATCCGACGGCGGGGCAACGGGTGGAATGCTCAACCTCGAAGGCCTCGAAGGTGATTCCCTCGATGTCCAGCGGCTGTCGCGGTGCGACGGTGCGGCGCTCATCGATCGGATAGTCCTGCATGTCCTTCCACGCCTCCCCGGTGGCGAAGATTGGGCAGTCGACGCCTTCGCGCAATCCCCACGCGTGATCCGGGTGCGCGTGCGTGATGACGATCGCGTGCGGGTTGATCTCGCGGACGCGACCGGCCCAGTCGGCCCCGCAGTCGATCATCACGCGCCGCCGACGACAGGAGACGACGAGCGCGGTGTGGCGATGATGACGCCGGGTGCGCTCATCGATCTCGCCCCGCGTGCCGGCGAAATGGAGCTTCATCGTCTTCCCTCAGCCCGTGACCACATTCTGCGGGTCTCCGTCGGCGAACCGCTCGATGTTCTCCACCGTCGTGTCGAGGATCCGCTGCACGGCCTCGCGGGTGTTGAACGCGCTGTGCGGCGTGACAATCACATTCGTCAGATGCAGAAGCACGTGATTGGCGAGCAGCGTGTCGAGATCGTGCTCGCGCTCGTAGACCGATCGCAGCAGCTCGGCCTCCTCACGGATGACGGGCTCTTCGGGCAGCACATCGAGGCCCGCGCCGGCGACGCGGCCCTCGGCGAGAGCGCGCACAAGGGCCTGGATGTCGACGACCTCTCCCCGCGCGGTGTTGATGACCACCGCGCCTTCTTTCATGCGATCGAATTGCCCGCCGCCGATCAGGTGACGCGTCTTCTCGGAGCCCGGCACGTGGATCGTGATCACATCAGAGCGCTCCAGCAGGCGCTCGAGCGGCACGTACTCGAATCCGAACTTCTCCGCGGTGGACTCGTCGGGCTTGACATCGTAGCCGAGGACGTTCATGTCGAAGCCGCGGGCGATGCGGATGGCGGCGCAGCCGATATCGCCCGTTCCGATCACGCCCAGCGTCTTCCCGTGCAGATCGAAGCCCTGCAGTCCGCGCGATGAGAAGTCGCCCTTCCGCGTGCGGTTGACCGCGTGTTCGATCTTGTGGCTGAGGGCGAGCAGCAGGGCGAAGACGTGCTCGGCCACGGTGTTCGTGCCGTAGGTGGGAACGTTGCACACCGTGATGCCCTGCTCGCGGCAGTGGTCGAGATCGATGTGGTCGAAACCCGTCGACCGCGTGGCGATCATCTTCAGATCATCGAACTGCCCGAGCACATCCGCGCCCAGCTTCGAGTTGATGAACGTGCTGATGATCTCGGCGTCGGCGTAGTCACCGACGTTTTCGGACCGCATCGGGTCGCGGGTGGTGAGGCAGTCGTACCGGTCGCCCAGCGTTTCAAACGCATCGGCCTCCCACGACTCGACTTCAAAGGCGATGAGTTTCATAGGTGCTCCTTTGCTCCGGCCGGGACACATCTCGCGAGGCCGCTCATTGGCGCCCCTCCGCGCGGGCGATGTGCTCCAGCACGTTCATCACGCGGTCGGGGTTCACCGAGATGGAATCGATGCCGGCTTCGACGAGGAACTCGGCGAACTCGGGATAGTCGCTCGGGGCCTGGCCGCAGATGCCCACCGGCGTGTCGTGCTCGTGGGCGATCTCGATGAGCCGCCGGACGCTGCGCTTCACCGCCTCGTGCCGCTCGTCGAACAGCTCGGACAGCGCTTCCGAGTCGCGATCGATGCCCAGCGTGAGCTGGGTCAGGTCGTTCGTGCCGATCGAGAAGCCGTCGAAGCGCTCCGCGAACTCCTCGGCGAGGATGATCTGGGAGGGGATCTCCGCCATGACATAGACCTTGAGGCCGCGCTCGCCGCGCACGAGCCCGTGCTCGGCCATCGTGCGCAGCACCGCATCCGCCTCCTCGGGCGTTCGGCAGAACGGCACCATGACGATGACATTGTCCAGCCCGATCGTTTCGCGCGCGCGGCGGATGGCCTCGCATTCCAGCGCGAACCCGTCGCGGTAGCGGTCGCTGTAGTACCGGCTCGCCCCGCGGAAGCCGAGCATGGGGTTCTCCTCCTCGGGCTCGAACCCGCGCCCGCCGATGAGACCCGCGTACTCGTTGGTCTTGAAGTCGCTGAGGCGGACGATGACATCGTGCGGATGAAATGCCGCGGCGATCTTGGCGATCCCGCGCGAAAGATGCTCGACGAAGTACTCGCCCTTGTCCTCATAGGCGGCGGTGAGCCGCTCGATCTCCTCGCGTGCTTCCTCATCCTCCAGCTCGTCGAAGCGCGTCAGCGCCAGCGGATGAATCTTGATGATGTTGTTGATGATGAACTCCATCCGGGCCAGTCCCACGCCGCGGACGGGCAGATTCCACCACCGGAACGCCGCCTCGGGGCTGGCGAGGATCATCATCGGCGTGGTGGCGGTGTCGGGCACGCCGGTGGGATCGATCTCGCGCGTCTCGAACGCGAGTTCGCCTTCGTAGACGACGCCGTTTTCGCCGTGCGCACAGGAGACGGTGACGTCGCCGCCGTCCTTGATCGCCGAGGTCGCATCGCCGGCGCCGATGACCGCGGGCACGCCGAGCTCGCGGCTGACGATGGCGGCATGCGAGGTCCGCCCGCCCTGGTCGGTGACGATGCCCGCGGCGCGCTTCATGATCGGCCCCCAGTCCGGATCGGTCATGGTGGTGACGAGAATCCCGCCGTCCGCGAACCGGTCGGATTCGTTCACGTCGGTGAGGACAAACGCCTTGCCGGAGGCGATGGCGCTGCCGATGGCGAGCCCCTCGACGAGCGGCCGACCCTGCTCGGTGAGGCGGTAGTTCTTCAGCGTCTCCGCCCGCTTCTGCGACTGGACCGTTTCGGGCCGGGCCTGGACGATGAACAGTTCGCCGCTCCGGCCGTCCTTCGCCCACTCGATGTCCATGGGTTTGCCGTAGTGATCGGCGATCGTGGTGCACCAGCGCGCAAGCTGGAGGATCTCGTCATCATCCAGGACGAAACCGTTCTGCTCGTCTTCGGATGTTTCGACCTCCTCGGTTGTGCCGCCGTTGCCGGAATAGACCATCTTGTGCCGCTTGGGGCCGCACGTTTTTTCGATGATCGGCCGATGCGCGCCGTCATGCAGGAGCGGGGTGAAGATACGGTACTCATCCGGGTTGGCGGTTCCGGCCACGACGGTCTCGCCCAGCCCCCAGTTGGCGTTGACGACGACGACATCGGGGAAGCCGGTCTCGGTGTCGATGGTGAAGGCGACGCCCGCCCCGGCCTCGTCGGCGCGCACCATCTTCTGCACGCCCACCGAGAGCGCGACCTTCATGTGATCGAAGCCCTTCTCGCGCCGATAGCTGATCGCGCGGTCGGTGAAGAGCGAGGCGAAGCAGCGCCGGCAGGCGTCGAGCAGCTCGTCTTCGCCGCGGACATTGAGAAACGTCTCCTGCTGGCCGGCGAAGCTCGCCTCGGGCAGGTCCTCGGCGGTGGCGCTGCTTCGCGCCGCGACGTCGACGGCCTCCTCATCGTACTCGGCCGAAAGCTGCCGGTACGCGTCTCGGATCTGCTCGGCGACTTGCGGTGGAAACTCGCCGCCTTCGATCAATCCGCGGATCGCCTGTCCCGTCTCTTCGAGGGATGCCTTGTCGGCGTTCAGCTTCTCGAGCCGATCGCGGATCTTCTCCTCGAGTTCGTTGGCGGCGACGAACTCGCGATACATCTGCGCGGTGGTGGCGAAGCCGCGCGGGACGGCGACATCGCGCCGGGACAGCCGCTGGATCATCTCGCCCAGGGAGGCGTTCTTCCCGCCTACCTGCGCGATATCGTCGGAGTCAAGCGTCTGGAAACGGCGGACGTAAGCGGTCTCGGTGGCGGTCTGATCAGTCATTGGAGTGCTCCACGCGGTGGGCTTGTGTTCCGTCGGCCGATCGATTCGGTTGCGGCAAGCGGTTCCTGGTCAGCGCAGCAAGGTCGTTCATGTCGCTGTTCCCTCCGTGTCTCCCCGCCACTCCCCCGCGAGGCGAAGCTGAATGCGGGCCATGAGCGGACCGGCGAGCTCGAACAGCACCGTGCTGGCGATGACGAGCGGCAGCACGCGATCGCCGTACTCCGGCAGCTCGTCCTGGACGAGCAGGGCAAACCCCAGGGCAACGCCCGCCTGGGGCATGATGCACCAGCCGATCCGTCGGCGGACGTCGGGGGGCGCCTCGAGCATGCGCCCGGAGACCCGCCCGCCGAGGTAGAGTCCGATCACGCGCGCCGCCACGTACAATGCGCCGATCAGTGCGATGTCGGCGAGACCGGTCAGATCCAGCTTGAGCCCCGCAAGGATAAAGAACACGGCCAGCAGCGGCTCGCGCACGTGCTCGATCTCCTTAAAGGTCTGCTCGCGTTTCGAGAGATTGACGACGACGGCGCCGAGCACGATGGCCGCGAGCAGATACGACACACCGATCATCGTCGCGATGCCCGTCTGGAGGAAGACGATTCCGGACGCCTCGAGGAGGGTGAGCTGGCCGCCGCGGATGTTCCGGCTCAGCCAGGCCATGGGCAGCCCCATCGCGATGCCGAGGAGGATCGCGCCGAACACCTCCCAGAGGCCGAGGGGCAAATGCTGCAGCGCTGCGCCCTCACCCCCCAGCGCCGAGGCGATGACGAGCAGAACGCTGAACGCGATCACGCCCCATGCATCATCGATGGCGACCACGCCCAGCAGCGTGTCGGTCAGCTCGCCTTTCGCGCGCCCTTCGCGCACGGTTTCGAAGATGGCGGCCGGCGCGGAGGCCGGCGCTATGCCCGCGAGAATCAGCGCAAGCACGAGGTCCCCGCTCAGCGCCAGTACGGCGAGAAAGACCACCACCGCGGCGGCGATCGTCTCCCCGATCGAGATTCCCAGCACGCGCCGCCCCCGCTTCCTGATGTCTCCCCAGTGAAACTCCTCGCCCAGGAGAAAGCCGATGATCGCCAGGGCGAGATGGGCGACGAACGGGAACCAGTCGGTGATTTCGGCGGGGACGACGCCGAACACAGCGGGCCCGACGAGCACGCCGATCAGGAGCAGAAGCGTGACCCGCGGGACGTGGATCAACGGCCCGCCCAGATGCGCGAGGAACCCCGCGACGAGCATCGCGCCGAGGACCACCAGCTTTGTTCCCTCGAGGTTCTCCACTATCGCTCCTCGTTCCCGTTCGCCTCGCCGGCGTCGACCCGCCCGCGGTAGCGCGGCCGCAGACGCTTGTGCAGTTCGTTAACGATGATCGCGGTGGAGGCGACGACGGCCGCAATCACCCAGGTCATTGCATCAAGCGGCGCCAGGCTCAGGAGGTCCTGGGTCAGCGGGATGTAGACAGCCGCGATGTGCACGGCCAGCGAGGTCAGCACGCCCAGGAACAGCAGCTTGTTCGCCAGCAGGCTCTTTTTGAAGATCGAAACGTCCTCGCTGCGGCAGTTGAACACGTGCACCTTCTGGAACAGCACGAGCGTGGTCAGCGCCGCGGTCCGGGCGATGGTGAGGTTCTCCTCGCGTCCGTCCCACGCACCGAAGTTGAATCCCCACTTCCAGAGGAAGACGCCGAGCACGCCGACCGCGAGCCAGACGCCGACGATGACGAGGCGCTCCAGCAGCGTGCGATCGAGCACGCCCTCGGCCGGCGGGCGCGGCGGGCGGCGATACAGCGCCGGCTCGCCCGGCTCGAACGCCAGCGCGACGTCGGCGATGCCGTTGGTGACCACGTTGCACCAGAGAATCTGCGCCGGCAGCAGCGGCAGCGGCCAGTCCAGCCCCAGCGCGATGAGAATGATGAGCACATCCGCCGCACCGGTCGAGAGCAGGAAGAACGTCGCCATGCGGATGTTGCGGAACGCCGTGCGACCTTCTTCGACGGCGTGATACACGCTGGCGAAGTTGTCATCGGTGATGACCATGTCGCTGGCTTCCTTGGCGACGTCGGTGCCGGACCCCATCGCCGCCCCGAGATGGGCGCTCTTGAGGGCCGGGGCGTCGTTCACGCCGTCGCCGGTCACCGCGACGATCTCGCCCCGGGCCTTGAGCCGATCGACGATGCGCGTCTTCTGCGCCGGCTCGACGCGGGAGAACACGTTGCTGCCCGCCAGCGCATCGTCGAGCCGGTCGTCGGAGAACTCGCTGATCTCGCGACCGGTGTGAGCGTCGAGACGATTCTGCTCGTCATCGGATTCCCGATCGCGCACATTGCGCCGACTGCCGAGCGCTGCGCGGGCGGGCCGATCGAGGTGCACCTGCCGGGCGATCGTCGATGCCGTGCGGCCGTGATCGCCCGTCACCATGATCACGCGTATGCCCGCGCGGTGGCAGTCATCGACGGCGCGGACGGCGGAGGAACGCGGCGGATCGAGCAGACCCTGGAGGCCGACGAAGGTGAGGCCGCCCGGCTCGTCGCGCTTCACCGCCTCGGCGATCTGCTCGCCCCGTCCGATCGCCATCGCGAGCGTGCGCAGCCCCTCGCCGGCCAGGCTCTCGCTCTGTCCGATCACCGCTTCGCGATCGAGTTCGGTCGCGCCGCCGTCATCGGTGCGGTAGTCATCGCACATGTTCAGGACGGTCTCCGGCGCGCCCTTGACGAGCACGAGCGGCCCGTCGTTTTCGGGCGAATGCCCGCGCGCCGCCTCGCTCACCTCGCGGATCGACGCCATGAAGCGCTTCTCGGTCCGGAACGGCACTTCGTGGATCAGGGGATACTGCTCATCAAGTGAGTGGCGGTCGAGCCCGGCCTTGAGCCCCGCGTAAAGGAGGGCGATCTCCATCGGATCGCCGGAGAAGTCGTGCTCGTCGCCGCCTTCTTCATCGTTCTCCTCTCCCTCGCTTCCATCCGATGGTTTTTTGTGGCCGCCGCGCGACTCGGTTTGAGACGGGCGCGCAACATCGGCGGGCAGTTCGGCATCGTTGCACAGCACGCCGACGAGCAGCGTCTCGAACAGGGCGCGATGCTCGTTCGGATTGACCGCCTCATCGTCCCGGTGAATCCCGCCCTTTGGTGAGCGCGCATCGCCGGTGACGTCGAAGCGCCGGCCGTCGGCGTGAATGCTGCGCACGGTCATCCGGTTCTGCGTGAGCGTGCCGGTCTTGTCGGAGACGATGGTGGTGCACGAGCCGAGGGTGTCGACGGCGGGGAGGTGGCGGATCACCGCGTGCCGGCGGGCCATGCGCCGCACGCCGATCGCCAGCGCGACGGTGACCACGATGGGCAGCCCGGCGGGGATCGCCGCCACCGAGAGCGCCACCGCGAGAGTGATCATCCGCGACCAGTCGCGGCCCATGAGCAGCCCCACGCCGAACGCGATGGCGGCGATGATGAGGATGCCCCAGGTGATGAGGATCGCGAGGCGCTGGATGCGGCGCTGGAGCGGCGTCTGCGTGTCGCCCGCTTCCTCGACCTGCTGCGCGATCCGGCCGATCTCGGTCTGCCGGGCGGTGGCGATGACGATCCCCGCCGCGCTGCCGGAGGTGACCGCGGTGCCCATGAACGCCATGTTCTTCTGCTCGGCCGGCGGCGGGCGCTCGTCGCCGTCGGCCATCGGCTCTTCGGTCTTGCTCACGGGCACCGACTCGCCGGTGAGGGCCGCCTCGTTGACCTGAAGCGAGTTCACATCGATGAGGCGCATGTCCGCGGGGACGACATGCCCCTCATCGAGCAGGACGACATCGCCGGGCACGAGCTTCTCGGCGTCGATGCGCTTCTCCACGCCTTCGCGGCGCACCGTCGCCCGCGGGGCGACCATCTTCATGAGAGCCTCGACCGCGTGCTCGGCACGGTATTCCTGGAGGAAGCCGACGGTGCCGTTGACGACGAGCACGAGGCCGATGACGATCGCATCGGACCAGCGCTGCTCGCCGGTGATGAGCGCGGTGGTCACGGTGACCACCAGCGCGCCCAGGAGGACGTAGATCAGCGGGCTCTGGAACTGGTGGAGGACAACCTGCCAGACGCCGATGCGGCGTCGGCGCCCGATGCGGTTGGGTCCCTGTTGTTCGAGACGCCGCCGCGCCTCCGCATCGCTCAGCCCGTCGGCGCCGGCGTTCAGCTCTTCCGCGACCCGTTCCTCGTCCAGCGCGTACCACGACGGTTGGGAAGACGACGATGCGGCGCCGTGCGGCGCTTCGTCGGGCTCATGGTTCTCGTGCGCGTTCCGGTTCATGCCGCCTTCCCACGGGCATCGAAATCTCACACCATCTTCGCCGCCATCTCGACCACGCGGTTGCTGAAACCCCATTCGTTGTCATACCAGCCGAGGACCTTGACGAGCGTCCCGCCCATGATGCGCGTCTGGTCGGGCAGGAAGATGCAACTGTGCGGGTCGCCGACGATGTCGCTGGAGACGAGCGGAGCGTCGGCGATGCGGAGCACGCCGCGCATGCGGCCGTCGGCCCGCTTCTCCATGAGCTCGTTGACGGCTTCGACGGACGTCTCCGTCTCGACACGGCATGTGAGATCAGTGATCGAACCGCACTTCGCGGGCACGCGCAGCGCCATCCCGTCGAGCCTGCCGTCGAGGTCGGGGATGATCGCGCCGATGGCCTCGGCGGCGCCGGTGGTGGTGGCGATGATGTTCTCCGCCGCCGCCCGCGTGCGTTCGAGTTTCTTGTGCGGCCCGTCGAGAAGGTTCTGGCTCGCCGTGTAGGCGTGCGTCGTGGTCATGAGGCCGTCGATGATGGTGAGCTCGTCGTGCAGCGCCTTGGCCATGGGCGCCAGGCAGTTGGTGGTGCAGCTTCCGACGGAGATGACGTGATGCCGGGCGGGATCGTAGAGATCCTCGTTGACGCCGATGACGAAGTCACCGTCCAGCGCGCTCTTGCCCGGAGCGGTGATGAGCACCTTCTTCGCCCCGGCCTCGAGGTGCGCTTCCGCCTTCTCGCGGGTGCGGAAGATGCCCGTGGCCTCGATGACGACGTCGATCGAGTCGTCTTTCCAGGGGAGGTTCGCCGGGTCCTTCTCGCCGCTGACGGGGACCCGCCGGCCGTCGATGATGAGCGCTCCGTCATCCGCCTCGACCCGCCTGTCCCACGTTCCGTGGGACGTATCGTAGCGGAGCAGGTAGGCGAGCGTCTCTGCGTCGACGAGGTCGTTGACGCGCCGCACTTCCAGATCGTCGCGCTCCCAGGAGAGGCGCATGACCTGCCGACCGATCCGGCCGAATCCATTGATTGCGATTCTCA
>JAXHTH010000081.1:0-24566 GCA_034211115.1 Planctomycetota bacterium | reverse complement strand
GCAGAAGCAATGGCTGGATCCAGCCGCGTCTGGACGAGCCGGGGCTCGTGCCCGGCCGCGTCGAGCAGCTCGCCCAGGGCGGGCGCGATTCCGCCCGTCCGCCCGGCGCCGGCGACCGGGTTGTAGAGGATCATCACGCGCATGAGCGGCGGCGGGCGAAGCCGGTCCCCTCGCGCCGCCGACCTCGGGCCTCGTCTGATCTCTCCGGGCTCGGGAGCTACTCCTCGCCGGTCGTCTCGGTCGCGGCGGCGGGTTTCGGCTCCATCCCGGCCTCCTCGGCCGTGATCACCTCGACCTTCTCGATGACGATCGGCTCGACGGGTTCGGCCTTCTCCCGCGGGTTGAGTCGGCTCTGCTTGACCGGCGCATCCTTGATCGCCTCGACCACGTCCATCCCGTCGATCACCTTGCCGAAGACGGTATAGCCGTCCATCCCCGGGGGATTATCGAGGAACGCGTTGTTCTTCACGTTGATGAAGAACTGGGAGGTCGCCGAATCGGGCGTGTTCCGCCGCGCCATGGCGATCGTCCCGCGAACATTGCGCAGCCCCGTGGGCCACTCGCTCTTGATGGGCGGGCCGGTTTCCTTCTTCTCCCAGTTCGTGTCGTACCCGCCGGCCTGGATCATGAAGTTGCTCATCACGCGATGGAAGACCGTGTCCTCGTAGAAGCCCGTCTTCACGTACGACAGGAAGTTGTCGACGGTGATCGGCGCCCGGCCGCGATCGAGCTCCAAGACGATGTCGCCCTTCGTGGTCTTCAGGCGCGCGTAGATGTACTCCTCGACGATCTCCCGTTTCTCGGTGCCGGGTTTCTGGGCCGAGATGATGGGCAGGCCCGATCGACCCGGCGGCGTCTCCCGGGCCTGAGTCGACCGCTTCTCGCCGCCCGGGTCCGCCTCACCGGCGGATTCGCCGGGCGGGGTGGAGCGGGTGATCGTCGGCTTCTGCGCGCCGGTCGTGCTCGCGCCGGCCGCTTCGTCTGCGTCTTCACCGCTCGTCTCGGCCTCCGCAGGCTTCTCGACAGGCTTGAGCGCCGCGGCGAGCACCTGCGTCATGTCCACGCCGGGCACGGCGGCGAGGGCGACCGCCTCGTCCCACGTTCCTCGATCCATCGTGCGGGCCCCGAGGATCCGACCGTCCTCGACGGTTCGCATCATCCCGCCCTGGAGCCGTATCTTCCGATCCCCCTGCATCATGACGAGTGAGCCCTTATGCAGGCGAAGGCTCAGATCGTCCTCCCCGGGCTCGAAGGTCACGACCAGATCCGCGCCGTCGAGGTTTACGCGCCGCTCGCCCAGCCTCAGCGAGAAGGCCGACGCCGCGCCGACGTGTCGGACCAGGGCCCTCAGCGCGCCGCGCTGGACGACAGCCTCGACCACCGGCTTGTCGCCGGCGTCTTCTGTCGCCGTCGTCGGCGACACGAACTGCACCCGCGTCTGCGGCCCGAGGACGATCAGATCGGCCTGCTCGACCGCGGTTCGTCGGGTGGGGGCGATGACGATGGCCAGGTGCTCGTCCTCGCCGGTTTCGACGGCCGATCCGAGGGACAGGTAGCCGCCGCTGGAGAGCTGCACGGTGCTCCCGTCGGGTCGAACGAGCTGGGGCCGGCCCACGATGCCCGCGGCCCGCAGGAGGATCCCGCCGCGCCCGCTCTCCTGATCCTCCGAACCCCGCGCGGTGGATTTGAGGTCTGAGGCGCCGGCGGTGGCGGCGAGCAGGCCGATCACGGCCAGGACGCCCGACACGTATCGCTGAATCACAGTCATCTTCACGGCTCCATCCCCTGGTTCGACGAGAGGTCACATCGGCAGCTTCGATGCAGCGATTGAACGGGCATTCTATCGGCCCGGCCGCCGGCCGCGAACGGCCGGGGCGTTTGAGGCGATCGACGGCCGAACGTACCATGCCCGCTCATGTTGCAGTCCATCCGAGCATGGCTGATTCCCGCCGCGGCCCTGGTCCTGATTCCCGCCGTCCCGGCGCCGGCCCAGGACGAATACCGCCTCGCCGAGGACGACACGTGGGTGGAGACGAAGACGGCCGATCCGTCCACCTCGGAGGGTCAGCTCGCCGCAGCCCGCCGGGCCCTGGCTCGCGGCGAGATCGAGCGCGCCGAGCACCTCGCCACCCAGTGGATCGCACGCTATGAGCAGCACCCGCTGCTCGCCGACGCCTACATCATCCGCGGCGACGCCCTCATGGCCGGCCGCGACTACTACGAGGCCCTCTTCGAGTACGAGTACGTCGCGCGCACGTTCATCGGCTCCGAGGCGTTCGTCACCGCCCTCCAGCGCGAGCTGGAGATCGCAAACCTCTTCGCAACCGGGACGCGCCGCAAGCTCTGGGGGATGCGGTTCGTCGACGCCAGCGACGAGGCGGAGGAACTGCTCATCCGCATCCAGGAGCGGCTGCCGGGCAGCCGGCTCGCGGAAGAGGCCGGCATGGCCCTGGGCGATTTCTACTTCAGCCGACGGCAGATGGGGCTCGCCGCCGAGATGTACGCCATCTACATCGAGAACTACCCCCAGGCGGAAGAGATCGACAAGGCCCGCAAGCGTCTCATCTATGCCCATCTCGCCTCGTTCAAGGGCCCGGAGTTCGATGCCTCCGGTCTTTACGACGCCCGCGCGCGGCTGCGGGAGCTGAAGGTGGTGGCCCCCGCGACCGCCCAGCAGATGGGGGCCGACGCCCTGCTCACACGCATCGACGAATCCGACGCCCAGAAGCTGCTGTCGGCCGCGAGATGGCATCTTCGGACCGGTGATGTCATCGCCGCGGAACTGACCATCCGCCGGCTGGCTCGCGCCTACCCCCGCTCGGTGGCGGCGGCGGACGCGATGCGGCTCATCGAGCGCCTGCTGCCCCGGCTGCCCGAGGCGACGCTCGAGGAGGCACCCGACTACGAGGCTCTGAGAGGGGCGATCCTCGGCCCGCCGCCCGGGGAGGATCCTCCCCGGCCCCCCGGCAAGCTCGCGGAACCGGAGACCGCGGACACCGAGCCGTCGGCCGCGACGGAGTCGGAGAAGCGACCATGAAGGCCCGCGTCGCGGCTGGAGTCCTGATCGCCGTCGCCTTGCTGTGGGCCCTGGCGGCCTGCGCCGCCGACCCGCGGGAGGGCTACAGCACCGAGTCCGTCTACTCGACGGCCGTCCGGACCGTGGCGGTGCCGATCTTCGAGAACGAGACGTTCAGCCGGGGCCTGGAATTCGAGCTGACCGATGCGGTCATCAAGGAAATCGAGGCCCGAACGCCGTACAAGGTGACCACCCAGCCCCGGGCCGATACGATTCTTACCGGACGCATCACGCGTGTGGAGTTGGACCAGCTCTCCAAATCGCGCCTGACCGGCCTGGGAGAAGAGGTCGTGCTGAGCGTGACGATCGACTTCGAGTGGAAGGACTGGCGGACGGACGCGCCGCTGGTGGCGCGGAGGTCATTCTCGGGGCACGGGCTGGCTGTTCCGTCGGCGCCGACGGGAGAGCGGCTGGAATTGGGGCGGATGGCGGCCGTACAACAGTTGGCGCGCGATCTTGTCGAGGAAATGCGGGCCGCCTGGTAGGCCGCCCCAGTTCGGCGCGCCGCCCGGCCCCCGACCGCCCGAACACGCCGGACATGCACCTCGGGAACAACCGTTGCCTGCGCCGGGGTTAGTCGGCGAACCCGCCGCGAAGCATGAAACGCCATGGCTGACGATCAGAAGAATCCGAACAACAACCGACCCGATCCGGGCTCGTCGCCGGACGGCAAGGGGCCGCAGCCGCCCCCCCCGATGAAGTTCAGCCGCAGCCTGATGAGCTGGGTGGTCATCATCAGCATGCTCATCCTGCTCTTCGTCGTGCTCCAGGGTGGCCGGCGCGGACAGACCATCGAGTCCTGGCAGGAGTTCCGCGAGCTCATCGCCGAGCAGCAGACGGACCCGGAGACGAATGAGCCGAAGTGGTTCCCCACCGGGAAGATCAAGGACAACCTCGTCGTCGTCGAGAACGACCGGCTCGTCGCGACCGTCAAGAAGGGCGAACCGCCCTTCCCCAACACCGAGACGGATACCGTCATCACCCTCGATATCGACGCCCAGAGCCGCGAGTGGTACATCGAACGGCTGAACGCGATGAACGTGCGGTTCCACGCCGACACCGGCACGAGCATCTGGCTCCAACTGCTCGGGCCGTTCATCCCGATCCTGCTGTTCGTCGCCATCGTGTGGTTCTTCATCGCGCGGTCGATGCGTTCGGCGGGCGGCGGGCCGGGCGGCATGCTCGGCAGCTTCGGCAAGTCGCGCCACCGCATCTCCTCCAAGGACACCGTCGATGTCACCTTCAACGATGTGGCCGGCGTCGACGAGGCGAAGGACGAAGTCAACGAGATCGTCGAGTTCCTCAAGAACCCCGGCAAGTTCCAGCGCCTCGGCGGGCGAATCCCGCGCGGCGTGCTTCTCGTCGGCCCGCCCGGATGCGGAAAGACATTGCTTGCGAAGGCAATCGCCGGCGAGGCGGACGTTCCGTTCTTCTCCATCAGCGGGTCCGACTTTGTTGAGATGTTCGTCGGTGTCGGAGCGTCGCGCGTCAGGGATTTGTTCAAACAGGCAAAAGAGAATTCGCCCTGCATCATCTTCCTCGATGAGATCGACGCCGTCGGGCGCCGGCGCGGGGGCGGGTTCACCACCGGCGGGCATGACGAGCGCGAGCAGACGCTCAACGCGATCCTCGTCGAGATGGACGGCTTCGAGGCGCATCATCAGATCATCGTCATCGCCGCCACCAACCGCGCCGACGTGCTCGATCCGGCCCTGACCCGGCCCGGCCGTTTCGATCGGCAGGTGCAGGTGCCCTTGCCGGACATCCTCGGCCGACGCCAGATCCTCGAGGTGCACAGCCGCAACATCAAGCTGTCGCCGGAAGTGAGTCTGGAGGTCATCGCGCGGGGCACGCCGATGTTCAGCGGCGCCGACCTCGCCGCCCTCATCAACGAGGCGGCCATCCTCGCCACCATGTCCAACAAGGACCTCGTCGATCTCGCCGACCTCGAGGAGGCACGCGACAAGATCCGTTTCGGACGCGCCCGCAAGAGCCGCAAGATCGAGGAGCAGGAGCGCATCGCCACCGCGTACCACGAGGCGGGCCACACCGTCGTCCAGGCCCTCCTCGACGATGCCGACCCCGTCCACAAGGTCACCATCATCCCCCGCGGCCAGGCGCTGGGCGCGACCTTCTCCCTGCCCGAAAAGGACCGCTACGGCTACGGCATGAAATACCTGCTCGCCACCATGCGCGTCCTCTGCGGCGGGCGCATCGCCGAGCAGCGCAAGACCGCCGATGTCTCCTCCGGCGCGGCGATGGACATCCAGATGGTCACCCAGTACGCACGCCACATGATTCTCGAGTGGGGCATGTCCGACAAGCTCGGCTTCGTCAACTACGCGGGCAACGAGAACCGCGAGATGTTCCTCCCCGAGAAGGAATACTCCGATGACACCGCGCGGGTGATCGACGAGGAGATCCGACGCCTCATCGACGAGGCCTACCGCGAGGCCGAGCGGCTCATCAGCGAGAACTGGGACAAGGTCATCGCCCTCGCCGAGGCCCTGCTGAAGTACGAGACGCTCACCGGCGATGACATCAAGCGCATCATGAGCGGCCAGGTGCTCGACAAGCCCACGGTGGCGGAGCTTCTGGAAAAGGAAGCGGCGGCCCACCCGCCCAAGCAGGCCCCCGCCCCCGCCGACCCCGACCTCGGCGACGAGCCCGCCGGCGGCGTCCTGCCCTCGCCCGCGTGAACGGAAAAGCGGAAAGCGGGAAAACTGAAAACTGAAAGCTGAAACGCCGCAAGGCGGAGGCTTTGGGCTGCGATCCGCGCGCGCTCACGCGATCCGAGCCGGGCAGTGCGTGCCCGGACCGGCGGCGGCGAGGCCGGCTACAATAATCGTTGTCATGACGACGTCGCCTGCAGAAACGCCGCCAGCATCGGATCCTGATGATCACAGAGCACGCGTCTGGACAACAAGACGGTGTGAGCTGCTGGAGTGGTTCCGGAACGAGGCACAGTCGCTGGCGCCAGCCTACGAGGGCGCCGTCGAGCTTCTGGGGCAGGTTGATCTTCCTGGACGGATTTGATTCCTGGCGCACGCCATCCGCGACATCGGAGACCGCCTTCCATTCGTCCTCGATGGTGAATTGGCATCGTCTCGGATCAACTATGAACATCACGTTGACCGGTTCTATGAAGACTGGCCGAATCCCCCGGATCAGACAGATCCTGGTTCATTGTTCGATGCCCCGGGTGGACCTCCCACCGAGGCTGCCATTCCGATTGCGGTCTATCGCGAGATCGACAAGCTTGTGACCCTTCACCGTACCCGCCGTGACCGTGAGAAGAGGCAATCGCGATACCACGCGATGTTTCGTGCGCTCATCAGACGAACGGGTTCCAGAGAATCCACGAGCGCAGCGCTTGTGCGCCGGTTCGAACAAGAACACAAGTGGTTCAAGAGTCAGGTTCACTTTCCGCGCGAGCCGAAAGAACCAGTCCCCGAACGTGAACTCCACGCGCATTTCGAGCGGTTTGAAACGATCCTCTATGCTCCAGTGGGTTCATTCTTCACTGTGAAGAGCGAATTGGATGAAATCCTTCACGCCGCCAACCAGTGAACTCGTGCACGCGGCGATCGACCGCATGAGTTCTCCAGCACACGAACGCTACTTCTTCAGCGCGCTCGTCAATCCACTGTGGATCGAGCCGCTTCGCAAGGAGCGGATCTTTGAGAAGCCACTGCCGGCTGAGCGATTCCCCGATGGAAGTATCCGATACCAGAAATGGCCGCCGTCGCAGTATTTGGCGCGCATGGCCAAGGAGGCACCGGAGGAAGTCACGGCCGTTCTTGAGGAGATCACAACGGACAATTGGTGCGTCATCCACGACATGCTCGACGCGGCAAAGGCAATGCCGGCTCGATTTGGCGTGCGCCTTGTCCCGAAGATCGAGGAGGCAGCGAAGGGCGGTGTGCTGCGTGAGCTCGACCTGAAAGACATCGGTGAAGTCTGCGCGCACATCGCGGGTGCAGGAAAGGGGACGATGGCGATGCGTCTTGCCCGGACTGCTTTCAATCTGAAGCGTCTGGGACGGGAAGACCGAGACGGGCGAAGGGAAGCGTACTGGTACGGCGAGTCGCTCAAAGGAGATGTTGTCCCGGCATTGGTCAAGGTTCGCCCGCGTGAGCTTGTGGTGTTCCTGCTCGAGCAGCTCGATCGTGGCGTGAGGGCGATCCCCTACTCGAGTGAAAAGGACGATTCATCCACGGCATGGCGCGCTGCGGTAGAGGAGCATGATCAGAACTCCGACCACGAAATCGCCGCGAAGCTCGTGGGGTGTATCCGGGAGGCCGCGGAGAGTTCCATCGCCAATGGTGGGATCTCCCTGGTCGACGTGCTGGGCCTTGTGGAAAGGCATGAGTTCCCGATCTTCAAGCGCATCCGAATCCACCTCATCGACCGGTTCGCCGACCAGGCGGGTGATCTTGTCCGCGAGACGATGATGGACCGATCACTGTTCGATGACTACCGGTTCAAGTACGAGTACGGCATGCTTGCCGGCAGGCACTTCGATCTGCTGGACCAAGAGGAGCGTGCGACTTTCCTCGGCTGGATCGATGAGGGCCCCGACTTGAGCGGCTTCGATGATCGCATCCGCGCAAACCTGGACAGAGAGCCGACGGATGAGGATCGAGAACAGCGCCGCGACTGGTGGAGGTTCCAGAAGTGGCATTGGATCCGCGACCATCTGGAAGGCGAACGCCTCGCTCATTACGAGCGGATGCGGCGTGAGCACGGCGAGCCGGAATTCGCGTATCTGAACATGATCGTGCGCACGCGGTGGGGAAGTGAGAGCCCATACACAGCTGACGAGTTGTCGGAGTTGAGCTTCGAGGAGGTGGTGGAGAAGCTCTCCGAATGGAAGGAAGAGCCGGAGCGCGCGGAAGGCCCCGCATACGAAGGGCTGGCACAGCAGTTCGGCCAGTACGTACGGACGAACCTGCGGGAGTGCGCCAGGCAGGCCACTCGCTTGGAAGGGCATTACGCCATCTATGTGCGCCGGTTTCTGGAGGCGGTCCGGGAGTCAACCAAGGAGTACGCGACGATCGATCTCAAGCCGACTCTCGCGCTCTGTAAATGGGTGCTGGGACGCCCGGCGGATGAGGACGTCAGACCGCCTGGGGCCACCGAGCCATTGGTGGACAAGGATTGGCGCTGGACACGCAACACGATCGCGGATCTTGTCCGCGACGCCTGCCGGGCGAAGGTTGATCAGCGTTATCGAGACGACCTCTGGCACGTTGTGGATGAGTTGAGGTCGGACGTGCACGTGTCGGCGGAACCGCTCGCCGATGAGGAGTTCGACCCGAGAACAGCGGATTTCTTGACGCCTTCGCTCAACCGGCCGGCGGGGCATGCGCTGCACGCGCTGCTCGCGTTCGCGCACTGGGTCGCCGAGGCGTCAGCGGTTGAGAGGGATGGCCGGAAGGTAATCGAGGGCGGGTTCGAGAAGGTGATGCCGGAGGTCAGGAACGCCCTTGAGGACATCCTGACGAAGGGATCAGCCGACCCGTTTGTTGCGCATGCCGTCTTCGGCTGGCGCCTCGGGCTACTCTATTGGGTTGACCGACAGTGGATAACAGAGCGGGCCGCAACGATCTTCGACCTCAGCGGCATAGAGACCGACCCGACCACCGCGTATGGCTGGGCGGCGTGGAGCACATTCCTCCTGGCCTGTCGGCCTCACATTGAATTCTACAACGTGCTTCGGGAGCAATTCAGCTTCGCGGTCGACCACATCAAGGACGTGAAGTATCCGCGCGGAGGGCACAACCGCGCCCTGGACCACTTGGGAGAGCACCTCATGGTGCTCTACGGTCGCGGCGACGTCGATCTCGAATCGGACGACAAGATCATCCAGCGCCTGCTCACGAAGACGATCGAGCCGGTCCGCACGCATGCTATCGAGTTCGTCGGCAGGAGCCTTCGGCAGCAGCAGGACAAGGTTCCTCCGGCAGCGATTGAACGCTTCAAGAAGCTGTGGGAGTGGCACTGGAAGGCGATCGGCAAACAGGATGCGGAAAAGGATCCGACGGCGGCGACGTTCGGCTACTGGTTCAGCTCTGGCGCGTTTGATGCGAAGTGGTCACTGCAGAATCTGGAGGCTTTCGTTGAAGTTGTCCGGAAACCTGAACCGGACGACCGGATCGTGGAGCAGCTTGTGAAGTTCGCAGATGCCGATCCCGCGCTCGCCGTCTCGATCCTCGGGCGCCTCGTTGAGGGCGACGATGAGGGGTGGCGTGTCATCGGATGGCGCAAAAATGCGAGAGAAGTGCTCGAGACGGGCATGAACGCTGGCGGTGCAGCCGCGGCGCAGGCGGAGGACATTATCAATCAGCTTGGCAGACGCGGCATGCTTGAGTTCGAGGAGTTGCTGCCTGAAACGACCTGATTCAACCGGGCAGGTGATGGTCAATCCGGCGATGCCTGACCCTCGTTCTTCTTGCTCACCTCCTCGTCTGCGACGAGCTCCCGCGCTGCGCGGGCCCGGCGGAGGGTGGTGAGGATCCCTTCGAGGCAGGCGCAGACCTCGGCGGTGGTGGCTTCCTGCGAAGACGCAAGCGAGGACCTGGGCGTGCGCTTGCGCTCGGTGGGCTCGTTGGCCCCCGGTAGGGATAGTTCCGCGGGTAAGACCTCCGGGGGCGGGGGCGGGGGCGCTCCTTCCGGGGGTGTGAGGCGCTGGCGGATGCCGGCGGTGCGCGTGGTGTCCGGCTTGTTGTTGCGCCTCCGCCAGCCCTAGCGGACGGTTTCCGGGTCGTTGCCGTACTTCGTGCCCAGGCAGCGCGGACAGAGCAGCACCCGCGGCGGCATGATCGGGCCATATCGCACCATCAGCAGGTTGATCTCCGCGCGGTAGCGCTCGATAACGCGCGGAGGGATGCTGTCGATCCACAGCCGGGCCGCCTTGGCATCGCGATACTCCCGAGGCGTGCACTGCACGAGCAACAGCTTCAGCGCCCGCTGGGGGCAGCCGGTCGCCTTCCGCCCGGACCCGCAGGTGCTCAGCGGCGGCAGACGCGGATCCTTCCCCGCCGGGAAATTACGGTGCAGGAACGTGCCCGGGCAGATCAGGTAGTACGCCGGGCGGATGCGCTTCGGGAACACCCACTTCTCGATCCGCAGCGGTTGTGACCAGGTCTCGGGCAGGCCGATCATCTTGCACCGGCACGCCCCCTTGTTGGGATTGCCCTCCAGCCCGCGGTCGAAGGGGATGACGAACGGGTCAGCGCGTGTGACGCGGCACCGGAAGGGACGGTCGTCGAGCCAGTACCCCGGCCGCATGACCGGGGCGCGGGGCGTGCGGCGGTCGCCGGCCAGCTTCCGCGGCGTGCGGCCGGCGTGGAGCTCGTGCACCTGCCGGGCGGTGATGGTGATGATGCCCGAGGCGACGCGCCCGTCGCCCGTGCGGGCCCGCTGCTGGTGGGGGAGCGGGGAGACGACCTGCGTAAGTCCTTTTCCATCAGGGCGATACCGCCCACTCTCGATGACGCACCGCGCCAGACGCCGCACCTCCGAGACCCGCACCTCCACGCAGGCGGAGCGGTCGAGATGCCCGCGGGCGTTACACCAAGAAGGAGGCTCATCGAGCGTCGACAGATTCGGTATCTGTAAGGGTTTCATGCAGGGAGTATGAAGCACGTATCGACGGGTGTCAAGGGGATCCCTGACACTTCCGGGGGTGCGAAGACGCAAGCATGCGTCGGGGACACATCGCGTATATTGAATGGGTGTCTGTATCGCTTCATCGTCGAACACATGGGAGGCATCCGCCGCACGCTTGCGTCTTCGCCTCTCCGGGACAGGGGGATACCACATGTCAACCACCCGCCACCGCCGCGTGATCGCGCATCACCTCATCCTCACCGGCTACGGACACTGGCTTCCCAATGATCTGCGCGGGAGCGGATCGGAGGACTTCTACGATGTGAAGCTCGCGCCGCTGGGTCCGATCCACCACGGACGCCGACCCCCGGAAGAGCAACCTTCGCGGGATGAGCTGCGCAAGTTCTATCGCAAAGCGGAACCGCTGCTGAACTTCCCGATCATCTGGTTTGACGATGCGAAGAGACAAGTCGTTGCGGATGCGTTTCGTGAAGTCATCAGTGCAGAGCGCTACACGGTGTACGCCTGCGCGATCCTGTCAAATCACGCACATCTCGTCATCCGAAGACATCGCGATGATGCACTGACCATGCTGACAAAGCTTGCCGACGCTTCACGCTTGCGTCTTCGCCCCCGGAAGAAGACGATCGACCCTGATCACCCCATCTGGTCCCAGCGCCCGTACAAGGTGTTCCTCTACACCGCCGAAGATGTCCGCGGGCGCATCGAGTACGTGAACCGCAATCCCCTCAGGGAGGGACTACCCGAACAGCATTGGGATTTCGTCATCACCTACGACAACCGGCCCCATCACAAGCAGCCTGCGCGTTGATCAACCCAGCTTTTCGACGACCTGATCCGCCCTCGCGCCCGCGATGCGGATGACCTTTTCGGGACTCGTCTGGCCCGAGACGATGGTGACATCCTTCGCCTTCATGCCGAGCGCCTTCGCCAGCAGGCGACAGATCGCCTTGTTCGCCTTGCCCCCTTCCGGGGGCGCGCTGATGCGGACCTTGAGCCGATCGCCGACCACCCCGGCGACCTGGTCGCGGGAAGCGCCCGGGACGGCCTTGATGTGGAGGAGCACATCCTCGCCGTGCTGTTCAACGCGGACGGCCGGCATGACCGTACTATAGAGACTGCCATGAACGACACGCACCCCGAGGCCGAGCGCATCTGGATCGAACTCCTCCGCCGGGCGGGTCCCGAGAAGCGGCTCCAGCTCGCTACGCGTCTCTCCCGCCAGGCCCGCTGGCGATCGATGCAGGCCATCGCCCGCGCGCATCCGGAGCTGTCCGAACTGGACCGGAAGCTGCTCTACATGCGTATTCACTACGGCGCCGACCTGGCCGATCGTGTCGCCGATCACCTGCGGAAACAGTCAACGTGAACCGCGACCACTCGTCGCGGCTTTACAACAGCACAACCTCATCTCTTCGTCACTCCGTCTCTCCGTCTCTTCCCCTTTCGTCGCTCCGTCCCTTCCCCTACTCCTCCTCCAACACCCGCTTCCTCCTCAAAATATGATGATAGTGCTGGGCGAAGCGATGCGCTTCATCGCGGATCGCCTGGCAGAGCTTCAGGCCCGCATTGTCGCGCCCGAGGCGGATGGGGGCGGCACGGTCCTGCGTGTAAATCAACTCCTCCTTCTTCGCGAGGCTGATGACCATGGGCGGCTTGACCTGAAGCTGCGCGAACGCTTCCAGGGCCGCGTGAAGCTGACCGAGTCCGCCGTCGATGAGGATCACCTCGGGATAGAGCTCATCGCCCCGCCCCGCATCGCGGTAGCGCCGGCTGACGACCTCGCGGATGGCCATGTAGTCGTCGCCGGGCGCGGCGGTTTTCACTTTGTAGCGGCGGTAGCCGTCTCGGAACGCCCGGCCGTCGATGAAGCTGACCTTTGACCCGACGGTCTCGCCGCCCTGGAGATGGGCGATGTCCAAGGCCTCCATGCAGCGAACGGGCTGCTCCATCCCGAGTGTGTGCTGGAGCGAGCGCAATCCCTTCCGGGGGTCGCCGGCGAACATCGTAACCTCCGGCTGCCAGTCGGTTTCGGCGGCCTTCGCGCGTTTCTCGCGCTCATCGAGCTTCTCGATGGCGATGATCTGGTCGCGCAGAATCGCGGCCTTCTCGTACTCCCGGGCCTCCGAGGCCTCCTCCATCTCGCGGCGCATGTCGCGCAGCATCACGCTGCGCTTGCTCGTCAGGAAGCGGATGAAGCGGCGGATGTCCTCGCGGTAGCGATCCTTCGTGATGCGGTTGGCGCAGGGGGCGGTGCAGCGGTCGATGTTGTAGAGCAGGCAGGGCCGGAAGCGTTCGTTCTTCAGGTCGCCGTCTTTGATGTCCAGCGTGCAGGTGCGATACTTGAACACGCGCTGGAGCAGGTGGATGGATTCGCGGAGGGCATAGACGGAGGTGAAGGGCCCGAACACCCGCGCGCCCTTGAATGACGGATCGCCCGGCGTCCGCGTGATGTACACGCCCGGGAAGTCGTCGCGGGTGGTGATGACAAGATAGGGATAGGTGCGATCATCGGTGGCGGCGCTGTTGAACCGCGGTCGGATGTCCTTGATCAGCCGCGCCTCCATGAGCAGCGCTTCCCATTCCCCTTCGCAGGCAATGACGTCAAAGTCGACGACGAGGTCGAGCATCGGCTGCTTGCGCGGCCCCAGATCGGTGGACGGGACGAAATAGGATCCGACGCGGCTGCGCAGCGAACCGGCCTTGCCCACGTAGAGCACGCGGCCGGCGTCGTCCTTCATCAGGTAGACGCCCGGCGTCGCGGGCAGCGTGCGGGCCTTCCTGGCCAGCACCCCCAGCCGTTCTTGTCGGACCGAATCGTCCATTACCGCTCCATCATAGGTCGGCGGGCAAACCGCGGCGTTTGACGGAATAGACGAACGCCGGCCGGCGCTTGTCACAGGTTTGGCCAAAGAGTCGCGCACGTCCCGCCCGGCGGAGCGCGAACTCCTGTCTGAAAACGTTCATCCCACGCAAACAACGAGTTTGGAGGACTGATTCGATGCGCATGCTCACCAACCGACTGTTCGCGACGTGTCTGGTCGCCGCCTGTCTGACCTTCGCCGTCTCCTCGGTCTCCGTTTTCGGCGGCGAGTCGTGCGGCGACAAGGCCGCCAAGGCGAGCGGCTCGTCCTGCTGTCCCGCGATGCAGGTCGCGACGAAGAAGAGCGACTGCCCGGTCGAGAACGCGGCCCGCGCGTACCTCGCCCAGGTCACGAAGATCGGCAAGGCCAACGGCAGCGAGTGCTGCCCGGGCGCGAACGCGATGAAGGGCCTCATGACCGTCCTGTCCGAGGACGAGGCCTATCGGCCGATGGTCGCCCAGTTCGAGGCGTTCATGGACCGCCAGGCCAACGCTCAGACCGTGGCCATGACCACCGGCTCGGACTGCTCCAGCTCCTGCGGCAGCACGCAGAACGCCGCCCTCGCCAGCACCAAGAGCGATTGCAGCCAGCCCTGCGACGGCGTCAAGAACGCCGCCCTCGCCGGCACCAAGAGCGATTGCAGCCAGCCCTGCGGCACTCCCAAGAATGCCGCCCTCGCCGGCACCAAGAGCGACTGCAGCCAGCCCTGCGACGGCGTCGAGAACGCCGCCCTCGCCAGCACCAAGGCCGGCGACTGCTGCGGCTCCTGCGACGGCGTTAAGAACACCGCGCTCGCCGGCACCAAGAGCGATTGCAGCCAGCCCTGCGGCACTCCCAAGAATGCCGCCCTCGCCAGCGCCAAGAACGACTGCAGCCAGCCCTGCGACGGCGTCAAGAATGCCGCCCTCGCCAGCACCAAGGCCGGCGACTGCTGCGGCTCCTGCGACGGCGTCAAGAACGCCGCACTCGCCGGCACCAAGAGCGATTGCAGCCAGCCCTGCGATGGCGTCAAGAATGCCGCCCTCGCCAGCGCCAAGAACGACTGCAGCCAGCCCTGCGACGGCGTCAGGAACGCCGCCCTCGCCAGCACCAAGGCCGGCGACTGCTGCGGCTCCTGCGTCACCGCCAGCCCGGCCAACTACCTCACCTACGAGTGCACCAAGTGCGACACGCTGGCCCGCACGGCCGCCGAGGCGTACCTCTCGCTGATGATGGAGATCAAGAAGGTCGCCGGCGCCGAGGGGTGCCCGATGCAGGCGGCCGATCTCACCCTCGCCGCGGTGATGGCCGACATGCAGAACGCCACCCAGGCAGAGGCGGACGTCAAGGCCAGGACCGTCAGCCTCGGCTCGGTCAGCGAGAAGAAGAGCGACGGCTGCTCTTCGCCCTGCGAGGCCGTGACGAAGAAGTGATCCTGCCCCACATCCGGGATCGATCCAAGTCCCGGAATCGACCCCGACCGCCCGCCGCACGACGGTGGGCGGTTTTTCTTTGCCCCGTCGGGATGCGGGGATAGGATCAGCCGCTTATCTCTTTGGGCCGATCTTCGGGCCGATCAGGCCGCCCGGCCGCCCCGACCACGAAGGAGAACGATCGATGCCTTTGCGACTGCTTCCCCTCGCCGCTCTCGTGTGCCTGCTCGCCGCCGGCTGTCAGACAACCTCGCCCTACGCCACCGCCCGAGAGGAAGGGTGGCATCACTACGGCGCGAACCCGGACGTCTCCCACGACCTCGTCGCGCTGGGGGCGGTGAAGGGCGATGAGCAGGACATCATCGTCCACGGCACGATCACGAAGATGTGCACTACCTCCGGCTGCTGGGCCCTCATCACCGATGACCACGGCGGCGAGCTGTTCGTGATGTGCGAGGACAAGGGCTTCCACCTTCCCACCGACGCCATCGGGCACGAACTCGTCGCGCACGGCGACGGGCACGTGAACGTCACGCCCGTCGAGCAGCGGCGCCATTTCGCGGAGGTCTCCGGCGCCACGCCGGAGGAGATCGAGGCCATCACCGAGCCGCAGTACACGATCATGCTCATCGCCGATTCGGTGTACCTCAGGGGCGATGATCTCAGCCGGGCCTACACGCCGGAGGAGGCCGCGGAGGCCTGCGAGGCCGCCGAACACGAACACGCCGGCGAGGCGACGCACGAGTAAGCCCCCCTCACCCGCCCTATACTGGCCCCGCATGGAGCCCCTGCTCATCCACGGCGGACGGGTCATCGACCCCGCCGGCGGGTTCGATGAGACCGCCGACGTCCTGCTCGCCGACGGGGTGGTCGCGCAGATCGAGCCCCGCCCCGGCCGCATCGATGCGCCACCCGACTGCCGGCGGCTCGATGCGGAGGGCTGCCTCGTCGCCCCGGGCCTCATCGACATCCACGTGCACTTCCGCGAGCCCAGCGGCGGGGCGCACGAGGAGACGATCGCCAGCGGCTCGGCGGCGGCGATCAACGGCGGGTTCACCGCCGTCTGCTGCATGCCCAATACATCCCCGCCCCTGGACGACCCGGAGACGATCCAGTTCGTCCTCCACCGGTCGGCGGAGGCGGGCGGTCCGCGGCTGTTCCCCGTCGCCTGCGGCACGAGGGGACGTCTCGGCGCCGAGCCGGCCGACATCGAGGCCCTCGCCCGCGCCGGGGCGATCGCCTTCTCCGACGATGGCGACTGCATCGCCGATCCCGCGATCATGACCGATGTTCTCGAGGCGGCCCGCGCCGCCGATCGCTGCTTCATGCAGCACTGCCAGGACCCGGCGATGACGAAGGGGGCCTCGATGAACGCCGGCCCCCTCGCCGAGGAGCTGGGCCTCATCGGCTGGCCACCCGAGGCCGAGGAATCGATCATCCGGCGCGATATCGATCTGAATAGCGACATCGGCTGCCGCTACCATGCCCAGCACGTCTCCTGCGGCGGGTCGGCGGCGATCATCCGCGCCGCCCGCGCCGAGGGCCAGCCCGTCACCGGCGAGGCGAGCCCCCATCATCTGCTGCTCACCGAGGACGCCTGCCGGGAGCAGGGCACGAACGCGAAGATGAACCCCCCGCTCCGCACGGCGAGCGACATCGCACAGCTCAAGGAGGCGATCGCCGACGGGACGATCACCATCCTCGCCACCGACCACGCCCCCCACGCGGCGTCGCGGAAGTCGGTGGACTTCGCGGATGCGGCGTTCGGCATCGTCGGCGTGGACTGCGCCCTGGCCCTCTACGCCGAGGCGCTCATCGATGACGGCGTCCTCGACTGGCCCTCGATGCTCGCGATGATGACCATCAACCCCGCCCGGCTGCTGGGGCTGGACAAGGTCTGGCTGGGCGCGCTCATCGTCGGCGGACCGGCCGACGTGACCGTCATCGACCCGGACCTGCCCTGGACGATCGACGCGGACGAGTTCGCCACCACCGGGCGGAATTGTCCGTTTCACGGTCGATCGGCGCGGGGTCGGGCGGTGGCGACCATCGTCGGCGGGGCGGTGAAGCTCCTTCGCACGCCCCGCCGGCTGAGTCCCTGACGCATCGCCCCGGTGCACCGGAAAGCGGGGCGGCAGTTGAAGAAGGGGGCGGCGCGGTTTACAATCGGGCCTTTCCGTCCTCGCAGTGGGGACACGGCGGCGGTACGCGGAGTGGGGCGTGCCCGCCGATCCTGACCGCTCTTCTCAGCATCCTCGGGGCCCGAACGCGGGCTCCAAGCCCAAGCGCCCTTGCGCGGGCCGGTCGCCGGATTCGCCCGGATCCCACTCCCCGACCCGCCGGTGTCGCTGCGAAAGGAACGTCATGGCCGACTCGCTTGTCAGGGATCTCATCGAAGCCGGCATCCACTTCGGCCAGCGCCGGAGCAACTGGAACCCGAAGATGGCCCCCTACATCTTCGCCACCCGCAACAAGATCCACATCATCGACATCCGCCAGACGATCAAGGGCCTGCTTCTCGCCAAGCGGTTCGTGCAGAACGCGGTCTCCGAGGGTAGGGACGTCTGCTTCGTGGGCACGAAGCGCCAGGCCCGCGGATCCGTCGAGAAGTACGCCCATGATGTCGGGATGCCCTACGTCACCGAACGCTGGCTGGGCGGGACCCTCACCAACTTCCGCACCATCCGCGAGCGGCTCAAGCGCCTCGTCGAGCTGGAGCGGCTCGTGGAGAGCGGCGAGATCGAGACCTACTCCAAGAAGATGACCTCACAGCTCCTGCGGGAGAAACGCAAGATCACCCGCAACCTCGAGGGCATCCGCAACATGGACAAGCTGCCCGGAGCGCTGATCGTCGTCGACGTGAACCGGGAGATCAACGCGCTGCTGGAGGCCCGCAGCCTCGGCATCCCCACCATCTGCCTCATCGACACCGACGGCGACCCGGACGTGGTCGACATCCCCATCCCCGGCAACGACGACTCGATGCGATCCATCGAGGTGGTCGTCCGCGAGCTGTGCGACGCGGTGACGCGGGGCAAGACGGGTCGCGGGGCGCAGGAGAAGGAGGGCGAGGAGCCGGCCGCCGAGGGCCCCCCGCGACGACGATCCTCCCGCGCCCAGTTCCGCGCCAAGGACGAGCCCGCCGCGCCGGACAGCGGCGAAGAGCATCCGCGGGAGCGGGAGAACGGCTCCGCCTCCACCGCCGCCTTCGCCGCCACCAAGGAGCCGGCGCGGGAATGAGCCTCCGGCCTGGGCCGGCCATGATCACACACCAACGCTGACAGGAAACGTGAAGGGAGTGTCCTACCGTGAGCTTCACCGCCAAGGACGTGATGGCCCTCCGGGAGAAGACCGGCCTGGGCATGATGGACTGCAAGAAGGCCCTCAATGAAACCGACGGCGACCTCGCCGCCGCCGAGGAATACCTCCGCGCCAAGCGCAAGGGCAAGATGGACACCCGCACGGAGCGCGTCACGGGCGAGGGGCGCATCGGCGTGGCCATCGAGGGCGACAAGGCCGCCATCGTCGAGGTCCGAACCGAGACCGACTTCACCGCCAAGAACGAGAAGTTCCAGCAGATGGTCGAGCACGTCGTCGCCGAGGCCCTCAAGCAACCGGCCGGCGAGATCACCCCCACCGACGCCATCACCAGGGAGATCGACGAGCTCCGCATCACCTCCGGCGAGAACGTCAACTTCGCCCGCGGCGTGAAGCTCGAAGGCGGCGCGTTCGGCAAATACATCCATCACGACGGCAAGCGCGGCGTGCTCCTCCAGATCGAGGGCGACGCCGACGACGATCTGCTCAAGGGACTCTGCCAGCACATCGTCTTCCACGATCCGCTGGGCATCAGCGCCGACGACGTGCCCCCCGAGCAGATCAGGAAGATCGAGGAGGACGCGCTCGCGGAGGCGAAGAAGTCCGGCAAGCCCGAGGAGATCGCCGAGAAGATCGCTCAGGGCAAGGTCCGCAAGTACCTGGAAGAGAAGACGCTGCTCAACCAGAAGTACGTGCTCGACGAGTCCACGATGGTCAAGGACGTCCTCCCCGCCGACGTGGCCGTCAAGCAGTTCGTCCGCTACACGCTCGGCGCCTGACGACGAGAAAGTGATTGGTGGAACGGGGCGTCCCGCCCGTTCGTGTCTCTCGTCTGGCTCGAAGTCGGCACGACCTTTCGCTTCGCTTCCGCCCGCGGCACCATCACGCCTGTCTGACCCGCCGGCCGATGAGGACGCCCTCGCGCAGCGGGACGGCGACGGCCTCGAAATCCGTGTCTTCGGCCACCAGCCGGTTGAACCGATCCGCCGCCTCGCGCGACGGAACGCCCTCGCAGTCCATCCACCACGAACCGGCGCCGCAGACGTTGTCGGCGAGGATCAGGCCGCCCACCGCGATGAGCGGCCTCAGGATCCGCCAGTAGTCCGGGTACTCCGTCTTCTCGGCATCGAGGAAGACCACATCCACCGAGCCCGGCGCGAGCTCGTCCGCGAGCCGATCGAGTTCGGCGAGCCCGTCGCCGTGGCGCAGCTCGACGCGATCCGCCACGCCGGCCCGCTCGAACTGCCGCCGCGCGAAGTCCGCGTGCCCCGACTCCTTCTCGATGGTGATGAGCCGGCCCCCTGAACTGAGTCCACGCGCGAGCCAGATCCCCGAGTAGCCGGCGAGCGTGCCCACCTCGATCGCCAGCCGGCCGGGCGTCATCGACGTGAGGATCATCAGCAGCCGGCCGACGTCGGCGCTGACCGCGATGTCCGGCAGCCCCGCCTCGACCGCCTCGTCCATCAGGCCGGCCAGATGCGGATCCTGCCCGCCGAAGACTTCTCGCAGGTAGTTGCCCAGATACCGCCAGCGCTGGGGGGTCATGTCCATGGTGATGGTCCGAAATGCAGAGTCGGCTCGGCCGCCGAACGGCCCCTCCGGCCCGATCACACGCGTCCGGCAAAGAGAATCCTTGACGATCGAGACGACGGAAGTACGCTGAGCGTATGGGGCGTGCCAGGAGGAGGACAACCATGCGGTCCAATCGAATCATGCTCGGTCTTGCGCTGGCGGCGATGTCGCTGCCCTTCGTCTTCGCGGCGCTCGCGGCAGCCGATGATCCCGTGACCTGGGGATTCGACGAGACGACGGAGGGCGAAGACGTCTACTGGACGTCCCCGACGCCCGTCCGTCCCGATGCGGCCGAGTACCAGGGCGAGTACGAGCTGACCGGCGTGTGGGTGAAGATCATCGTGTTCATCCCGATCTGGGTGGAGGTGACGGACCAGATCCCGCCGGAGTATCTCTCCGGCTCGGACACCATCGCCGGCCCGGCCCCGATCGTCCTCTTTGATGAACACGTCGTCTATCCGGAGCCGCCGGAAGAGCCGGGCATCGAGGCGAAGCTGAAGATCGGGCTGGACGCGAACGGCTACGGCTACCTCGAGGCGACCGACATCGTTCTCGGCACGCTCGATCTCGGCGAGTACGGCGAGGTTGACCTGGAGGGACTCCGCATCGCCGGCACGATCACCGTCACCGCCGTCGGAACCTACCGACCGGCCGACATCAACGGCGACGGCGTGGTCAACACGGCAGATCTGCTCCTGCTGCTTGCCGACTGGGGCTGCACCGGCACCTGCGAGGGCGATGTGGACGGCGACGGCGACACCGACACCAACGACCTCCTGCTCCTGCTCGCCGACTGGGGCTGACCTTCCCCGTGTCCGGAGCCGGCAACGACGTCGCGCCAGGCAACCCGGCTTCCGGGGGGCCGGTCTACTCGTCGGCGCTGATGACGTCCGGGCCCTGGCCGGCGCGCTTCTCGAAGTATCCGCCGCCGGCCTTCTGGTACTTGGTGAACCCTAGCCGGTCGAGGTTCTCGTCCGACAGCTTCCGTTTCGTGGACGCGTCGGACCAGTCGCCGGCGATGTTCGGGGCCTGGGGGATGCGCCGCACCGGCTCGCCCGTCTCGGGGTGTCGAGTCAGCGGCTCATCGCTCATCTTCTGGACGACCTCGAAGATCTCGCCTTCCGAGCCGTCTTCCGTGATGACCTGGTAGACGTAGGTGGGCATGGGCAGCAGACTCGCCGTTGAGACGCAGAGGGACAGGACAGGCAATGATACACGCATCACGGCAAGCCGGGCCGTCCCCGGCCCCGGGTGTCTTCGAACGACCCGACGCCCCCGCCAGCGAGATGAGCGCAAGTGATGATTCGACGGCACCCGGGCTCGAGGACGAGCCGGCTCGCTGATGAATCACAACTCATCACTCCTCACTCATCGCTCATCACTCATCACTTATCCCTCACCACTCCCTCAATGCTCGTGATGCCGCTCGATCTCCTCGAGGCTGATCGGCTCGTGCTTCATGACCTCTCTGGCTGTCTTCAGCGTCTTGGGGGACGGGTCGTAGAGCGACACGAGCGCCATCGTGATGTCCACTTCCTCGACATCGCGCGCGAGGTAGTTGCACTCGAAAGCGATGACATCGACATCTGTTTGCTCGGCGATCTCCGGGAAGCGGTCCTGCACGTGGGCGAGGAGGTCGGTGACGGGGACGCGGCCGAAGCCCTGGCGATGAAGTCGGCGCTGACTGCGCTCGCCCCACTGCTCGAGCTTCTCGACCTTCGACTCGTCGCCGGCCGCCATGGCCGCCTCGTACTGCTTCATCTTCTCGTCGACGGGGTTGAAGTCGGAAGCGGCATAGGCCACCGCGATGGCACGGCTGTCATACACGCCCACGCGGAGCCTGGCCTCCGGCTCCGTCGCCGACCGCCCGACAGGGCTGAGGGTAAGGGTGAGAATGATCGCCGCGACGATGGTGCTGAGAATCGTGATGCGAAACATGTCTGAGTACCTCCTGTGTGCTGTCGTTCGTCGGACTGGGGGTTCGGTTGTTGGTTTTTGGTTACTGGTTGTTGGTTGAGCCGGGCTCTGTGAGTTCGGGATCGTCATCGAGGCTCAAGGCCGAGAGGACGATGGGGAGGGCATTGGCTGTTGGCTCGAATCGACTCCTCCACCCCGCGGCCGGCTTCGGTCCCTCTTCGCCTCGCCGGCGTGTCGCCTCGTTCCTCCGTCGCGTCATCCCTCCGTCGCTTCGCCGCTCTGCCGCTCTGCCGCTCTGCCGCTCTGCCGGCACCAGGGATCAGGTCTTCCCTTTCTTTACTTAGCTAGCACTTACATACTTTATACGGAATCGGCGGCCTCCGGCAACAGGGTTGGCCGGACTTTTTGCGGGAATTCCGCCTCGAATATGGATAGATTCATCCGATTAAGGCGGGCCTCGGCCACATCGGGCCGTAGGGTGGCCGCCTCCACGCCGCGCCGCAGCGCGTCGCGGCCTGCCGCGGCCACGAACCCCGCTGAGTTCCGCCGCCCGCGTCCACCGGGTGTGTCTCTCTGAGTCAGCCGCTTCCTGGTGGTAGCGCCCACCCGGACCGGACGCAGGAAGACCCGGCTCGCAGAGCCCGGCTCCGTGGGCAGAATCGCTCGGGAAGCGACAAGACCCCCCTTCCGGGGGCCCTACTCCTTCAACTCCGCCAGGTCCGTGTAAAGGTCCAGCGACTCGGGGTTCTTCAGGGCATCGCGGTTCTTCACCGGCTTGCCGTGGATGATGTTCCGCACGGCCAGCTCGACCTTCTTCATGTTGATGGTGTAGGGGATGTCGGCGACGGGGATGATCTTGGCCGGCACGTGCCGCGGCGAGCAGTTCGTGCGGATCGCCTTTTTGATCTTCTTCTCGAGCTCGGCGGTCAGCTCGTATCCCGCGGCAGGCTTCACGAAGAGGATCACGCGGACATCATCCTCCCAGTCCTGGCCCACGACGAGGCTGTCCTCGATCTCCTCCATCGGTTCGACCTGCCGGTACAGCTCGGCGGTCCCGATGCGCACGCCGCCGGGGTTGAGGGTGGCATCGGATCGGCCGAGCATGCGCACGCCGTTGCGCTCGGTGAGCTCGATGAAATCGCCGTGATGCCACGCGCCGGGGTAGCGCTCGAAATACGCGCTGCGGTACGACGAGCCGTCCTCATCGCCCCAGAAGTAGATGGGCATGGACGGGAACGCCATTGTGCAGACGAGCTCGCCGGTCTGGTTGATGACGGGTTTGCCTTCATCGTCGAAGGCGTGCACATCCATCGCGAGCTGGCGGCACTGGATCTCGCCGCGATAGACGGGGCCCATCGGGTTGCCGCCCACGAAGCAGCCGTTGAGATCGGTCCCGCCCGCGATGGAGCTCAGGCAGACATCCTCCTTGATGTCGCGGTACACGTAATCGAAGCTCTCCTCGGCGAGGGGGGAGCCGGTGGAGAGGATCGCCTTGAGCGGGGAGAGGTCGAAGCTGTCGCGCGGCTTGACGCCCGCCTGCTCAAGGGCCGCGAGATACTTGGCGCTCGTGCCGAAGATGGAGATCCGCTCCTGCTCGGCCAGCCGCCACAGCGACGCGGCGTCGGGATGGAACGGCGAGCCGTCGAAGAGCGTGATCGTCGCACCCGCCCCCAGCGAACAGACCAGCCAGTTCCACATCATCCACCCGCAGGTGGTGAAGTAGAAGATGTTGTCCTCGCGCTTGAGGTCCGCGTGGAGGATGAGTTCCTTGAGCTGATTGATGAGCACGCCGCCGGCGGACTGGACCATGCACTTGGGCAGGCCGGTCGTGCCCGAGGAATACATGATGTACAGCGGGTGCTCGAAGGGAACCTGCACGAAGCCGATCTCTCCGCCCTTCGCATCGGCGATGAAGTCCTCGTAGTGCACCGCGGTGGGCAGGCCGCTCGTGTCGATCTCGTCCTTTTCGCGCGTGTACGGCACGCCGACGACCTTCGGGTGCGAATCGAGCTGGTCGAAGATGCCGCGGACTTTTTCGAGCGAATCGAACGGCCGCCCGCCGTAGTAATACCCGTCGGCGGCGAAGAGGACCTTGGGCCTGATCCGCGCGAACCGATCGAGGACGCCCTTGACGCCGAAGTCCGGCGAGCAGGAGGACCAGATCGCGCCCAGGCTCGTCGCCGCGAGCATGGCGATCACCGTCTCCGGCATGTTGGGCATGAAGCCGACGACGCGATCGCCCGCCTCGACGCCCTCGGCCCGCAGCGCCTCGGCGAGACGCGACACGTCCTGATACAGCTCCGCGTAGGTCAGCGTGCGCGATTCGTGCATCGTCTCCCCTCGGAAGATGATCGCCGTCTGCTCATCGCGGTAGCGGAGCAGGTTCTCCGCGAAGTTGAGCTGCGCGCCGCCGAACCACTTCGCCCCGGGCATCTTCTTCGGATCGTCGACGATCTCATCGAACCCGCGCGAGGCCATGATCGGGGCGAACCCCCACATCGCGGCCCAGAAGTCGCGGACATTCGCGATCGACCAGTCGTAAAGCGGGTCGTATCGATCGAAGTCCGTGCCGTGCTTCGCGTTCACCTGCTGCATGAACGCGTAGAGGTTCGTGCGGCAGATGCGCTGCTCGGACGGCGTCCACATCGGCTTCAGCGTCATGGGCTCATGCTCCGCGGCGGGGTCGAGAGACACTTCGGGCGGGACCCGAGAAAGAACGGACATCCTAACGCGCGGGGGAAGGGGGCTGGGGTCGAGAGTCGAGGGTCGAGG
>JAXHTH010000080.1:0-3099 GCA_034211115.1 Planctomycetota bacterium | reverse complement strand
CCGACAACTGACGGATGCGCTTGCGCCGATGCGCCTGGAGGCTGACCTCAGCCAGCACCCCGGCGGCCCGATCGGTCGGCGCGCGCTTCAGGCGGGCGAAGAACGCCAATGCCTCGACGACGCGCAGATCGTCGTACAGCGCCAGCTCCTGGGGGACGTACCCGATCGCCTGTCGGGCGCTCTTCCCTTCGCGCCGCACATCGCGTCCGGCGACAGCGATCGCACCGCGGAAGGGCAGCAGGCCGAGGATGCACCGGATGATTGTGGTCTTGCCCGCGCCGTTCTCGCCCCAGAGGGCGACCGCTTCGCCCTCGGGCACGCGGAAACTGAGATCATCGACGACACGGTTCCGGCCGAAGCGCTTCGACAGATGTGCGACCTCGATCATTCCACACCCCCGATGGCAGCGTCAGGTGAGGCGGCGCGTTCAGTGATCTGAAACGGTCGCGCGCCGATGAGGAGCACGACGGCGCTTGCGCCGAGCATGACCGCGGCCGTCGCTGCGATGGGCCACGGCGCGCCGCCACGCCGGAGCTCCACCGCCCCGAGAACGGGCTGCATCAGCGGGGCGGTGTCCGTGAACTTCGCCTCCGGCCGGACGATCGGAAACGCGCGTGAAGCCATCTCGATCGCCTGTTGCGAAGGGCTGTAGAGGAAGAGCCGAAGCTTCGGCTCGCGATCGATGAGGTTCTCGAAGAGGCTCCACGCCTTGTGCGGGATGTCGCCGATGCCGTCGCCGTCGAGGTCGTAGCCGCGGTAGTCGCTCCAGAAGTTGCCGCGATCGTCGACGGCGAAGTGGTTGCCGCGGAAGTCGCCCCGCCCGAGGATGGCGACCTGCTCGATGTTCTCGAGGAACGTGTTGTCCGTGAGGCTGTTGCGCTTCACGGAGGGCAGAAACGCGACGCCGATGTCGTTGTAAGCGAAGACGTTCCGCCGGTAGACGTCATGCACCCGCATCGACGAGGGGGAGTTGTCGAACTGGAGCCCGATGCGATTGCCGACGAAGAGGTTGTCCTCGGCGACCGTGTTGTCCATGTCCTTCAGCCCGACACCGTAGCCGCTCGGGCCGCGGTTGCCGATGCACACGTTGCGGCGGAGCGTGAGGTTCTTGCTGTACATGAGGAACGCACCAACGGAGTTACCTTCAAGATGATTCTCCTCCAGTACGTTCCCGTCACTGTACATGAAATGCAGGCCGTAGCGGCCGTTGGTGATCCGGTTGCGCCGAAGCTCCACGCCGTCGGAGAACCAAATGACCGCATCGCGGCTGTCGGTGACGACATTGTCCTCGATGACGGTTTCGTGGCTCTGCCAGATTCGTATGCCGTCGCCGCGTCGCTGGACGGGCAGGTTCTTGCCGCCGATGTCGTTGCCGCGGATGACGCTGCTCTCGGCTCCCTTGAGATAGATGCCGAAGAGGACATCGCGCAGGACGTTATCCTCGATGACGACGCGCGGCGCGAGGACGGTGATGCCGGCGTTCTCGCGATCGAGACTGATGCCCGTGTTGCGGATGAGAAAGCCCCGGATCGTCACATCCGGCGCGGTGACCTTGATGACATCGCCATCCCCGCCGCCGTCGAGGATCGGGCGCTCCGGACCGATCAGCGTGAGTGGCTTGTTGATGACGAACTGGCCCCGATAGATGCCGACGGGCACTTCGATGACGCCGCCCGCATCGGTCGCCTCGATGGCCGCGGCGAGATCGAAACCGGCGGCGGCGGGTCGCGACGCCGAGACACTCACTGCAATCGTCCATAAGACCATGATGCAAGCTCGGCTACTCATGGCGCGTCTCCCCCACCGCCTCGACGAGCGGCTTGTAGGCGCGGCGATGGAAGTACAGCCCGACGAGAACCAGCGCCGATGCGATGAACGCGAGGATCAGACCCGCGCCCGGCGAGGCGACCGTCCTGAACTGGCCGATGACGCCCGTGCCGAGCAGGGGCGGCGTGAACGGCTCGATGGCATTGGACAGCGGCGCATCCGGGTCGAGATTCTGCCCGAAGTCGTGGAGCCAGTAGAAGAGGTCGGCGAGGAAGAACACGGGAAAGGCGATCGTGGGCAACGTCAGCAGGGCCGCCCACTTTGTATGCACGAGGGCTGCCCCTTCCACCAGCAGCATCAGCGCGATGATCGACGCGATCGACATTGACCGCTCGAGCTGCCCGCCTTCGTCGAGCGGCCTCATGCCGATGTAATGATTGAGGCCGTCGATTTCCTTCACATCACCCGTGAGACGGTTGACGTACGCCTGCACTTCCAGGCCGTCGGGGTACTGCGGCGCGTGCAGCGTCATGCGCCAGTAGGGCAGGAAGATGGAGACGAGCAACGCCAGCCGCGCAGCGGTGAAGATGATCGTCGGCAGGCGGTACCGCGCCGCATCCCGGCGCAGTTCCTCGGGCGGCACGCGCGGCCCCATGATACTCTGGATGATACCGGCCATAGGGTCTTCCCGGTGCGTGGCGGCGCGGGAGCACGCCGCGCTCTATCGCTTCGCCTGCGCGGTCGGCTTCACGAGCAGGTACCCCGCCATCTCCAGGTGCAGGGCGGAGCAGAACTCCGAGCAGTAATAGCTGAATGTGCCGGGCACATCGGCATCGAATTCAAACGTGGCCGTCTCCCCCGGCTCTAGGCTGAGGTTGATGTTGTACACGGGCACCGCGAAACCGTGCGTCGCGTCCTTGGCCGATTCGACGTTGGTGATGCGCCAGATGATGTGATCGCCTTCGTTGACCTCGACACGCTCGGGCACGAAGTGGCTGCGCACGGCGGTCATGTAGACCTTGACCGTGTCGCCTTCGCGGACGATGCGTTCCTTGCCGGCCTGTGGGGCCTCTAGGTCGACGCGCTGATGGACCGGATCCCAGCCGATCTCCGGGTAGATCTCCCACGGATCAAGCTTGTCCGCCCTGATGATCTGCGCGTAATGCGGCTCGCCGATGCCGATCGGCATGTCGTAGAGGAGCTGCATGTTGTCGCCGGTGTTGTCGATGTCGATGAGCTGGAAGTTCTGCGGCAGCAGCGGACCGGGCGGGAAGAACCGATCGATCGACCACTTGTTCATCGACACGAGGTACCGGCCGTCCGGGCTGACGG
>JAXHTH010000079.1:0-12292 GCA_034211115.1 Planctomycetota bacterium | reverse complement strand
GCGCTGACGCGTGCACCGTAGACTATGCTGGGCGAACAGTTCGCGCGTGTCGGTCACGGGCCATGGACCTCCAGACGGAAATCAACCGAGCAGCGATTGTCGTCTCCTGATTATTGGCCCCCCCTCCTGCCCGGGCCACCGACCGACCCGGGCGCGGAGCTTCTCGCGATCCCCGCTGCTCACGCACAGGTGCGGCATGACACTCAGACTCGTCTCCGGGGAAGAAGGGACGCTTCTCGGGCCGCTGCGGGGCCGGACCGTCGCCGTGCTCGGCTTCGGCAACCAGGGCGCGGCCCACGCCCTCAATCTTTGTGACGCCGGCCTCGAGGTGATTGTGGCCAACCGGCGCGATTCCGCCAACGCGCGGCGAGCGAAAACCTGCGGCTTCGATCCGCTTCCCATCGAGGACGCGGTCGCCCGCGCCGATCTGGTCATCATCGCCCTGCCGGATGAGGTTCATGCTGAAGTCTGGCGGGAGCGCATCGCCCCCCATCTGCGTGTTGGAACAACGATCGGCTTCCTCCACGGATTCACGATTCGATATAACCTCATAGCTCCGCCCGAGCAGGTCGGGGTCATCATGGTCGCGCCCAAGGGGCCCGGCGCCACGCTGCGCCGACGCTACGAGCAGGGGCTGGGCATCCCCTGCCTCTTCGCCCTGCACCGGGATTCGCCCGCCGGGGACGCGGAGGCGATCGGACTCGCCTGGGCCGCGGGCATCGGATGCGCCCGCGCCGCCATCGTCCACACCACCTTCGCCGACGAAGCTGAAACCGATTTGTTCGGCGAACAGACGGTTCTGTGCGGCGGGATGACCGAACTCATCCTCGCCGCGTTCGAGACGCTCGTCGAGGCCGGCTACCCGCCGGAGCTGGCCTACATGGAATGCTGCCAGGAGGTGAAGCAGGTCGCCGATCTCGTTTACGAGCGCGGCCCGGCGGGGATGATGGAGGCGATCAGCAACACCGCCGAGTTCGGCGCCCACCGCGCCGGCCCGGTGCTCGTCGATGAGCTCGCCCGCCGGCGGATGAAGGCGATCCTCGCCGCCGTCCGCGACGGCTCCTTCGCCCACGCCCTGCGCGAGGACCATGCCCAGGGCAACCCGTGGCTGAACGAACAGCGCTCGCGGATCCGCACGCACCCGATCGAGCCGGCCGGCGAAGCCGTCCGCGCCTGGCTGCCGTGGCTCAGCGACTCATCCGAGACCTGACCGCCAGCCTCTGCGACAAAACCCTGTACCATCCCTCCCCTCTCCCGCTCCCCTTGCTCTCCTGTTCCCCTGCTCTCCTCTCCCGGCGCCGCCGTGCCCGATCAGCTCACCATCCTCCAGGCCGTCATCCTCGGCATCGTCGAGGGCATCACCGAATACCTCCCCATCAGTTCGACGGGCCATCTCATCCTCGTCTCCGCCCTGCTCGACCTCGATGCGCCCCCGGAAAGGAAGGCCGCTGTTGACGCGTTCAGTATCGTCATCCAGGGCGGGGCGATCCTTGCCGTCCTCGGCCTCTACTGGAAGCGCGTCAGGCAGATGATCCTCGGCCTGCTCGGTCGCGATGCGCCGGGGCTGACGCTCTTCATCAACCTCGTGATCGCCTTCCTGCCCGCGGCGGTGATCGGCGTCTTCATCGATGACTGGATCGAGGCGAACCTGTTCTTCCCGATCCCCGTCACCGCGGCGCTGGCCGTGGGCGGCGTGCTCATGATCGTCATCGGCCCCTGGCAGAAAAAACGGTTTCACGGCGATGAGCATGCCGACCCCGCCGACTCCTTCAGCTTCGTCGACATCGAGCATCTCACCTGGCGGCGGGCGCTCGTCATCGGCCTCATGCAGTGCATCGCGATGTGGCCGGGCACGAGCCGGTCGATGATCACGATCGTGGGCGGGATGTTCGTCGGCCTGCGGCCCCGCCAAGCGGCGGAGTTCAGCTTCCTCCTCGGCCTGCCCACCCTGGGCGGGGCGTGCGTCTACAAGGGCGCGAAGAACCTCATGGCCGACGGGCCGAACATGTTCCAACAGCTCGGCGCGATGTCGATCATCATCGGCATCCTCGTGGCGATGCTGTCGGCGGCCCTCGCTATCAAGTGGCTCGTGGGCTACCTCAACAGGCACGGCCTCGCCGTCTTCGGCTGGTACCGGCTTGTACTGGCCGCCGTGATCGCCATCCTCGTCTTCGGCACGGGCACGCTGCGCATCGAGCCGCCGGCGGAGTCGATTACCGCGGCCGCCTCTCCGACGCCGCTATCGACCGAGTGACCAAGCACCGCACCCCTCGCGCCGGCCGGGGTCGCTTCAGCGACCGCGGCCTTCACCCCTCCACCCCCAACTGCGTTGCCGCGGCGCGCGCGGTCTGCGCGATGAGGGTGGCAATCGTCATCGGCCCCACGCCGCCGGGGACGGGGGTGATCATCGAGGCCACCTGCACCGCGGCGTCGAAATCCACATCGCCGATGTTGCCCTCGTTGTAGCCGGCGTCGATCACCACCGCGCCCGGCTTGATCCAGTCGCCCTTGACGAACTTCGGCCTGCCCACCGCGGCGACGACGAGATCCGCCCGGCGCACCACCCCCGGAAGATCGCGCGTGCGCGAATGGCAGACGGTGACCGTGGCGTGCTCGTTGAGCAGCATCGCGGCCATCGGCTTGCCGAGGATCGGGCTGCGGCCGACGACGACCGCCTCCATGCCCTTCAACGCCACGTCATACTCGGCAAGGAGGGTCATGATGCCGGCCGGGGTGCACGAGCCGTAGGCGGGCATGCCCAGCGCGACGCGCCCGAGCGTGCCCGCGGTCACACCGTCCACATCCTTCTCGACGGGGATCGCCTCGAACGCAGCGCGTTCATCAACATGATCCGGAACGGGATGCTGGAGGAGGATGCCGTGAATGGCCGGGTCGGCGCCGAGCTCGTTGATCTTCGCGACGAGCTGCCCGGTCGTCGTCTCCTGCGGCATCTCGATGCGCACGGACTGCATGCCCGCCGTCTCGCAGCGCTTGCGTTTCATCTTCACATAGGTGGCGGAGGCGGGATCCTCGCCGACGAGAACGGTGGCGAGGGCGGGGGTGACGCCCGTGGCGGAGCGGATCTTCTCGACCTGCATGCCGGCCTCTTCGAGGACCTTTGCGGCCAGCGATTTGCCGTCCATCAGGGTGGCCTGGTTCGTCGTGGTCATGACTGAAAGGATAGCCGAATCGACCGCGACCGGCGTGCGGCGACTACACTAATCAGGACATGGCCGATGATCTCAACCTCATCGCGATCAGCGTGGGCAATTCGCGCACGGCCTGCGCTCTCTACGAGGGCGGCAAACGGGAGGAGTCCGAGCGGTTCGGCAATGCCGAGCTGCCCGGGCTGGTCGAGCAGATGACGGCGTGGTGGCGCCGGATCGCCGACGCGCCGCGGGCGGCGATCGTTCTCGCGTCGGTGAATGCCGCCATCGCCGATCGCGTCGCCCTCACGCTCGAAGATCAGCTTTCCGTGGACGTGTACCGGGTCAGCCGCGACCTGCCGATCCCGATCGGCCGACAGCTCGAGCCGGAGACGATGACGGGTCCCGACCGACTGCTCAACGCGGCCGCCGCGTTCGACACCGTCAAACAGGCCTGCATCATCGTCGATGCGGGCACCGCGGTGACGGTCGATTTCGTGGACGGGGAGGGCACCTTTCACGGCGGGGCCATCGCGCCCGGCGGGTCGTTGCAGCTCAACGCCCTGCACGAGCACACCGCCGCCCTGCCGGATGTCAAGTTCGATGCCCCCGACGACGAGGCGTTCGGACGCTCGACGACGCAGGCGATGCTCCACGGCGTGTATCACGGTATTCGCGGCATGATCTGGCGGCTCGTCGAGCAATACGCCGAGGCGTACGGCGCGTATCCGATGGTGATCGCCACGGGAGGGGACGCGGAGCTGCTCTTTTCCCACGACGAGCTGATCGACCGCATCGTGCCGGACCTGACGCTGATGGGGATCGCCGCCGCCGCGCGACACGCGCTCGTGCCGGATGATGCGGACGTGAGGCCGTGAGCCGGCCGGCTGACCCATCGCACTCATCGCGAACAGGTCCGGGTGCAGCGTCGCGGTCATCGCCGTCGGGCGAGGCGCGCTGCCGGTTTCTCCGCGTCACCGCGCCCTCGCCCGGCGCGATCGCGATCATCCAGATTCTGGGCGATGTCGAGCCGATCCTCGCGGCGCTGACCGGCATCGACGGCTGGCCGGTGGGGCCCCTGCGGCTGACGAGCCTGGGCGGGATCGACGACGGCTTTGTCTGCCGTGCGGCCCGGGACGTCGCCGAGCTGATGCCGCACGGCGGGCGGCGCGTCGTCCAGCGTCTGATCGCACGCCTGCGCGAGCTGGGCGCCGGTCCGGCCGGATCGGCGGAGGCGGACCCGCGACGGCTCTACCCCGAGGCTCGCGATGCGGTCGAGGCGCTGATGCTGGAAGCCCTGGCCGCGGCCCGCAGCCCGCTGGCGGTCAATCTGCTTCTGGATCAGCCCCGGCGGTGGCGGGCGCGGCCGGTGCTGACGGCCGAAGACGAGGCCCGATCGCGCCGGCTGAATCGGCTGATCGAGCCGCCCGTGGTGGTTCTGGCCGGGCCGCCCAACGTGGGCAAGAGCACCCTGAGCAACGCCCTGCTCGGGCGAACGATGTCGATCACCCTCGATGAGCCGGCGACGACCCGGGACTACACGGCCGGGCTGATCGATCTCGCCGGTCTCGTCGTGCGGTGGTATGACACGGCCGGTCTGCGCGATTCGGCCGATCCGATCGAGTCGAAGGCGATCGAGCTGGCCCGGGGGCTGATGGCGGAGGCGGAGCTCCTCATCGCGATGACCGACGCGTCGCATGGGTGGCCCAACCTCACGCGGCAGCCGGACTTGCGCATCGCCGGCCGGATCGATCTCGGCCGCCGCGTCGATGGCGACCTGTCCCTCTGCACTCCGCGCGGGGAGGGGGTGGCCGAGCTCGCCGCGGCCGTGCTGGATCGACTCGTCCCCCCGGCGGACCTGGTTCATCCCGGGCCGTGGCGATTCGATCCGCGTCTCTGAGCCGCCCGGCAGTCCGGATCGATGAGACTCGATCCAGCCTGCCCCCTGTGCGGTGCGCGAATCCCGGGGCAAAAGGTCGATAAAAGGGCCGATTTTTGCTTGCAGGCGAGCGAAACCGCCGCTAGTTTGCATCGCTGAGAAGAGGAAGAACCCGCGCTACGTGTGCGCGGGTTCAGAGAATGGCGTCCGCTGCGCGGACGCGAGAAGAAGAGAGAGAGGTTGCTACACATGTATGTCACGCGCTATGGGTTGATCAGTGCCCTGCTGATGGCGTGCGCGCTCGGCGTGCCGGCAGAAGCGGAGCCGCCGGATCTGGGCGCCACGCCGCTCTACGCCGAGGAGGACGGATTCGCCGCCGATGAGTGGGGAATGACGGTCTACTCCTACGTTTTCAGCGACATCTTCGCCCCGCCGGAGGAGTTCGGGCAGGTCCTCGAAGAAGGTGAGTTGCTGTTCGCGTACCTCCTGGATGGCGATGAGGCGACGGACGTGGCGGTGTCGGCGTTTTCGGTCGGCAACCCGTTCGAGGCGTCGATCGGCATCGTGGGCTACGAGGACGATATCGAGCCGCCGAGCTATGACCTGATGATGTATCAGCAGCCGTCGCAGTACGGATACAACGACCCGAGCCATCAAACGGTCTTTAACTACTTTGACACGAATGACCCGTTCGCGGTTCTCGAGCCCCAGGAATGGTCTCTGGTCTGGTACGTCGCCGAGGCGCCGGACTGGACGCTGGGACCGGGTACCGGGACCGGCGGCGGGGTCAGTGACAATCAGTCGGTGCCGGTGCCCCTTCCCGCACCGGGCGTCCTGTGCCTTTTCGCGTTGGCCGCAGTGACGGGCCGCGCGCGAGCGCGTCGCTGAGAGACGCGTGGAGGCCGGCGTCGCCCACGGGCGGGACACGCCCAGGGGCGTATGGAACTACCTTTTTCCCCAGAGACAGAGAGAGAGGAGGACGCACATTTCCCGGCTCACACGGACGGCGGGCCGCCGCGGACGGCGGCCGCTCCTTGCCCAAAGTAACTTGTATGGAAATTGACCATATTGACCTTGCCCCAGGACCGTGCTCACACTACTTTGAGATCGAGGAGATTGTAGGCTGCGGCGATGGGTCGTCGCGGCATGCAGAAGATGTTCGTCTATCCCTGTTCTGCAGGGCCGGGAAGAGAAGAAGAAAGGTACTCATCAAATGAACACGACATTGAATCGCTTCATGCTGGCGGTGGTCGGTGTGTGCGCGCTGACCGGCTCTGCCTGGGCGCAGCCGGACATCGGAGGCACACCGATTCACTCGGAGATCGACTACTTCACCGGCGGCCCCTGGGGCCTGGATGTGTCGTCGTACGTCTTCGACGAGGACTCCACGCTCCCCGACAACTTCAGCTACGACCTCCTGCCGGGCGAGATGCTCTTCGTCTATCTCCTGGACGGGGACGACAGCCTGGATGTGTCGGTGGACACGTTCTCGGTGGGCAATCCCAACGATCTGCCCATCGGCACGGTGGGATTCGAGGACAACGTCGTCCCGCCGGGATTCGACATCCAGCTCTACCAGGAGCCGTATCTGTTCACCTACAGCGGCCCCGCCCAGGCTTCGGTTTACACCTACGCGGGCGATCCGTTCGATCCGGATTCAACCCTGGATCCGGAGGAATGGTCCCTCGTGTACTACGTGGCGGAGTCCCCCACCTGGTCGCTGGGACCGGCCACGGCGTCCGGAGGCGGACTGCAGGACACACAGGATGTCCCGGTTCCCAACGTCCCCGGACCGGCCGGCCTGGCCCTGCTCGGCCTGGCGGGCCTCGCCGCCTCCCGTCGACGCCGCTGAACGGCCGATCATCCGCACCGCCCCCGCCCGGAGCTCCGCCGGGCGGTTTCTTTTTTGCGCCCCACCGGGGCTGACGACCCCGTACCAGGCGGGCTGAACCGGCAGGTTATCCACAGGATGGCCGCGAACCGGCCTCTCGGACTCTCCCGTTCCCGCCGCGCAGGACGGATCGACCGCCCTCCACGGGCCTCTCAGACCGGTCTCAAGCGGGCCTGAGCCGGTAACGGGAATACCTCGGGGGCCCCTGCGGTCTGTACACCTACCCAGTTTACCAAGCCTGTAATATCTCCATTATTCAGCTTGATCGATCCCGTGAGCCGAGTTACGGTTGTGCCAGGAAAGAATGTTCACGGCGGTGCCAACGGCTGCCTGCCGCCATGCTGTTGTACGGAGCACCCGCAATCCCGGGTGTGGGAAGAAAGGCTCTCTCAAATGAAGACAATGACACTTGGCCTCTCTGCTCTCGTCGCTGCGATTTGCGCGGTGACGGGCAGCGCATCGGCGCAGCCGGATATCGGCGGAACTCCCATCCACACCGAGTCGGACTACTTCACGGGCGGACCGTGGGGACTCGATGTCTTCTCCTACGTCTTTGACTACGACTCGGACCTGCCGGACGACTTCGGGGGTGTCCTCGATCCGGATGAGATGCTGTTCATGTACCTGCTCGACGGCGATGACACGATGGATGTCTCCGTTGACACGTACTCCGTCGGCAACCCGAACCTCGCGGAGATCAACAGCGTCGGCTGGAACGACGACATCATCCCCGATGGGTACCTCATCGCGGACTATCAGGACCCGTTCGCATTCTCCTACAGCGGTCCCGCGCAAGCCACGGTCTATACCTACTCCGGCAACCCCAATGATCCGTTTTCCACGCTCGACCCGGACGAGTGGTCGCTGGTGTGGTACATCGCCGTGACTCCGGACTGGACGGAAGGACCGGCCAGCGCGACGGGCGGCGGCATCGGCGACACGCAGTTCGTCCCCGTTCCCATCCCCGCGCCCGGTGCCCTGGCCGCACTCGGCCTCGCGGGTCTCCTCGGGGCGCGACGACGACGCACCTGACCCGGCACGAGGAATGCACAATCGATCTTCAGGGGCGATCGCACGATGCGGTCGCCCTTGTCGCGCGCGGGCCGGTGCGGTGCTGGCCCGACGCCCCGCGTCGGGCGATTGTCGGCAACGCCTTCATCTCCGGCCTTTCACGACCAGGCCTTCCCCTGCGGGTCGCGGCTAAACAACCGCTGGATCGTCTGTTCGCCGGGCGCGGATGAAGGAGGCGACGGCCGCGATGATGAAGAACAGGCACAGGACGGCCATGGTGGCCTGCGCGCCGACCGCCGCCGGTCGCTCGAGCTCCTCCGCCCGCGTCAGCAGCGCCGGGAGGCTGATCAGGCCGCGCAGGGAACCGGCAAAGCCCAGCGCGGCGACACCCACCGCGATGTGCATGGCGATCTTCCGCATCCCCTCCCTCAGCGCCAGCAGGCCGAGGACGAAGAACGCCACGCCGAAGAGTGCGGGGATCAGGGCCGTCAGGCTCTCCCGGCCGGTGCCGAGGTAGCCGCTGATGCCGAGGACGGCGAGCGCGAGGCCGAGGATGATCGTGAGCGTGGCCATGCCGGTCTGCTCCGGGAGGGGAAGGGGGCTGAAATACAGGCGAATCGATGAGACTCATCGTAGGCGCGGCGGCGGGAGCGTTTCACCTGCCTCGCCGCTTGTCTCCTCGGCGGACCACGTCGTCCCGCATTCCGGGCAGCGCTGCTGCGGAAGGGCTCGAATGTCGTAGCCGCACTGCGGACACAGACCGCGGGACAACCGCCAGCGGACCCAATGATCCGCGTCGACCAGCCGGCTGCAATGCCGCGCTGACACCGTGGCGATGAGGAGCGTCCCGTGTGAGAGGGCGCCGAAGAACAGGCCGGTGCCGACGACGTCCTCGTCGCTGAGCGCGCACGCCGCCAGAACCACGGCCGTCGCGCCAAGCGCCGTCACGGCGATCGCCCGCGCCGGTTGGAATCGCCGCGCGTCGTGCAGAGGCAGAGCGAGGAGATACCCGCCCCACAGCGCGAGAATCACAAGGAGTCCCACGTTCGCTTCCGGGCCGGGGGTCAGATCACGACAGACCACCAACGGGCACACCATGAACAGGACGGTGGCCAGGATCGCAGACACCATCGCCGTGACGGTGATGACTCTCAGCCCCAGACCGGCCGGCCGCGACCACCCGGGCATCCGGCGCGGCGCAGGTTGATTCGGCTCGCCGTCCATCATCGAGTCAGCTCCGGCCGCGTGCATTCTCACGGCTCGCCCCGTGTCAATGAACGATACGCCCGACGCGTGGCGCCGGTTCCCCGCACAAGACAAGGCCCGCGGCGATCCGCCGCGGGCCTCGCACCGCAATCCGTACATCTCGTTTACGCCGTCGCGCTTTCCAGCTCCGGCACGGGCCCGGCCAGCGTGTCGAAGTCGCTGAGCACGGCCTGCTCCCCGCCGCGGATCAGTTCGCGATCGCGTTTCAGCTCGGGCATCTTCGTCGCCAGCCAGTGCCGGGCGAGCGTCTTCTTCTTGTCGCTGCCCGTGGCGTGATCGCAGAACAGCGCCCCGATGATCAGGATCAGCGCCATGTCCACGATCTTCCTCGCATAGAGCCGGCGATAGTTCGCGTCCGGCTGCTCCTTCACGAACTCGATGACGGCGATGAGCTCATCGAGCCCGCCGCGGATCTGCTCGACGAGCGGGCGGATGTCCTCCGGCCAGTCGCCGTCGAGAAGATCCTCCAGCAGGGCCTGGGCGGTTCCGGACGTCACGCCGCCCACCGCGGCGACGATCTGCATCTGCGTCGTCCCCTCGTAGATCGTCGTGATGCGGCTGTCGCGCAGGTGCCGCTCCAGCGGGTAATCGTGCATGTAGCCGTTCCCGCCCATCACGGAGATGGCGTTGTTGGTCACCCGCATGCACATCTCCGAAGCGTAATACTTCGCCATCGGGGTGAGCATGCCGTTGAATCGCTTGTAGGAGCGAAGCTCGTTCTTCGCCTGCTTTTTCTCATCGGCGTCGGCGAAGTCATCCTTGTCAAGCCGTTGCATGACGCCGTACTGAAGGTCCACGCAGGAGCTTGCGAAATAGGTCAGCGCCCGGGCGGCCCGGAGATCCATGCTGCTCTCGACGAGCAGGTCGCGCACGGCGGGGAAGGCCTCGATCTGCGTTCCGAACTGCTTGCGTTCGTGGGCGTAGCGGCGGGCGACGCGGTAGGCCGCCTCCCCGATCCCGCAGGACTGGGCGGCGATCCCCAGCCGGGCGCCGAACATCAGCTCCATCACGTAGCGGATGAGCCCCTGCTGCCGCTCGCCGATGAGCCGGCCCGGGGCGTCGTCGAACTCCAGCTCGCAGGTGGGGCTGCCGTGGATGCCCAGCTTGTTCTCCAGCCGGCGGACCTTCACCCGCGGGCCCTTCTCGACGAGGAAGAGGCTCAGGCCGCGGCCGTCGGTGATGTCCGGCTCGCTGCGGGCCATGACCAGCAGCACGTCGCCGCAGCCGTTGGTGATGAACCGCTTCACGCCGCTGATGAGCCAGTTGCCCTCCTCGTCCTGCCGGGCCTGCACCTTCACCGACTGAAGATCGCTGCCCGCCTCCGGCTCGGTGAGGACCATCGCACCCGTCTTTCGGCCCGCGGCGAGGTCCGGCAGGAACTCCTTTTTGATCTCTTCATCGGCGTAGCTGTTGATCGTCTCGCCGATCCCCTGGAGGCCGTAGAGATTCATCAGCGCCGCATCGGCCCGGCTGATGATGTCGTTCGTGATGGCGAGGAACAGGTTGGGGCAGTTCATGCCCCCAAAGCGATAGGGAAGCGTGGAACCCATGAGCCCGGACTCGCCCAGGCGCTTCAGGGCGTGGCGGATGCCCGGCGTGTAGGTGACGGTGCCGTCGGGGTTGAGGATGTTGCCCACCTCGTCCGTCGCGCAGGCGGTGGGCGCGATCTCCTCCGCGGCGAGCTCGCCCAGCTCGGTGAGCATCCGCCGGTAGCTCTCGACGGCCTCCTCGGCATCGCGCGGGGCCTGCTCGAATTCCCTTGCGAACCGGAAATCCTCTTCCATGATCGCCGCGATGCGCTTCATGTCCATGTGATCGAAGAGGAAGAGGATGTCGTCATTGTCGGTGAAGAAGTTTGCCATCGCTCTGTCCCTGTGCTGATGACCGAATGAGCTGCTCGATCGTGGCGCCGCCCCGGCAGGCCTCGATCATCGGCGGGATGACCTCCCGCAGGTCACCGATGATAGCGTGATCGGCGAGGGAGACGATGGGCGCCCGCCGATCGCGGTTGACGGCGATGATGGTCGCCGATTCGTCCAGCCCGCTGCGATGCTGGGTCGAGCCGCTGATGCCGATGGCGATGTACACCTCCGGCCGCACGCTCACGCCCGTCTGCCCGATCATCTGCTCGCGGCTGATGAAGCCGCGATCGACGGCGGGCCGGGTGCCGGCTATCTGAGCCCCCAGGCAGTCGGCGAGGTCCTTCACAAAGGCGAAATCCTCGGAGGTTTTCACCCCGGCCCCGCAAGCCACGATGACCCGGGCGGATCGCAGATCAATATCACGCGCGGGCTTCTTCATGGAGCGGCGATCACATCGGGACCGGCCCCGCCGGGCCGGCCGGGCGTTGGGAGGATGATAGCCGATCAGCGAATCCGGCAGCGCCGTCGGCGCTGCCCGGGGTACTCCTCGCAGAGATCGGGCCGGACCTACAATCCCATGATGCTGTAGCCGGCGTCGACGTGGAGGTTCTGCCCCGTGACGCCGGTGGACATGTCGCTGAGGAGATAGACGGCGGTGTCGCCGACCTCCTGCCCCGTCACGTTGCGGCGCAGCGGCGCCTTCTTCTCCACCCAGCGCAGGATCTCGCTGAACCCGCCCACGGCCAGGGAACTCATGGTGCGCAGCGGGCCGCCGGAGATGGTGTTGACCCTGATCTGGCGCGGCCCCAGGTCGGCGGCGAGATAGCGGGTCACGCACTCCAAAGCGGCCTTGGCCACGCCCATCACGTTGTAGCCGGGCACGGCCTTCTCCGCGCCGTAGTAGCTGAGGGCGATCATCGACCCGCCGTTCTCCATGAGCGGCGCCGCCCGGCTGGCCAGACCCTTGTAGGTGTAGGCGCTGATGTCCAGGGCCTGCGCGAACACCTCGCGCGGCGTGTCGGTGAACTTCCCCTCCTGGAGCCAGGTCCTGTCGGCGAAGGCGATGGAGTGGACGAGGAAGTCCATCGTCGCAAAGTCGTCGGCGATCCGGCCGAACACGCGATCCAGATCCTCATCGCTCGCCGCGTCCATCGGCTCCAGCCAGGGATCGGCGATCCCCAACTGCTGTATCGCCTTGCGGCATCGTCGCTCCATCTTCTCGCCCGGCAGGTGCGTG
>JAXHTH010000078.1:0-2465 GCA_034211115.1 Planctomycetota bacterium | reverse complement strand
GTAATCGACCGGCGCGCCGCCGATGCCTTCGTGATCGCTCAGCAGCATCGCGCCCAGGTCGTGCAGTTTTTCGATCTGGTCGGCCGACTGCGGCCAGGCGCGGACGAGCCGGTGGTTGTCGAGACGCAGATCGGTGGGGCCGTCCGGCGCCGGCGCGGCGCCGAGGGCAAAGACGGCGGCGGCGATCAGCACAAAGAGCGAAATCCATTGACGCATGATGATGTTCCTCCTCGTTTCCCAGTCCCGTCGCGGCGACGGGGGTGTTTTTCTACCGTACCGGCGGCGCTGGGGTGGGCTGCACGAGCGCGCGAGGCCGACCCGGCTCCGCGCGGCGTCCGCGCCGATCGCGCCGCGCCGGCGGGGCGCTCCCTTCCAGTATGACGGCTGATCGCGTCTTCGCCAGCGTTTTGTGGGCGGCGAGGCCCGGGAAACGCGATTATCACGCCCTGTGCGTGGTCCGGCGGGGAGATCGGCGCGCCGAGGCGCGATCGGGCCGGCGGGTCGAGGCTCGCACCCCCGCCGAGCCTTACAGATCCTCGAGCTGCGGCTTGACGATCTTTTCGTAGCACTCGGGGCAGACGGCGTGGCTGAACTGGGCCTGGCTGTGGCCCGCGATGTACTTCTCCACCGCCTCCCAGTAGTCCTTCCCGCCGCGGATGCGCTTGCAGTAGGCGCAGATGGGCAGCAGGCCGCTGAGCTGCTTGACCTCTGCCAGGGCGGCTTCGAGCTCGGCGATTCGCTCGTCGAGTCGCGCACGCAACTGCAGCAGCCGGCGGCCGTTGGCGACGCGGGCCTTCAGCTCCTCGTGATGGAACGGCTTGGCGACGTAGTCGTTGGCCCCGGACCGCAGCCCGGCGACGATGTCCTCCTTCTCCGTCTTCGTGGTGAGCAGGAGGATGAAGAACGAATCACCATCCTCCCGCGCGCGGAGGCGTCGGCAGAGCTCGGTGCCGTCCAGGCCCGGCATCATCCAGTCGAGGACGAGCAGGCGCGGGGGATCGTCGGCGTTCAGCGCTTCCAGCGCTTCGTCGCCGTCGCGGGTGACGACGAGTTCGTAGCCGGCTTTCTCGAGGGTGGCTTCGAGGACGCGGCGGGAGACGGCATCGTCTTCGGCGATGAGGACTCTCATGGGGCGAGATCCTGCTTCCTTCCGATGAGGTGGGGCTTGAGGCGGTCGACCTGGCGCTCGAGGTCCTTGAGCGCGCGTTTGGCGGCGTCGGCCTCGCCGGAGGCGGCGACGTGCTCCAGGCGCCGCGCCGCCTCGCCCGCCGGTTCGGCGTAGAAGTTCCCCAGCGCGCCGCGCACGGCGTGGGCGGTGCGCTCCAGCGCGTCCAGGTCGCCGGCCTTGAGGGAATCGCGCATGGCCAGGCGCTGCTTGGGATACTCGCTGATGAACAGGGCGATGAGCTCCTCGAGGAGGGTCTCGTCGCCGTCGATGCGGCGCAGGGCGGAGGCGCGGTCGAAGAGCTTCTCGCCGGCAACCGGGGCGTCTTCCTCCTCGTCGAAGTCACCATCGCCGGCGGTGACGGCTTCGGGCGTGAGGCGCGCGATCTCGTCGAACAGCGCGGCGGCGCTGATGGGCTTGGCCACGTACCCGTCCATCCCCGCTTCCAGACAACGCTCGCGATCGCCGCGCAGCGCGTGGGCGGTCATGGCGATGATGGGCAGGTGCCTGCCGGTTCCGCGCTCGCTCTCGCGGATGGCGGCCGTCGCCTCGAAGCCGCCCATCTCCGGCATCTGCACGTCGAGGAGGGCGAGATCGAAGGGCTCGCCGGAGGCGAGCTCGACGGCGCGATAGCCGTCGCTGACCACCACCACGCGATGGCCGCGTTTCTCGAGCATCTTGACGGCGACGCGCTGGTTGACGACGTTGTCCTCGGCGAGGAGGACGCGAAGGGAGCGAGTCGCCGCCGCCGCGGCCGGTTCGTCGGACAGCACCAGCTCCTCCTCCGGCTCGGCGGCGAGGTCCAGGCTGTTGAGGAGGACGTTGCGCAGATCGGACTGGCGCACGGGCTTGGTGACGTAGCCGTCGATGCCCAGTTCACGGCACCGGCGCGCGTCGCCGTGCCGATCGATGGTGGTGAGCATCATGATGACGGCCCCGTCGAAGTCGTCGCCCTGTTTGAGCGCCTCGGCGAGCTCGAAGCCGTCGATGGCGGGCATCGCCGCATCGCAGATGGCCACGGTGAAGGGATCGTTGCCCTCGTTGGCCTCCTCGATGGCGGCGCGGGCGGCCAGCGCGTTCTCGCTCATCGTCACCTGCATGCCCAGTTCGGTGAGCATGCGCCGGAGGATATCGCGGTTCGTCGCGTTGTCATCGACGAGCAGCACGGGCAGGTCCTTCAGTTGCGGGGCCGGCGCGACGGAGCGCTGCTCCTCTTCCCGCGGCTGGAGCTTGAGAAGGACGGAAAAGTGGAACTCGCTTCCCGTCCCGACCTCGCTCTCGACCCACATGCGGCCGTGCA
>JAXHTH010000077.1:0-8831 GCA_034211115.1 Planctomycetota bacterium | reverse complement strand
TCGCCGTTGATGTTCTCCACGCCCGGCTGGGCCCGCTCCTCGTAGAGCAGATCCTGGAAGTTCGCCCGGCTCGCCTTGAAGCCGTCCGTGTTCGTGTTCGCGAGATTGTTGGCGATCACGTCCAGCTCGGTGCTCAGCGCACTCAACCCCGTCGAAGCGGAATGCAATGCGATGACGGCCATAGGGGGTCCTTTCGAGAGACTTGGGGCTTGGAGACCTGGAGGCTTGGAGAGCCGAGAATCAGACGATCGGCGCTACCCCCGATCGCTCATCGCTCATCAATCATCGCTCATCGTTCATCGCTCATCGCTCTTTTCACGCAACTCTGCCGAACGTGTTGAACGCCTTTTCGAGGATGTTGTCGTGGTACTGGATCATTCTGAGATTCGACCGGGCGGCCTTGGCGGCGCTCATCATCGAGTTGAGGGTGAGAATGGGATCGACCGCGCTGGATTCGGTATAGCCCTGCCGGACGCGGCCGGCCGCGCGCTCCTGCGGCATCGGCGCGCCGTCGGCCAGGCGCAGCAGGTTGTCGCCGGCCTTGGCCAGCCGCTCGGCGTGCGGGGCGGCGACGATCTTCAGTTCCGCCACGGCCGCCCCGTTCTGCGAAATCACACCCTGCTCGTCGATGCGCACCGTCGCGTTGGAATCGAGCCGAATGGGCAGGTCATCGCGATCGAGCACCCGCATGCTGTTGGCGGCCATGACCAGCTCGCCGTCGGGATTGAGCGTGAACCGGCCGTCGCGCGTGAAGCGCAGATGTTCCGGTCCCGTTCCCCTGCCGTCTCCGATGACAAACAGTCCCTCCCCCTCGAGGGCCAGGTCGAGGTCGCCTTCCGTCTGGACGAGATTGCCCTGCGCGAGGCTGACGCGGGTGGGCTGGAGGAACTGCCCGCCGGTGAGTTGCTCCAGCAGCCGTTGCGGATCGGCCATCGACCCGGGCGACTCGAGCCGCTCGGGCAGGCGCTGGCGAGTGATGACCGAATCGGGCTTGAAGCCGACGGTGTTGACGTTCGCCAGGTTGTTGGCGAACACATCCTGGCGATGCATGTTCGTCAACGCGCCGGCGGCGGAAAGGTAGAGCCCGTAGTTCATCGCGCCGACTCCCGCACGGACCACGCGCGATCCGCGGCGGGCTCGGACTCGGCGAGCCGCCGGGCCGTCTCGGCCAGATGGATCGACGTCGCCAGGCGGGCGAGGCGGATGGCGTCCGCCCCGAGCTGCGTCGGTGCGTCGCGAGTTCCATCCACGCCGATCCGGTCCCCGGACCGTCGTGCATTGTCGATCAGATGACCAATCACATCCCGCACGTGGCACTCCTTGCCCTGGAGGGAATGAAAGGAGCATGTGCAACGGGCGCGCCGATCGGGCCGGCCGTCGTTTCGCCGCCGGCCCGGCGGGCTCGCGCGCGGCCTTCGCGCACGAATTGCCGCCGTGCGGGCGCAGGCGCAGAGGTTGCCCCTCGGCAGGACGCGATGCGTCGCCCGTCTTGTCCCTTCCGCCTGCGCGCCGGCCCCACTTCCGGGGCCGGGGGCCGGGCCCGGGAGCCGGGCAATTGTGCGGCGCCTCCCCCGCTCCGGCCGATACAGGTCGAATCGAAGATCGGGATCTCAAGTCATGGATGACGCGACGATTCGGATGGGAGAACGCATGGATGGGTGCCCCCACGTGAACCGCAACGACCCGCGGTGTGCGACGCGGTTCTGTCTCGGCCGGCTCGATCAGGCCTTCTCCGTCTGTTTCGGCACGTATCACGGTTGTCCGATGTACCACCGCATCAACGACGAGCTCGCGCGGGCGGAGCGCCGGCCCGCGGCGATCGTCACCACCACGCTTTCCCGTCATGGCGTCACCCTGCCCCTTCGCGCAACCGGTTCGTGACTTCCTCGTCTACCTGCGGGTCGAGGCGGGTCTGGCCGCGGCCACGCTGGACGCCTACGGCCGAGACCTGGCCGAGCTCGTGCGGTCATTGCAGGCGCAGCGCATCAGCGATCCGAGCCGCGTCACGCCCGGCCATCTCATCGAGCATGTCCGGGCCCTGCATCGCGTGCGCAAGCTCCAGCCCTCTTCGATCGCCCGGCACCTGGCCACGATCCGCGTTTTCTTCCGATTTCTCAAGGCGAGCGGCCTGATCGAGGACGACCCGACGCGCCTGCTGGAGACGCCCACGCGATGGAAGCGCCTGCCCGGCGTGCTGTCGCCGAAACAGATGCGGGCGCTGCTCGATGCGCCCGCCCCCGAGCAGGGGCGGCTGTGGCGGCGCGACAAGGCGATGCTCGAGCTCATGTACGCCGCGGGCCTGAGGGCCTCCGAGGTCGGCGAGCTGGGCCTGCGCGAATACAACCCCACGCTCGGCGTCGTCCTGGTTACAGGCAAGGGCGGCAAGCAGCGGATCGTCCCCGTCGGCGCTCCCGCCCGCGAGGCGGTGGACGCGTATCTCGCCGAGCTCCGCCCCGTGCTGACCCGCTTCGGCGACGATCGCGATCAGGGAAAGCTGCTGCTGTCACACACCGGCCGTCCGCTGGAGCGCGTCGCGGTGTGGCAGATCGTCCGCCGCGCGGCCGGGCGCGCCGGGCTGCGCGATGTGCACCCGCACATGCTGCGCCACAGCTTCGCCACGCATCTGCTCGCCGGCGGGGCCGACCTGCGCGTCGTCCAGGAGCTGCTCGGCCACAGCGACATCTCGACGACACAGATCTACACGCACGTGGATCGATCGCGTCTGCGCGAGGTCGTGCGGAAGCATCATCCGCGGCCGTAACCCGTGTCCGCTTCCGTGCACGCCAGGGATGAGGATCATCAACGGGCACGCGGGGCACCGCCGACTCCCCGCGGTCGCTGGCGGTGGCACCCGAGTGTGCGCGCCGACGAACCGTCGTTGGAGGCGGTGGTGAACTGAAGGATGTACGCCTCGGCGACGGCGCCGTCCGCGGAGGCGAACCCGGTGAACCGGCCGGCGTTGAGACCGATCCAGTAGTCGTGGTTCGGCTCCAGCTCCACGGGCAGCACGCAGATGCGCCGCGAGATCCACCGCGGCCTGCCCGTCGTCTCGGGAAACTCCTCATCGCTGCGCTGCGTCCAGGAATACCCCCTCCGGTTCATGTCGACGCTGAACTCGACGCGCAGCTCGGTCAGGTTCGGATCGACATCACGCGCTCCGGTCTCGGGAACCGTCCGGACGACGCGGGGAATCGTGGCCTCGATCTCGGGCAGCTTCTCCAGCGCCTCGTCCAGCGCGGCGAGCAGCTCGGGGAAGAAATCGTGCAGCGTGGGATACTCCTCTCGCTGCTCTTCGTATTCCGCCAGCCGCGCGCAGAGCGGCTCGATGTAGAGGAAGCTGCGCTTCTTCTCGTCGGCGACCGCCTTTTGCCCGGCCGCCTCGCCGCGGGTGCGGAACGCGAACCGGCACGTCGCCGCGCGGACGATGTGCTCGTACACGCACGTCCGCCACTGCGGATAGGCCTGGCGCCTCATCGCCTCACCGATCGGCGCCATCAGCTTCAATCGCGCATCGACCTGCTCGCCGTGCGCGTCGACGACCGGGTTGACGAACGAGTGGCTGAACTCGTGCCAGACGAGGTATCGGAAGTCATCGGACGTGCCGAAGACGGGCAGGTCGTTCTCCGCGCCGCGCGGCCCGCAGACGCTGAAGATGTCGGAGCGTCCGTCTTCGTGCGCGATCCGGGGCCCGAACCCGCCGGGATGGAAGAGCGGGGCGGGGATGATCCGGTAGCCGTGCTGCTTCACGCCGTAGTAGTCCTCGAGCATCGCCACGTCGCCCGCGTCCACCTTCGACGAGACGTTGCGGGCGATCTCCTCGTAGAACGGCTCGTGCGCCTCGTGGAACTCCATGAACGAAGAAACCTCGGCGAAGTCGCGCAGGGCGTCGAAGAACGCATCCAGCCTTGCCCGGCCACCCGCGCGACGAACGACCTCATCGTTGCACGGCGCGATCGGCGCCAGCTCCGGGGGCGGACCGTAGTGCAGCACCGCGCTCACCGGGGCATCGAAGGAGAACCCCTCACGGGCCATCGTCTGGAAGAGCGTCACCGCGCGATGCCCGCGGAAATGCTCGAAGTGGGCGATGAGTTGCCGCTTGTAGGGGAAGTCGTGGCGGGTGATGAGGCCCGTCCGGTCGCCGTAGTCGGAGATCGCCTGCACGGCGGCGAGGAGCTCGATGCGCGGGTCGGCCTGGACGACGAGCGAAGAGGCTTCCGGGGGCTCCGCCGCCCGCGCGACGGCGCAAGTCAAGAGCAGAACTGCAATTACGGTGCGATGACGACACATGATCGACTCCTCCGCGCGGTTCTCCGATCCGCGCCTTCATCGAGTGCGCGAACACTGAACCATCAACCGGCTGTTTGTACCTCCCTGCCGCGCCTGGGCATCGGCAATCGTGCGGATCGGCGCCCGGAATATCGCCGCTCACCGGGGCCGCGGACACGTTGTTCGGAATCCATTCGGGCCCTGTTGCGCGCCGGCTTCGACCCCGCCGGCGGCCGACCCCTTGAACCGGCCGTGATGCGCATCCGTAGAAAAAAGGCGCGATCCGCAATCCGATGGGCCGATGCGCGTTGAAACTGTCAGAAGGACCGCTCACGCGCATCGCCTCGTGCATGGGGAATGGACTGAAGATGTCTGACCGCACCGTTCCGGCCCATCGTCCGCTGCTCATCGCGATCCTGCTGCTGACCGCGTCCGCCCTCGCCGGCCGCGCCCATGCGGCGGCTGAGTCGGCCCTCGATCACATCGATCCGCGCGTCGACCGCGCCGCGTTCGCCATGTTCCTCGACCGGATCAACATGGACGATGATCAGCAGGCCGTCGCGCGGATGTTGTATGACGATTACGGCGCGGAGATCGAGGCGCTCGCCGCCGAGCTTGACAGGCAGGCCGAGGAGGCCGGCCGGGCGCGCGTCGAGGAGGCGCTCGCGGGCAACATCTACCTCGAACCCCAGGAATTGCGCCGGCTCCGCGCCGATGTGCTCAGGACCTACCAGTCAGGCTGGGACAGGGCGGACGAACTGTTCGAGGATCTCATCGTCCAGACGCACGTGCTGCTCATGGACCAGGCCGCGGCAGAGTTCGAGCCGGCCCTGCGCCGACTCAAGCGCGAGGTCTTCCTCCACCCGCGCGCGGCAGACGGGCAGGACGAGGCCTACGCCGGCGAAGGCGTGGATGTCATCCGGCTCGTCAAGGAGGCGATGATGCCCGGCGGCGAGCTGGAATCGCTCGATCGATCAGCACTCGACGGGATTCTCACGGAGTACGCGCGTCAGGTCGATGCGCTGCTCACGACCACCGCGGCCGCGGACCGGCGCGGCCGGATGAACTACGCCCTGGCGCGGATCGAGCGCGACCGGTCGGCGATGCGGGACGAAGAGCAGGCCGCCCTCTCACGCTGGCAGCGCCTGTATCAGATCAACCGGCAGACGGTGCAGCAGATCGCCGCGGCGATCGGTCAATCGCTCGGCGCCGCCGCGCAGCAGCGGTGGCTGGCGCGCTTCGATCGCGCCTGCTTCCCCTGGCTGTTTGACCGCACGATGCCGGATCGGCAGGCGGACTGGATCGCCCGCCGCGTGTCCGATGAGGAGATCGTGCAGAAGGCGCAGGAGATTCACGCGGCGTACATCACGGAGCGCGCGACGCTGCGCCGGGAGACGATCGACCTGATTCTGCGCGCCCGGCTGACGTTCCGCATCATGGTCCATTCACGGATGGACTCCAGCGCCCTGAACGATGCGGCGGCCCGCGAGCTGTACCAGGATCTGCTGAAGAACTCGGGCAGGCGCGCCAAGCTCGACAGCGATACATCAGACGGGCTGGAAGCGCTGCTCACGGAGCGCCAGCGGAGGCAGATGCGCTCGGACATCGCCGCGGCCTCCTACGGCCGTCGCCGGCCGTGACGATCGCGCCCGGGGCGGGGCGGGTTTGAACAACGGAGGACACAGAGGGATTACAGGGTAGGGTCCGCTGTGCGGACTACGACGGTCTGATAGCATTCGCACGGCCCTCATCGGACTGGGATCCAATCAGGTGATCGCGAATCATTGGGGTAGAGCCCATGGCGCAGGAAGACGTCGACTTCCGCAGATTTGTTGAGTTGACAAAGGCAACGATTGGTCGGGTGCTGCTTGAGTTCGGATTCGTAGAAAGCAGCAGTTCACGCCACAATATGTAACATGTGTGCTACTACACTGATCAGGTCGCTATTCTGGTCAGCAAGGAAGGTAGATCCAGAGAGCTGTCCTGCGACTTGGTGCTTCTGCCCGAATCAGACGAACCGATTGAGGCGAGGCTTGCCGCGACTGTCGTGCCTTGTACGTGGGTTCCGCTCGGGAACCTCGGGGCGCTGACACGACGCGGGACTCGACACAAACCGCCCGAGGTCGGGCTCTACACGACCGTCACCGCGATGCGCGCGGCGTTAGATCACTACGCATCTCTGCTTCTGTCTGACGCCCAAGATGTTCTTCGGGGGGAACCATCGAGCCTCAAGAAGGCTATACGCGAGCAGAGACGACTGTCCGATCAGGGATGACAGTCCGGGGCAGCAAGGGTCTTAGAGAGTCGGAGAAGAACACGATTTCTGCTTCTCGGACGAACAGCAAGCTCATCCGCCCGGGCCGGCTTCCCCTACGGCTCCCGGTGCAGCAACAGCCTCAGGCTGTTGCCGACGACGATCAGCGTCGAGCCTTCGTGCCCCAGCACGCCCATGCTCAGGGGCATGCCCGCTGCGATCGTCCACGCGGCGAGGAACGCGATGACCAACGTTGCGAACGCGAGGTTGACGATGATCGTCCGTTTCACGCGACGCGCCAGGCCGAACGACCACGGCACGCGATCCAGATCATCGTGCAGGAGAATGACATCGGCCGTCTCGAGGGCCGCATCGGCGCCGATCTTCCCCATCGCGAGCCCCACGTCGGCGACGGCCAGGGCCGGCGCATCGTTCACGCCGTCCCCGATCACGGCCAGCGAGCCGTCTGATCGCTGCTCGGCGCGCAGCCGCTCGATGTGCTTCACCTTGTCTTCGGGCAGCAGGCCGGCCTCGAAGAACTCGATGTCCAATTCCTCGGCGAGGCGTGCGGCGATGGTGGGATGATCGCCGGTCAGCATGTCCACCCGCTCCACGCCCACCGCCTGAAGCTGCCGGCGCAGCTCCTTCGCGCCCGTGCGGGGACGATCGGCGAGGGCGAGAACCATCGCGCCGATGTCGTAGGCGATCACCACCGGCAGCCCGCCATCTTCGCGGATGCGGTCGACGATCTGGTGCGTGTGCCGGCGGAAGCAGATCGGGATGACCGGCTCGCAGAACTCGATCGAGCCGATGCGGATGGCGTGGCCGTTGTGGATACCCTCGATCCCCTTGCCCGGGATGTTCTCGATGTCGGCCACATCGGCCGGGGTGAGCCTGCGCTCTTGCGCGAGGCGGACGATGGCCGCGGCGATGGGGTGCGTGGACTGCTCCTCGGCGCCGAAGGCCAGATTCAGCAGGACATCGGGGTCGCTCGCGGCGACGGGGTGGGCGTGAATAACCTCGATCTGCCCCTCGGTGAGCGTGCCGGTCTTGTCGAGGACGACGCGGCTCACGCCGGCCAGCCGCTCCAGGGCGTCGCCACCCTTGATGAGCACACCGGCGCGGGCGGCCCGGCTGAGCCCGCACAGCGTGGCGGTCGGCGTCGAGATCACCAGCGCGCACGGGCTGGCGACCACGAGCAGGGTGATCGCGCGATACGCCGCCTGCGCCAGCGTCTGGTCCGCCAGCACCATGAACCCGATCAGCGCGACGATCGACAGGGCGAAGACCGCAATCGTGTACGGCGTCGAGAAGCGATCGATCACCCGCTGCGCCGGCTGGCGGCGCTCCTGCGCTTCCAGCACCAGTTCGAGGATGCGCTGGAGACTCGATTCCTGCACCGGGCGGGTGACGCGCACCTCCAGCGACCGCTGCTGGTTGAGCGTGCCGGCGAAGACCTCATCATCGACGTCGACGGTCCGCGGCATCGACTCGCCGGTGAGGGTGGACTGGTCGACGGAGCTGGTGCCCTTGATGACGCTGCCATCGGCGGGGATCGTCTCGCCGGGCCGGACGAGCACCACGTCGCCGGCCGTCAGTTCCTCCGGCTCGATGGGCTCCCAGGTTTCGGATCGGCGAACGAGGGCGGCCTTGGGCATGAGCCGGTTGAGACGCGAGACGGCGTCGCGGGCCCGGGCCATCGCCCGATGCTCCAGCGCCCCGGCGAGGGTGAAGAGGAACAGCAGCAGGGCGCCCTCTTCCGGATGGCCGATGCCCGCGGCGAGGGCGGCGCCGACGACCATGAGCACGTCGATGTCCGGCTTGAACGCCTTCAGCGATGCCCACGCCGCCTGCAGGCCGTGCACCGCCCCGAGCGCGAGGCTGATCCAGACCAGCACCAGCCCGGCCGTCTCGGGCAGCGGCCGGTCGCCCAGCCAGTGCAGGCCGAAGCCGACGGCCAGCGTGACGCCCGCGGCGATCGCCAGCGAAAGCTGCGTGTCCTTGCCGAGGACGGTCGTCAGGATGGTTCGGGGCTTGGGGATCATCGAACCGGGCCCTGCGGGGGAAAGCGCAACCCGCGGCGGGATAATCGTATTCGCTCCTCCGGAGGGGGGATCGGTTCAGGGTGGCTGGGAACTCCACCGGCGTGAACCCGCCCGGCTGGCGCGGCCCTCTTCAGAGGGCCGCGCCGCGCTCGCCCGGATCGATCTGCCGCGAGTCGATCTGCTACGATCCCCCTCCACGCACTCAGGGGAAGGAGCTCGATCATGCAGTTTGACATCGAACTGGTTCACGCGAGGCAGGTTCTGGA
>JAXHTH010000076.1:0-13587 GCA_034211115.1 Planctomycetota bacterium | reverse complement strand
AAAAGCCCGGCCGTGCCGATGTAGGCCAGGGCGACCGGCTCGCCGGTGAGGGCGAGGCCGAAGAACACGGCGAAGAAGATCAGCGCGTCCAGCCCGATGCCCATGGGCGAGACGAGAAACTCGGTGAGGCTGCCCGTATCGGCGGCCGGCTCGCTCTTACGCTTCCGCTTCTTGCTCTTAAGTTGTTTGCCGGTCTGGAGGTTGTAGCCGCACTCGACGCAGATGAGGGCGTCGGCGTCAAGCGTGTGACCGCAGTTGGGACAGAGCCGGGTCGCGCCGGAGGCGGTCGGAGCGACGATCGGCGATGCGTCCGGGGCCGGCGCGTCCGCCGCCTCGTCCAGCAGGTTGACGACTTCCTCCTCGGGCGGAGGTGGGGGCGGGGCCCCGGCCGCGGCGCGCTTCGCCTCCACCGCGCGCTTCGCCTCCTCGTAGCACGCCGTGTGGTAGTATCGGCCCTTCGCATCCTTCGTGCGCGGCTGTCCCGCGCAGTCCTGCCCGCAGATCACGCAGATCTTCCGGGGCCGCGCCTGGTCAGTCATATCAGCCCCTTCCCGGCAAAAGTGAGAGCGTGCGGGGGACGAGGATACCACATCCCGGCGGCCGCGCCGGCGGTGAGGCCTCGATCGCGCGTCGCGGGGGGGATTGCCGCCGTGGCCGAGCCTCCCGCCGGCGAGGCCCTGACACGTCCCTGATCAGATGAAATCGCGGTTGGCGTCGATCCGCTCGGCGATCAGTCCCACTCGCCGACCTGCCGCTGCACCGACTCGCGTGAGAACCAGACGAGGATGCCGATGGGCCAGAGGAGGATCCAGCCCAGCCAGGGGAGGCCGAAGGTGAGGAACGCGACGATGCCCTCGCCGGCCACCTTCGTGTCGAACTCCGCGTCGATTCTCGTGTCGAAGTCGCTCACGAAGAGGATGGCCACGACGAGGGCGATGAACGCGACGATCCCGCAGAAGAGCTTCAGCAGCGCCCAGCGCTGCATCCAGACCATCGCCATCTGCCGCTTGCGCAGCACGCCGATGGCGGCGATGAGCACCCACAGCGCCAGCAGCGTGCCGATGCCGAGGGCGACCACGTGGGTGATGTCGATGAAGGTCCCGGCGCCGTGCTCTCGAAGCGCGGCGATGAGGGCCAGGCCGTAGGCGAAGAGCCCGCCCACGCCGGCGAGGAGGGAGAGAATCCCCACCACGGGCGGCCAGATCTTCCCCCCGCCCGTCTTGCCCACGCGCGCCGCGGCCATCTCCGCGAAGGTCGACACTTTCCGGTCGCCGGTGAGGGTGTTGTAGCCGCAGTGGGAGCAGGTGGCGTGCTCGACGGGCATCCGTCGATGGCAGTGCGGGCACACCTTCGTTTCCTGGCCGGTATCGTCCAGCTCCATGCCGCTGCCGGAACCGGACTCTTCCATCACGTCCGAGTCCAGGGCGTAGGGGTCGGGCTCGGCAGACGGCTCAAACTTGAGCGGCATCGAGCTGGACGCGGGCGCGGACTGCGCCGCGGCCCTCTTGGCGCGCTCGGCCTGCTTGGCCTGCTCGTAGCAATCCTTGTGGTAGTACCGGCCCTGCTGATCCTTGATGCGCCGCTGTTGCGAGCAGTCCTCGCCGCAGATCGCGCAGATCTTCAGTGGCTTCTGTTCTTCGCTCACGCCACGCGCCCTTTTCGCGAGTTGGGGGGCCACCCACAAGTGTGCATTTTAGCACGAGATCGGGCGAAAGCGCCTTATGGCTGCGATGTTCCCCCGGCGGGGACCGGTAACCGGGCCTTCGCCCCCGTCGCCTCCCCGCCCAGCACCTGCATCTGGACCATCCGCCGGTACCGGCCGCTGCCGGCCATCAGCGCCGCGTGGGTGCCCTGTTCGACGATTCGACCGTCCTCAAGGACCACGATGAGATCGGCGTGGGAGATGGTGCTGAGGCGATGGGCGATAATGAAGCTCGTCCGGCCTTCCATGAGGATCTGGAGGCTGTCCTGGATGAGCCGCTCGCTCTCGCTGTCGAGGTTGCTCGTGGCCTCGTCGAGGATGAGGATGCGGGGGTCGGCCAGCAGGGCGCGGGCGATGGCCAGCCGCTGTCGCTGACCGCCGCTGAGCTTCACGCCGCGCTCGCCGATGATCGTCTCATAACCGTGCTCGAGGTCCTCGATGAAGGGGGCGGCGAGGGCGAGCTCCGCCGCCCGCCGGATCGATCCGTCCTCCACCCCGTGCCGCCCGTAGGCGATGTTCTCCCGGATCGTCCCGTCGAAGAGGAAGATGTCCTGCTCGACCACCCCCAGCAGTCGGCGGTAGCTCTCCACGTCGATGTCCCGCAGGTCCGTGCCGTCGAGCGTGATAGTTCCTTCCGTGGGATCGTAGAAGCGGGCGATGAGATTGCAGAGCGTGCTCTTACCCGCGCCGCTGGGGCCGACGAAGGCCACGACCTGCCCCGGCTCGACCTGGAGGGAGATGTCACGCAGCACCGGACGCATCGTCTTCGGGTAGATGAAGCTGACCCCGTCCATCACCACCCGGCCGGCGACGTCCTCAGCCCGCAGGGCGACGGCGCCGGGCGACGATTCGAACTCCCGCGGCTCCTCGAGCAGGTCCAGCACGCGATCGAGACCGGCGAGGCTGTTCTGGAAGGCCGTCGCGCTGCCCGCCAGTGTCGCCAGCGGCTCCAGCAACAGCGCGAGATAGAACAGGAACATCACGAGGTCGCCGACCGTCAGTGCCTGTGCGGCGGTCATCTCGCCCGCGGCGACGGCCGCCTCGTCGGCCAGGATCCGGCTCCCGCCGTACCACAGCAGCAGGGCCGACGCGGCCGGGATGATCATCGCCCACGCGATCTCCACCCCGCGCGACCACCACCACGCCAGCAGTTCCTGCCGGATCATCAGATGCGTGTTGCGGATGAACCGTCCCGTCTCCGTGCGCTGCCGGCCGAAGCTGCGCACCACCCGCATCCCGCCGAAGGCCTCCGTGGCGTGGCTGTCCACGTGCTGGCGCTCGGCGCGGATGTCACGCCACAGCGGGCGGATGCGCGCGATCCACGTCCGGTGCGTGATGTACACCGTCGGCAGGAGGATGAGCGAACCGACCAGCAGCCGCCAGTCGATGACCGCGAGCACGACGAGCGTGCCCACGAGCTGGACGACCGCGCGCCAGGGGTTGTAGATCATGCTGAAGAGCAGCTCGGCCACGCCGCCCGCATCCTCGCGCAGGATGCTCGACACGCCGCCCGATTTGAGCTCGTACACGCGATGCAGAGGCAGGCGGACGGCATGCTCGAAGACCCGCTTGCGGATCCGCGATTGCACCTTCTTGGTCGTCCTCGTGTTCAGGTAGCGCCCCCACATCCCGATGGAGACGGCCAGCGCGGAAACGCCCACCACGCCGAGGGCGACGATGGCCAGCATCTGCCCGCGATCCGACGGCAGGTGGAGGAGGCGGCTCGTGTGGGCCGGGAGCCGCTTCGAGCCGAGCACGTAATCGAGGACGAACCCCGTCGCCGCGGGCGGGATGAGCTTCAGGGCCGCCGCGATGCCCGCGGTGACCAGCGAAAACGCGACCACGCCCCGCGAGCCGTGGAGAAAGGCCAGGAAGGCGACGAAGAGGTCGCGGAACGACCGCTGCCGGCCGCGCCGACGGTGCTTGGCGTGCGCCGCCGCCGTGCGCCGCGAGCCTTCCGTCTGGTGCGCCTTCGCGTCCTGCCGGTACCGGTGGAAGCGCTGTCGGCTGGTGGGCGGAACGGAATCCATCAGGCGGGATGATAGGCCAGCCGTGATTCCTGACTCAGCCGTCCTCGATGATCACGACATGCACCACGCCGGGGCCGTGAATGCCCGTGACCAGCTTCATGCCGATGTCCGCCGTCTTGCTCGGGCCGGTGATGAGCACCAGTTCCGAGGGCATGTTCCGCGCGTCCCGTTCACCGAGGTACTCGTACAGATCCGCCGTGATCCGCGAGGCGCGAAGAACGATGATGACCGTCATCGGGACGAGGGCGAAGCCGCGCGGCCGATCGGGACCCGCGGCGCGGGCGAGTGAACCCGTCTCCGCGATCGCGGCGTCGGCGGCGACGATCCCCGCCGCCGCGCTGAACAGCTCCTCCTCCGACGGTCTGAGCAGGCACCCGTCGAGCTCGCGAAGGGCAGGCTCCTCCTCCGCCAGCGCCGGCTCGAGCAGGACCGGTCCGTCATCCGCGCCGTGCAGCAACGACGAGATGCGGGCGGGAAGGTCATCTCGCCTGATGCGCGCGGTATGCATGCCGGCCTCTTCCGCCTTCTGCGCAAAGTGATCGAGGAGCGGCCCCTCGATCCTCGACCGGATGATGTTCGCATCGTGCTCCGGCGCGGGTGCCGCCGAGGCCGTGCGCATCGCGGCGCTGATGCTGCTTCTCACGTCCGGGTTGCCGCGCAGGTTCTCCGACATCAGATCCGATCCTCCCTCCAGAGGTCGCGGAACGACTTCGCCGGCGCCGCGGGCAGGTCGCGCTGCGCCTTCGTCCAGCCCGCGGTGAGCGTGGGCGAGCCGCGCACCCACCCGTCCTCGGCTCTCAGGCGCAGCGCGAAGCGAAGCAGGCGCTGGGCGAGGCGGTAGCGCCCTTCGCTGCGCATGGCCAGCATCGCGGCGCGGATGAGACGCGTCTTCTTCGGTCGATGATCGCGTCGCGAGGCCTGGTCGGCGCGCATCGAGATCAGCAGATCCGGAATGTCGATTTGGACGGGACAGACCTCCAGGCACGCCCCGCAGAGGCTCGAGGCGTGGGGCAGCGTTGCCGCATCGCCGCCCGAGCCGGCCTCGAGCAGCCCGCTGAGCAGCTTGCCGATCGGACCCGGGTACACGCCGCCGTAGGCGTGCCCCCCGATCGAGCGATACACCGGGCAGACGTTCAGGCACGCTCCGCATCGAATGCAGCGCAGCGCCTCGCGGTAGGTGCCGCCGAGCATCGCGCTGCGGCCGGAATCGACGATGACCACGTGCATGTGCTCCGGGCCGTCGCGTTCATCGTTCTGTTTCGGTCCCGTCAGGAAGTGCGTTTCGACGCTCAATCGCTGGGCGGTGGCGCTCTTGCCCAGCAGCTTGAGCAGCACCGCCGCGTCCTTCAGCGTCGGTACGATCTTCTCGATCCCCATCAGCGCGACGTGCACCTTCGGCTTGAGCACGCAGAATCGTCCGTTGCCTTCGTTCATCACCAGCACGATCGTGCCCGATTCGGCGATGGCGAAGTTGGCGCCGGTGATCGCCAGATCCGCGCGCCGGAAGACATCGCGCATCGTGGCCCGGGCAATCCGCACCAGCGCCTCCGGGTCTTCCGCGTACGGCGCGCCCAGTTTCCGCCGGAACGTGTCGGCGCAGGAGGCGACGTCCTTGTGCACGGCCGGGCAGGTCAGGTGGCTGGGCCGATCATCGTCAAGCTGCAGGAGGAACTCACCAAGATCAGTTTCCGTGACGTCGATCGCGGCCTCGCCCAGCGCCTCATTGAGCTCCAGCTCCTCGCTCAGCATCGATTTGCTCTTGACCGCGCGCCGACAGTCGTGTTGCCGGGCGATCTCGACCACCGCCGCGTTCGCTTCCTCTGCGGTCGAGGCCAGATGAACCTGCACGCCGAGCCGGCGAAAGCTGTCGATGAGCGAAGCGAGATACCCATCGAGATGGTCGAGCGTGTGATCCCGGATCCGCCGGGCCAGTTCGCGCAACGCCTCGGCGTCGGGCAGCTCCGCGCAGGCCGTGCGCCGCTTCCGCTCGCGCTCGATCGTCGCCTCCAGCACCGCCCGGCGAAGGCGGCCATCGGCGAGGGCGGCCCGGGCGCGAGCGCGGAATGTCTCCGGACCGTTCATGACACCTCCGGCAGGGGAAGATCCAGCGCCTCGGCGACCAACTCGGCGGTGTGCGCGACCCGGACCGGCCGGCCGCGGCGGTGCAGCCCGCCCTCGATGTTCATCCGGCAGCCCGACTCGTCGCAGATGAGCAGATCCGCGCCCGACTCCTCGAGGCAGGCGAGCTTGTCGGCAAGCATGGCGTCGGAGATCTCCTGGAACTCCATCGCGAACGCCCCCCCGAACCCGCAGCACTGATCGGCCCGCTCCAGGGGCACGAGGGCCTCGCCGACCACGCCCCGCGCCCGATCCGTCGCGGTCGCGGCCGTGATGAGCCCGCGGCAGTGGCACGGATAATGAAGCGTCGCCTGCGCGCCCGGCCGCAGCGCGGCCGGCGAGTCGAGCTCCGCGCCCAGCACGTCGAAGAGGAACGTGTTGAAGTCGAAGATCTTCCCGGCCAGCGTTTCGGCCCGCCGCCGCGCCTCGCCGCCCGGCGCGAACAGGCCCGGGCCGTGCCGCTTCACCATCGCCGTGCACGAAGCGCTGGGGCAGACCACCCGCTCGTCAGGCTCGAAGATGTCGGCCAGGCGCTCGATGAGAATCCGCGCCTCGTCGGTCAGGCCGTTGTTGTACGCCGGCTGGCCGCAGCAGGTCTGCTCGGGGGGAAAGCGGACGGTGCAGCCGAAGTGGCGGAGCACGGCGACCACCGCCGCGCCCACGCGGGGGTAGAAGGTATCGGTGAGGCACGTGATGAAGAGGCCGACCTGCATCGGAAGCGCGGATTCCGCCCGAGAGCGCTCCCTTCCCGCCCGGTGGGCAGGCCGCGGCGGCGGCGCGACGCCCTCGGCCTGCTATGATAGGCGATCGCCGGATGGCCCGAGCCGTCGCTTCCCCGCCGGCCGGCCGTCCCGCCTGCGGGCGTAGCTCAGTTGGTAGAGCGTCAGCCTTCCAAGCTGAATGTCGCCGGTTCGAGCCCGGTCGCCCGCTTTCTCGCACACGGCCGCCAACGGTCGCTCATCGTCGCCTTGCTCCTTTATCGGCAAGGACTTACGGCCATCGGTGGGCAGCGGTCCGACGGGGTGCGTTTCGCAAACGTTCGTCGATGATTGCTCACGTTCGCACACGGCGCGCGTAGTTGCGCGCGTAGGTGTACGCATAGCCGACGGAGGGGTGTCATCCGTACCCGTCGCCGCCGCCGCGGGGCGCTTCGGCTCGATCCGCGGCAGCCGCTCCATCGCGCCGGCCGTGTCCGTCAGGCCCAGGACCGTGTAGTGCTGGAGGGTCGTCCGGTAGTCGCCGTGCCGCATGATCCGCTGAGCGATCTGTGGGGCCACGCCCTCGCGGGCCAGGATGGTGCCCAGCGTCGTCCGCATCGCGTGCAGATCGATGACCCGGCCCTCGTCATCCTCCGCGACGATCCGCGTCTTGGGGCGTGGGGGGCGTTTCCCGACCATGACCGGCTCACCGTGCTCGTCGGTGACGATCTCCTCCCGGGCGAGGCCGGCGCGGAGGAAGTCGAGCAATCGCGTTCGGTCGGTGACGGTCGTCGGGAAGACCTTCGCCTTCGCCTTCGGCATCGCCATCGCCTCATCCCGTCGGCGCTTCAGCTCCTCTGCGAGCTGCGGGTGAAGTGGGATCTCATCGGTTCGCTTCGCCTTGCCGACGCCGATCGTGATCTTCCCGGCCTCGAAGTCCACGTCCGCCCAGGTCAGCCGTTGCAGATCGCCTTTCCGCAGGCCGGCCAGGGCGGCCGCCAAATACCACGCCCTCCGGCCGCGAGGCTCGGCCACGTCCAGCAGCCGGGCGAGTTCGTCATCGGTGAGCGGCCGACGCACGCGCCGGCGGTCCTTCCGCTCGTCCAGCTTGGGAACGGCCTTGAGCGGATTCGACTCCAGCCGGCCAGTGCGGACGCACCAGGAGCAGAACGCCACGGCGTCCGCCCGGCTCGCGTTGACCGTCCTGGCCGATCGGCCGGCGTCGGCCAGGGCGTGCAGGTGGCGCTCGACGGCATCCGGGGTCAAGTCGGAGAGTCGGGTCGCCTCGATGGCCTCGCGAAGCCGGGCCAGGTGCTTCTCTTTCTGATCGACGTGCCGCTTCGCCTGCCCGGCCCCGCGGCAGTGCGCGATGTAGGCGGCCAGGTGATCCGCGAGAGGCTTCCGGCCCTCGATCGCAAAACGATCGAGCCGCGCGTTCACCACGCCGTCACGGCGCAGAGCGGCGTCCCCGACACGCTTGGCGAGGATACGTTCCGCCGTTGCTTTGTCCGTCGTTTCGGTTGATTTCTCGTGCCGTTTGCCTTCGTGATCGTACCACGCGGCGATCCAGGTGCCGCGCTTGGAGCGTTTGAAGAGGCTGCCCGTCTTCCGGCTTCGCCGTTTGGCCTTGCTCTTGTCTTTCGCCATCAGTCCGTCCTAGGTTGAAGGTGCCCGGAGGCTCGCGGCGCCCGGGCGCGGGTTGATTCTCACTCGGCGAAGCTGCTCACGCGGCACCCGCTCTCTGCCTCGCCCATTCCGCGCGCGACGGCGCGCCGGCTTGGGTCCAGGCGACCAGCTCAGACACCCGCCAAAGCACCGCGCCACCGACTCGCACCGGCGCCGGAACGAGGCCCGCGGCGTGCCACCGCCGCCAGGTCCGTTCGCCCACGCCGCACATCCGCGCGGCCTGACGCGCGCGGACGAGCAACGGCATCGCGCGATCGAGCGCAATCTCGCGGGCGAGGGGCGGGAGCGCTTCGGCGGCCTGCTCCACCATGTCATGTGGTGCGGTCTCCGTCATCGATCGATCCTCTCCGCTTGGCGCGTGGCACCCGCGGCCGGCACGGAACCCCTGCAAAAGGGTGACCGACGCACGGGCGCCACGCCCAGGGAAGCTCTTGGATTTCGTCGGGTTTGCAGGGGTTCCGACGGCCTCCAGAGTACCGGCCCGGGCCTGTGCGTCAAGGTCCACGGGCGCGACTTCGAGAGCGGGTGCCGCAAGTCTTGGCCGGCCCGTGATTTGCGTCTCGGGGGGCCGCCGGCCCGCTGAGTCGCCTTGGCCGAGCGTCCCCACGGGAAGCTCGCCGGCCGTCGCTCTGGCCGCGAGGGCTTGATCTGGCGTGGTCGCGTTCCGGGGTCGATACTCGCATCGTCGATCGGGCCGACGGCTGAGGCGAGATTTCCCCCGTCCTTGCGATCGGGTCGGGGTCGATCCTCCCCTCGGCCGTCCTTCGTGATATGGGCGAGAATGTCCGTCCGTCCCGCCGTCCGGGGTCGGAGTCCAAACGATCGCATGCTCCACTCCGCGGCCAGGCTCATAAACCGCGCCGCGCCGTCGATGACCGTCACGCCGCCGGCGGCGCGATCTTCGCCGTCGATGATGGTGAGGCGGCGCGTGGTAATCTCTTCGCGCTGGCGGGCGATGAGCGCGGTGAGCTCCGCCATCGCCTCGCATGCGTGCTGGATCGACTCTCCCAGCGAATCATCCGCAGCGCTGCACCTGGCGATCTGCGCGCGGAGATCTTCGACTTCGCACTCCAGGACGGCGATTCGCTCTTCGTGTTGCATGTCGGTCATCCGTGAAGGGGGGGGGAAATCCCCCCGCCGGCCGAATCCGACGGGGGGCATGCCCAGGCCCAGCGCGAGGTGCATGCCTGCGACACATCGCGCGTAGACCGACAGGAGGCGGCCGCCTGGGCCGGGCGCAGAGGTTCGTTACGCCGCCGCAGTCGGCTTCGACATCGCTTCCGTGCCGAGCAGCTTCGGGTCGTGAAATAGCTCGGGGTAGTTGCGCTTGATCCAGCCGACACGCGATGCCGCATGCCGCGCCGCCTGGAGCTTTGATGACGCGGCCGACACGGCGCGCCGGGCGGATTCGACCTCGCGCTGCAACTCCTCGATTTTCGGTCGCAGGCGGTCGCGTGTTTCGACGGCTGTTGCGTTGGCCCTCTCGTGCTCTTTGCTTAGCTTCTCGATCGACGCCACCTTCGGCTCCAGCTCGCGCAGCTCGGCGAGGACGTTGGCGTGCTCACGCGCCTTTTCGTCGCTGATGCCGAGCTTTCGCATCAGCTCGATCAGCTCGGCCGCGTCGTCGTCGGAGTGATCCTCGGCGGTGATGAGCTCGACGTAATGCTTCGCCGCGGCCTCATCAACGTGGCCGCGCATCTGCGCGGCACGCTCCACGATGTCGCGCGGGGCAGCCGGCTCGGGCGTCGGCGCCGCGGTGGCCTTCGCTTCGTTTGGCCGGGTGGCCTGGATTCGCTTGTGAATCCGCGCGGCCTCGTCCGAGACGCGGCACTGGAACTTCTCGCCGATGAGCCAGTTTCGGATGTTCTGGCCGAAGAGCCGCCCGCCGCTGCTCTGGTAGAAGTACCGCTTGTCGCGGCGGTGAGGCGACAGCGTGCCCCGGGAAAGACCGAGATCCTGCTCGACCCGATCCGGGTGATACCACCGATCAGGCTCGATGAGATCGAGCGCGCCGACGCCGTGCGTGGGCTCGCCGGCAGGCCGTGGCGGCGCGCTGGCGGACGGGGGCGGTGCAGGGGTCGGCTCGATTGTGGACATTGCGCGGTCCTCCTGGGCTGCGCGCTGTTTCTGGAGAGCGGCCGGGGGCTTCGATCGTTTCGTGGGGGCGGTGGGCATGGTGTAAGTCTCCGAACGTTAGAAGATGAGGGAACGCCGCGCGGGCGTCCGTGCCGCGCGCGGCGGCGAAAGACGGGATCAGGCGGCCGGGCGCGGCCCACGATCGCCGGGGATGCGGGCTTTCGGCCGGCCGCTGTTCGCCTCGCGCAGCATGGCCGCGCGGAGCCCCGGCTCCGCGCGAGTGAGTCGTCGCGCCCCCTCGCCGCGGGGCACGCCGCGCGACACCTGGGCGTTGATGAGCGAATTCCAGCGCGACGTGGCATTGCCGACCGACTCCACAGCGGTCGTCGCGGTGCGGTGAATCGCAGCGTGCGGCCTGTCCCGGTTCGCCTCGGCGACCATCGCGCGGCGCAGCTCGGGATCGGCCGTCGCCGTCGCGCGGACCGCGGCGCGCCGGCTCATGCCGCGCTGCATTCGCAGCTTCACCCGATCCTCGAATTGCGCGGCAGCGCTCGGCGGGGCGGTCGCCGCCTTCGGCGTGGATTTCGTCGTTGGGGCACGCCGGCCGGGCAGCGGTGCCGGCGCGCTCGAGGTGCTGCGCGCGGGCGCCTTGGGGCGCGAGGGCGCACACGCCGCGAGCCAGTTGTTCACGTCCGCGCCGAGATAGAGGGATCGCCCGCCGGCGGGGGTAGTGCCGGCGAGACGACCGTTCTTGCGCGCGTCCTCGATGGTCTGCTCGGGGATGTCGAGCAGCGAATTGAGTTGGAAAGCGGTGTAGAACGTGTCCGGGTCGAGGGTGTGCCAGGTGGTCATAGTGCATCCTTTCGCGAGATGCCTGCCGTCGCCGGCGGGCGGGGTTATGTTTCGTCATCGCCGAGGGCGGCGTGCATGCCGTCGGCGAAGCGATTGCAGATGGCTTCGATGCGCTCGAGGAGGAGCCGCTCCACGCGGCGCTTTGCACCGCTGGTGAGGAGCCCCATCGAGTCCAGTGACGCCGCTGAGGCACGAGCCTCGGCCAGCAGAGCCGTCTTCGTGTTGTGGATCACCGCCCTGATCTCAGCTCGTGCGGCGTCCCGATCGACGTAGCGTTCCTGGAGGATGCCGATCTGATGCCCGAGCTTCTCGGTCTCGCGCTTCAACTTGTGGAACCGGGCGAGCTTCAGTGGATCGAGGCGGGCGACTTCGCGGCGCAGCGATTCACGAGGATCGAGATCGGCCTCGTCGTCCGACGATTGCGGTTGCGTTGTTGAGTTGTCGCGCATGGTCGCGTACGCGCCGGTGCCATCCGGGTCGATCGTTTCACTCACCCATCTCGCGATCTTCGCGACCGTATCGGTCCGCCAGGGCGGATCGCGCTTGAACGGGAAGTCGTCGCGCTGCAACCACGTTAGGACGGTCGTGTAGGGCCGTCCGAGCTGTTCGGCCAGGGCTCGCTTTGTCTTGATGAGCTTCGGCATGACTGGCGCGAGGGCGATCATCGCTCCCTCCGGGTACGATTCGGCGCACGACGCGGCGAGCGCACGACTAAACTTTGCCGATCAATTTGCGCGCTTCCTACGCGATCAACGTAACCCGCGCCTAGACCCCTGCGGGAAAGGACCCCGAGTCCGCCCGGGGAAGTGATGGGGATCGCGTCAGTGGGCAATCAAGAATCCTCCCAAGGAAAGCTCATCGATGGGCCGCCGCGGCGAGAACGCGCTGGGCGAGATCGCTGTGCGCGTACGGATCTGGCGGGCAGCCCCATCGCCTCTCAGTGCTCGGCGGCGCACCGGCGACAACCTCGGCGAGCGCCGAATCAAGTGCACCGGCGTTCCGCAACTCGTCGAGAGCGGCGTGTGTCGCACGCTGGTGAGCTGCAACCTCACGGCCGTGATGCTGCTCGCGTGCCCGGTCGCGTCGTAATCGCGATGCCAGGGCTCGAAGATCATTGACTATCGCTCCGGCTCCTCTCGGAGGGACGCGGGACCGCGCCGCGCGGTCAAGGCGGCGGACATCGCTGGGCGTCAGGTTCGGGTCAGCGGCCAGCTCGCTCAGCGGCGGCTCGCCGATCCCGGCATCCTCGAGCGCCACGCGCAAATCTGCCCTTCCGGGGGCGGCAGAGTCAGCAGCAGCAAGTCCGCCCGCAGCAGTTGCCGTGGTGGCGACCTGCTGCTGTTCATGTCTGTTCATGTGTGTTCCTGTCGCCGTGGGACAACTGTTCGGGGCCTGAGATGCGACAGTTCGGCGCCTGTCCCGCAACGGTTGCCCCGCTGCAACTGTTGCAGCTTCGCAACCGTTGGCGCCTCCGGGTACTGTCGCACCAGCGTCACAGTTCAGCAGGATCGCATAGCGCGTGGTGCGCTGCTGACCTCCGCCGGTTCGCCGCCGTATCAGTCCAGCCTCCTCAAGGGATCTTGCCGCCCGGGCGATCGTGCTCTTGTCCAAGCCGGTCGCACGGGCGAGGGTGGCGAGCCCCGGTCGCGCCGTCCACTGTCGATCCGCGTGGGCGCAGAGGGCCAGATAGACTTTTGCCGCCGAGCCGGTGATCTTGCTGAGCCTCCGCTCGGTGATGATCTGACGGGGCACGCGGCCATAGCCGGCTCCGGCTACGACACGGCGTGGACGATCAGGGGGGGACTGCGCGTTAGGTCTCATCGCGCGCCCCCCTCAGCCTGCTGCCGCAGCCAGTCCATCAGCTCACGGACCGGGTACACGATCGCCGCCCCGAGCTTGACGTGAGGAATGCCGGAGCTGCGGTCGTTGGTCAGCGCCCACAACTTGCGTTCCGAGATGCCGATCGCCTTCGCGGCGTCCTTCGGTCGCAGGGCCAGGCAGGGCGGGCCGGGCTCGGCCGGGGCGGCGGGCTTCGGCGCTCGATCGGTCATCGCCGGCCCCTTGCCCGCCGGGCGTCGGTGGCGTTCAACTCATGGCGGATCAGAGCCGCCGCCTCGCGGTCATAGAGCCGGAAACGGCCGGCTCGGGCCGACGGCCGAATGTGGTCTCTCGTCTGTAGGATGTACAGCACGCGATGCAGCGGCACGTCCAGGTCCGCCGCCAGCACGCCGGGCGTTCGGAGCTTCGCAATTGGTCTGGTCGTCATTCGTGACACCTGCCTTTCCGTTCAGGGCCGATGCGGCCCCGAAGGAATACCAGGCCGAAAACGTGGAATCGGGGCCGGTGTGAGGCCGGCCCCGGGTGTGGTTTATTTTTGTTGCCAGGCCGCTTTTTCTATTAATATGCCGACCGCCTCGTTTTTTTC
>JAXHTH010000075.1:0-36826 GCA_034211115.1 Planctomycetota bacterium | reverse complement strand
TGTGGAGCCGCGACACGCCGTTCGGCGAGGACGGCTACTTCATCGACTATGGCTACGACGGCGTGCCGCTGAGCCATCACGTCCTGACCACGGACGGCATTCTCGGCCGCGACACGCTGCCCTATGGAGGCGCCTCATCGGACAGGAGCGTGAAGTGATGCGATCCCTCCACGTGTTTCGTTCCGCAACAGGCGTTTGAGCCTCGATAAGGAGATTCAACCATGAAGAACACGATGCGAGTCACGGCGGCCGCCGCCCTTTCGGCTCTCGTCGCCGCCGCCCTTTCGGCTCTCATCGCCGCCGCCGCGGCCGTCGCGGATGAATACCACTGGAATCATCCCGGCGACGGCAACTACGGCAACGCCGTCAACTGGAACGACGGCGAGAGCGGCGTGCCCGACTACGATGACACCGCCATCTTCGACACCGAGGCCACCCACAAGGTCTACTTCAGCGCCGACCACACCACGGATCGCGCACTCGTCCGCAGCGGAACCGTGTCATTGCGGCCGATCTTCCCCGAGTTCCCCGCCACCTACACGCTGCTCAATCCCGACACCGCCACCCCCGGCCTCGTGGTCGGCCACGGCGGGCGCGGGCGCGACCTCGTCTGGCTGAGGCTGTCGGACCTCACCGTGCACGCGACCAACATGACCGTCGGACACCTCCCCGACGGCACGGGCCACGTGCTGCATTACTCCACCTCGGACCTGTCGCTGATCATCGACCAGAACCTGATCATCGGCAACGAGGGCATCGGCGAGATGGAGCTGTACGACGCGACGATGACCAGCGCGGTGGGCACGATCGGACTGGCGGCCAGCGGTTCCGGCGACGTCACGCTCGGCGGCGAGGAAATGCAGTGGACCTGCGACGGCCCGCTCACTGTCGGCAAGAGCGGCGAAGGCGCATTGCTTGTCTTCGGGGGGGCCACCGTCTCCTGTCACGACGCCATCATCGCCCAGCACGAGGACTCGACCGGCGCGGTGAGCACGGGGGCCGGGCAGTGGTTGATTGACGGCACGCTCGACGTCGGCATGACCGGCCTCGGCACGCTCGATCTCCAGTACGGAGCCGACGTGACCAACCACACCTTCGCCACCATCGGCACCTACGATTCCTGGCCTTACGGCAACGGCGGTGTGGGCGAGGTTACGGTGGATGATGATGCCACCTGGACCGTGGACGGCGATCTCTATATCGGTTTCTTCGGCGCCGGCTCGCTGTCCATTCTCGGCGACATCCACGGCGTCGGATCGGTGATCGTCACCGGCGATGCCTCGATCGGGCTTAACTATGAGAGCACCCTGATGCTCGCGGGCGGCGGGACGATCACCATCGGCGGAGATCTCACCAACTACGACCACGAGTTCGACCGCCTCATCATCGAGATTCACGAGCACGACGACTACGCCACGCCTGCGATTGACGCCGGCGGCTCGATCGACGCCTTCGATCCCGAGGTGATGCTGGATTACTCCTACGAGCCGCAGGTCGGCGACGAGTTCGCCATCGCGCACGCCGACGCCGGGCTCGCCACATTCTCATTCCACCTCCCCGAGCTGCCCGAGGACCTTCAGTGGGAGGTGATTCAGGATGATCACGATGTCGGGCTGGTCATCGTGCCGTTCGTGAAGGGCGACTTCAACGGCGACGGCCTCGTCAACGTCGCCGATCTGCTGATCCTCCTCGGCGCGTGGGGCGCATGCGAGGGCTGTCCGGAGGATCTCAACGACGACGGCGTCGTCGATACCGCCGATCTGCTCGAGCTGCTTGGCCTCTGGTCGACATAGCCGCGGATCACGCTCGAGGTCCGCGAATCCCGCATTCTCACGGAGCCCCGGGTCGTCATCGGGCGCAGCGCGGCCCGGGTTTTCCTTCAATTCGGCCGGGGCGGCCGCAGCAACGCGCGACAGGGCGAACCGTCGCGCCGGAGTGGGCCGCTATTCGGCCGGCTCGCCGTCATCTGCGCCTGTCTCCCGCTGCGGCGTCGGCTTCAGCGCCAGGGCCACGGGCAGCGTCTCCGCCTCGCCCAGTTCGACATAGAGGCTCGCGTTCGCCGGCAGCGTGTCCGCGTGAAGCTCGATCATGAACTTGCCGCGCCATTCCGCCGCCGTCTTCCGGTCGGCATCGCGGCGGCGGAGGCGCTCCCAGGCGACGAACGAAGCGCTGACGCCTTGCGGGGACCGGATCGCCGGCGTCTGGGGCTCCTCATCACTGCTCTGGATGGCGGCGAAGACGAGCAGCGGCGTCGTCTCGCCCGGCGTCAGATCGAGCGCGATCTGGCTCGTCCAGAGATCCATCTCCTTCCGGCCCGTGCCGTACACCCACAGCCGCTGCACGCCGAGGTCCTTCATCACCAGGGCCACGTTGGCCGACTTCTTCCCCGCTCGCGTCAGGCTGAGCGTCACCGTGATGTCCACGGTCGCGCCCGGCTCGATCGTCCGCGAGGTTTCGCGCACCGCGGTGCACCCGCAGCTCTGGTGGATCTGCTCGATGACGACCGGCCGGTCGGTGACGTTGCGCAGGTGAAACGTGTGATCGACGTCGGCGGACCGGCCGTAGATGGGGACCTCGCCGAAATCGTGCCGCAGATCGCCCCGCAGCGGGAATCGACCGACCGCCATGTACCACCAGCCCGCGCCCAGCGCGGCGATGACCACGAGAGGGAGGAGAATCAGGACGAGGCGGCGGATTCGGCGGGGCCTGGCAGGCATGCGGTTTGTCCGCATCGAACAGCGGGAGAAGGCAACGGAACGGGTATCAAGGATAGCCGACATGCCTCGCTCGCCGCCGGAAAGGCCGGATCGGCCGCGAAGCACTGCCGGTGACATGACGCCACGCCCCGGCGCGCTCGTCTGCCAAGTTGGCAGCGGGATCGCGTGTGAAGGCCCCGGGAATGCGGTTCGCCGCGGCGCGGCCTTTGCCTCGTACTCGCCGGGGCGAATGTCCGCCCCGCCGCTTTGAGGCCTTACTCATGCAGATGGACCGTTTTACGACCCTCGCTCAGCAGATTCTCGCCTCCGCCCAGTCGCTGGCGGTGGAGCAGTCGCATGCCGCGCTCACCCCCCTGCACATTCTCATCGCGATGCTGGATGACCCCAACGGCATCGGCCACTCGATCATCAACAAGGCGGGCGTGAATGCGGGGCAGGTCGCCGACCTCGCCCGGCGGGAGATGAACCATCTTCCCACCGTCTCCGGCGAGGCGGCGCAGACCCGGTCCGATCCCGCCGTGCTCCAGGTGCTCACGGCTGCCGAGAAGAAGGCGAAGGAACTTGGCGACGCCTACATCTCCACCGAACACCTGCTCCTGGCCCTGGCGGAGATCAAGTCCGATGCGAAGGAGGTCCTCTCCGCCACCGGCCTCGATGCGAGGCGTCTGCTGGACGCCATCAAGGCGCTCCGTCAGGCGTCGGGCGTCGAGTCGATTCAGGACCCCGGCGCCGAGTCGACGTTCGAGGCGCTGAAGAAGTACGGCATCGACCTCAACGAGAAGGCGCAGCAGGGCAAGCTCGATCCGGTGATCGGCCGCGATGACGAGATCCGCCGCTGTATCCAGGTCCTCACCCGGCGCACGAAGAACAACCCCGTCCTCATCGGCGAGCCGGGCGTGGGCAAGACCGCCATCGCCGAGGGACTGGCCCTGCGCATCGTCAACGGCGACTGCCCGTCCTCGATGCGCGAGTCGCGCATCGTCGCCCTCGACGTCGGCTCGCTGCTGGCCGGGGCGAAGTTCCGCGGCGAGTTCGAGGAACGCTTCAAGGCCGTCCTGCGCGAAGTCACCTCCAGCGAGGGACGCATCATCCTCTTCATCGACGAGCTGCACACCGTCGTGGGCGCGGGGGCCGCGGAAGGCGCCGTCTCCGCGGGCAACCTCCTCAAGCCCGCCCTCGCGCGGGGCGAGCTGCGCTGCATCGGCGCCACCACGCTGGACGAGTATCGCCAGCACATCGAGAAGGACGCCGCCTTCGAGCGGCGCTTCCAGCCGGTCATCATTCGCGAGCCGCTGTTGGAGGAGACGATCGCCATCCTCCGTGGCCTGAAGGGGCGCTACGAGGCGCATCACGGCGTGCGGATCCAGGACGCCGCCCTCGTCACCGCCGCCAATCTCAGCAACCGCTACATCTCCGACCGCTTCCTGCCCGACAAGGCGATCGACCTGCTCGATGAGGCCGCGTCCCGCCTGCGCATCGAGACGGATTCGATGCCGGCGGAGATCGACGAGCTCCGCCGACGCATCATGCAGCTCGAGATCGAGCGCGAGGCGCTGAAGCTCGAGTCCGATCCGGAATCGAAGAAGCGCCTGACGGCGCTGGAGCAGGATCTCGCCGAGCTGAACGAGGAGAACCGCCGGCTCACCGCGCAGTGGGAGGAGGAGAAGGCGGAGCTGGACGAGATCCGTGCGGTCAAGGAGGAGATCGACGCCAAGCGCGTCGAGCTGGAGCAGGCGCAGCGCTCCGGCGATCTGGAGACCGCCGCCCGCATTCAGTATGCCGATCTGCGCGAGCTGGATCAGCGCCTCGAGGCGGCCGAGCGGAAGCTCACCGAGCGGCAGGCCCGCGGCGATTCGCTGGCCCGCGAAGAGGTCGACCCGGATCTCATCGCCGAGATCGTCGCCTCCTGGACGGGCATCCCCGTCTCCAAGCTCATCGAGAGCGAGCGGGAGAAGCTGCTGCACATGGAGGAGATGATGCGTGAGCGCATCGTGGGGCAGGACGACGCGGTGAAAGCCGTGGCCGACGCCGTCCGTCGCAACCGCGCGGGGCTGGGCGAGCCCACCCGCCCCATCGGCTCGTTCCTCTTCCTCGGCCCGACGGGCGTGGGCAAGACGGAGCTGTGCCGGGCCCTCGCCGAGCAGCTCTTCGACACCGAAGAAGCCATGGTCCGCATCGACATGAGCGAGTTCATGGAGCAGCACGCCGTCGCGAGGCTCATCGGCGCGCCGCCCGGGTACATCGGTTACGAGGAGGGCGGGCGCCTCACCGAGGCCGTCCGACGCCGGCCCTACTGCGTCATCCTCTTCGACGAGATGGAGAAGGCCCATCGCGATGTCAGCAACATCCTCCTCCAGATCCTCGACGATGGCCGGCTCACCGACGGCCACGGCCGGACGGTCGATTTCCGCAACAGCATCGTCGTGATGACGAGCAACCTCGGCTCCGACCTCATCCTGAAGATGGCCGAGGAAGGCGCACTGGACGTGGAGATCGAGGCCCGCATGCGCGACATGCTCCGCAAATCCTTCCGGCCCGAGCTGCTCAACCGCATCGACGAGACGATCACCTTCCATCAGCTCACGAAAAACGATCTGGCGGGGATCGTGCAGATCCAGCTTCGGAACCTGCGCAAGCGGCTGGCCGATCGCGAGCTGTCGCTTGAGATCACGGACGCGGCGACGGTTGCCCTGGCCGATGAAGGATACGACCCGCAGTTCGGCGCGCGGCCTTTGAAGCGCGTCATCCAGCAGCGGATCGAGAACCCGCTGGCCTCGCGCATCCTTGCCGGCGAGTTCGAGCCCGGCGATGCGATCCGGCTCGATTACGAGGGCAAGAGTTTCATGTTCCGAAAAGCCGGCGCTGAGACGGTGGCGTGAGCGCCGCGCGCGGCGTCCCCTCTCGCGGGCGGAACTTCAGACGGATTATGAGACCGCCCCCGCACCGCCGGCCCGTTGACGGGTAATTCTCCGCACCCACGCCCTTCGGCTAACCCCGCCCCGGAGGAATCCCGAAAACCCATCGAGAGGGCATGTCCTGACACCACGGGCCTGTGTTAGATGCTTCTATGCAGTGTCGCAGATCTCGAGCCGGGGATGCACGTGGGCGGGTCGGTGGTGCATCCGCGCCGGCCGGAGACGGAGCTGCTGCGCCCCGGGGCCGTGCTCGAAGCGCCGATGATCGACCGTCTTCGACGGATCGGCGTGACGGAGGTGTGGGTGCACCACGACGCCACCGCGGACCTCGACGCCGCCGTCGCGCCGGAGCTCTCCGAGGCCCGGACCGCCGTCTACCGCCGGCTGAAGGATGATTTCGGCCGCATGGCCACCGCGACCATCTCGGCCGCGACGATCCTCGACTACCGGATCGCGATCTCGGAGCTCGTGTTCCGGCTCGTCAGCAGCGGTAAGTATGCGCATCTCAGCTACGCGCTGATCGACGAGCAGGATCGCTCCTTCTCGCACGCCGCCAACGTCGCGTTTCTCTCCGTCCTCGTCGGTCTCGAGATCCAGGGGTACGTGGTCCGCGAGCGGTCGCGCCTGTCATCCGAGCACGCCCGGGACATGGTCCCGCTCGGGCTCGGCGCGATGCTGCATGACATCGGCAAGCTGAAGCTCGAGGGGCAGGCTCGACATCATCATGAGATCGACCCGCCGGCGGAGGAGCCGGAGACCGCGGCCCAGTACACCACGCACGCGGAGCTCGGCTATGACGCCCTGACCGAGATCCGCATGCCCGCGACGGCGCGTCAGATCGTGCTCAATCACCACCAGCGCTTCGACGGTTCGGGCTGGCCCGATCTGGCGACGGTCACGAAGGGACGCCGAACCGGTCCGCAGAGGGAAGGCGAGATCCACGTCTTCAGCCGCATCGTCGCCGCGGCCAACGTGCTTGACAATCTCCTGTACGACGCGGAGGGCAATCCGCACCCGACGGTGTCGGCGTTGCGCGAGTTCGCCGGCCCCCGGTTCGACGGGTGGTTCGATCCCGTGGTGCGCGACCTGATGATCCGTCGTCTCCCCCCCTTCCCGATCGGCGCGCTGGTGCGCCTCTCCGATGGCGGCCGCGCGGTCGTGGTCCGACCCAACTTCCAGCAACCCTGCCGTCCCGCCGTGCGCCTCCTGGACGGCGCCGGGCGGCAGGAGGCGGGTGAACAGCCGACGATCGACCTGGAAGCCTGCCCGGACCGGCACATCGTCGAGTGCGCCGGCCAGGCCGTGGAAGAACACCTCTTCGACCTGCCTCCGCTGAAGAAGCACGGCCGGCCCGGGCCGGAAACCGGCGCGGTCTCGGAGGATGCCGCCTGATACAGACCGGCCCTGCGTCCGGAAGGTCCGATGACCTCAGCGCCACCCCCCGGGGCGGTACACGATCTCCATCGCCAGACCCCGCGCATCGCGCGGCGGGTCGGCGGGCAGCGTGCGCAGATCGTCCGGATGACCGAGGGCGGTGACGGCGAGCACGAGGGCATCGATCGCATCATCGGGCTTGACCACCGGGAGCCGACCGGCGCAAACGCGATCGACCAGTCCTCCCGCGTCGGGCAGGAATCGATCGAGAACTTCCAGACGCTCGGTGCGACCCGCGGGCCGCTTCTTGTTGTGCGCCATCGATCGGCCCGCCAGTGCCTGAAAGCACACCTCCGGATGCGATTCGCGCAGCCGGCTCATCGCCGAGGGCTCGTCGCGCAGAAAGTCGTCAACCTCGCGGATCTTCTGACGCAGGTTGAACGCCTGAAGACTCAGGCCGACGCCGACGTGTCTGCGATTGGACGCACAGGCGCGTTGATGCTCATCAAGCCGCAGCGCGGCGCGGCACGGAGGCGGGAAGACGCTCGATCCGCGCGGGCGGCCGAGCCGTCGCCGGGCCTCGATGTCGCATCGCCGCCCGCCGGGGCCGTCGGGCAGGCCGATGGGGATGTCGATGAGAATCAGCGATGCGTCGCACCAGGCATCCCACAGATCGCACGCCGTGGCGAAGACGTGATGGGCGATGAGCTTTGGCGCACGCGCCGGCGACAGCGCGACGGCAACCCACCCGGCGCGGCAGCCGTCGGCGCCGACAACGCAGGTTCCGGGTTCAAGTCTCGGTGCGTTCATCCCTCAGAGAGTAGAAACCACCCCTGCTTTGTGCCCGCGCGAAGCCGCAAGCGGGCGGCGGTCGCAATCCGTCGATTCCACAATCCCTTGATGCCATGATGCCATGATGCCACGATGCCGTGATGCCATCCCCCACCCGGATCTTCCTCGCGGACTCGTCAGATCCGGCTTCCCGGGTGCGCGCTATTCGAGGGGGAGGCGGCGTGCGAGATCCATGAACGTCTCGTAGTTCGCCTGCACCTGGTGCATCGTGTCACCGCCGAACTTCTCGAGGAACGCGCGGGCGATCTCGAAGGCGATCACGTTCTCCATCACCACGCTCGCCGCGGGCAGCGCGCAGACATCGCTCCGCTCGTAGGCGCTGTGCTGCGGCTCCTTCGTGCGCAGATCGATGCTGGGCAGCCCCTTCAGCAGGGTGCTGATGGGTTTCATCGTGCCGGTGACGACGATCGGCATGCCGTTGGACATGCCGCCCTCGATCCCGCCGGCGTGGTTCGTGGGGCGCACGAATCCGAGGCCCGGCGTCTCGCGCTTCCCCCCGTCGAATTCGATCGGATCGTGGACCTCCGATCCGCGCCGGGCGGCGCATTGACGGCCGAGCCCGATCTCGACGGCCTTGAACGCCTGGATGCTCATCACCGCCTGCGCGAGTCGGCCGTCCAGCTTCTCATCCCAGTGCGCGCACGATCCCATTCCGGGGGTGCAGCCGAAGACGTGGACCTCCGCGAGCCCGCCGACGGTGTCCTTGTCCTCCTTGGCCTGCCGGATGTGCGCGATGATCCGCTCGCTCACCGCCGGGTCCGGGCAGTAGACATCGGAGTCATCGCGCGCCCGGAGCAGATCATCGAGATCATCCTGGTTGATGCCGATCTCGCTGGCGGCATCGAGCATGCCGCGTACGAAGCCGAAGGTCTCGATCTCGAACTCGCGCAGCAGGCTTCGGGCGAGTGCGCCGGCCGCGGTGCGGGCCGCCGTCTCCCGCGCGCTGGCCCGCTCCAGCGTTTCCCGGCAATCGGTGGTCAGCCACTTGACCGACCCGGCCAGGTCCGCGTGCCCAGGCCGCGGTCGCTGCACGGCCGGCGTCTTCTCCTCATCATCGAGCCGGCTGTCGGCGTTGGGGATCTGCATCACCACGGGCGAGCCGATCGTCTGCCCCCGCCGCACGCCGGCGAGGAAGGTGACGGCATCGGTCTCGATCTTCTGCCTCGCCCCCCGGCCGTACCCGCCCTGCCGGCGGGCGAGCTCGACGTTGATGAGCTCCCCATCGATCTCCAGCCCGGCCGGCAGCCCGCGAATGAGGCACGTCAGCGCCGGCCCGTGCGATTCCCCGGCCGTGTGGTAGGTGAGCGTGGACATGGGGGCATGGTATCGGATGGCGCGCCTGTGAACGGCAGCGCTGCAGGGGGGCAGGCCCCGTCGCGAAACGGGCCCGTCTTACGATTTCGGCGTTTCCGCCCCCCTCCGTCGCTTCGTCGCTCCGTCGCTTCGTCGCTACCATCCTCCCCATGAAGGACCTCACCCCGCGCCAGATCGTCGCCGCGTTGGATCGGCACATCATCGGGCAGGACGCGGCCAAGCGGGCCGTGGCCGTCGCCGTGCGCAACCGCTGGCGGCGGCGGCAGTTGGATCGCGAGCTGGCCCGCGAGGTGGCCCCGAAGAACATCATCATGATCGGCCCCACCGGGGTGGGGAAGACCGAGATCGCTCGTCGCCTCTCCGACCTCGTCAACGCCCCCTTCATCAAGGTCGAGGCGAGCAAGTACACCGAGGTGGGCTACCACGGCCGCGATGTCGAGTCGATGGTCCGCGACCTGCTGGAGCTGGGCGTGAACATGGTCCGCGAGGAGCACGCCGAAGGAGTCCGCCGGCAGGCCGAGGAGCACGTCGAGACGCGGCTGGTCAGCCTCCTGCTGGGCGTCACCGGCGAACCGCCCGCACGCGGCTGGGTGAAGAGCGGCGAGGCCGGCCGATATGCCGAGGACGCCCCCGCTCCAGACGAGACGGACGAGCACGATCGCGCCCGCGAGCGCATTCGTGACAAGCTGCGCGAGGGTCTGTTCGAGGAGCGCGAGATCGAGATCACCGTCACCGAGAAGCAGACCGCCCCCATCATCGGCATGATGGGCCCGGACCAGATCGATCCCGGGATGGCGTCGATGCTCGAGAATCTCATCCCCGAGCGCAGCCGGCGGAGGCGGGTCACCGTCGCCCGCGCGAGGGCGATCCTCCTCGAAGAAGAAACCGACAAGCTCATCGACAACGAGAAGATCATCGAGCAGGCGATCGAGCGCACCGAGCAGACGGGGATCATCTTCCTCGACGAGATCGACAAGATCGCCCCCGGAAAAGAAGGCGGGCGGAGCGGGGCCGACGTGTCGCGCGAGGGCGTGCAGCGCGACCTGCTGCCCATCGTTGAGGGTTCGTCGGTCAACACCCGCCACGGCGTGATCCACACCGATCAGATCCTGTTTGTCGCCGCGGGCGCGTTCCACAGCGCTTCCGTCAGTGACATGATGCCCGAGTTGCAGGGTCGGTTCCCCATTCGCGTGGAGCTGGATGCGCTGACGAAGGCGGATTTCGCCCGCATTCTCGTCGAACCCGATGCGGCCCTGACGAAGCAGCAGCAGGCGCTGATGGCCACGGAGGGGATGGAGATCGAGTTCGCCGACGACTCGATCGACGCGATGGCCGAGCTCGCCGCGGACGCGAATTCGAGGATGGAGAACATCGGCGCCCGCCGCCTGATGACAGTCATCGAGCAGGTGTTCGAGCAGATCAGCTTCGACGCGCCGGATCTGATCGCTGAAGGAGAGAAGGAAATCCTCATCACCGCCGACTTCGTCCGCGACCGCCTGCGCGAGGTCATGCGCGATGAGGACCTGTCGCGGTTCGTTCTCTGACCGCGGATACCATCCGCGGCTCTACAACCGGCGCGATCTGTGTCTGTACAGCCGCCGATGGTATCGGCGGTTCTTCACGTCCGATCGCGCAGCACGGTTTCAAACGTCGCCATCGGCGCGGGCACGCCCGTCCACTTCTCGAACTGCATCGCCGCCTGGCGGATGAACATGTCCATGCCGCTGACGATGCGCGCCCCGCGCGCTTCCGCTTCGCGCAGCAGCGGCGTGCGAACGGGTGCGTAAACCGTATCAAAAACGGTTACACCATCATCGATCTGCGCATCGGCCGGCAGGGGCGAGCCGCCCGGATCCGGTCCCCCGGCCATCCCGATCGGCGTGCAGTTGATGATGATCTCAAACCTCTCTCGGGCGATCTCACTCATCTCGCCGATCGTCACCTGCTTCCGCTGCCCGCTTGCGGTTTCGCGGCCCCCGAACTCCTCCGCCAGCGCCTCTGCGCGCGCGGAAGTCCTATTGAACACGGACACCGCCGCTCCGGCATCGATAAGCCCCGCGAGCACCGCCCGGGCCACGCCGCCCGCCCCGAGCAGCGCCACGCGTTTGCCTTCCATATTCCGGGGGCCGGGGCGCATCCCCGCGCAGAGCGCCTCGATCGCCGCGGGCGCATCGGTGTTCGTGCAGGCGAGCCCGCCGGCGGAGCCCACGATGAGCGTGTTGGCCGCCCCGATACGCTCGGTGAGCGGATCGGCCCGCCCGCCGCGTTCGAGGACGAACCGCAGCAGGTGTTCCTTGTGGGGGATGGTCACCGCCGCCCCCCGGAAATCGAGGCGTCGATGGTCGATCATCGCCCCCACCGTCGCCTTGAAATGCTCGTACTCCGGCGGGATGGGCATCGGGAGCAGGACCCCGTCGTGCCCCACCGCCTCGAAGCCCGCGTTGTGAATGTGCGGGCTCCTGGACTGCTCCACCGGCCAGCCGATCACGCCGTAGACCTTGGTCTCCCGTCCGATCGAATCGAAGCGATAGAGCGAGCGCAGCTCGTCGATCGTCGGCTGCCCCGGGGCGCTCTGCCCGCCCGGGGCATCGGTGGCGAAGGTCAGGAACCCGCCGAACTTGCCCGCCAGGACGCGGCTCATCAGGCCGAACCGCCCCATGCACAGGGCGATCGTCGGCTTGCGCCGCTCGGCGAGCAGGTCGAACGCCTCGAGGTTGTCGCGCAGCGACCGGGCCGTCCAGGCGACCTTGACCACCGCGCAGGCCGGGTCATTCGTCATCGCCTCGATGCGCTGGAGCAGGTCGCGCGGCCGGCCCGCGAGGTCGTGGCTGGAGAGGATCAGGCCCGTCTCGATCGGGCGCGGCTGGGCGTCATCGCCGACCATCCGCTCCACCGCCGGCCGCACGTCGAGCGCGCGGCGCCAGGCGGCGAGCTCCACATCGACGTATCGCGGCCGCTGCTCAGCCGCGGCCAGCGACTCGAACAGCACGACGCGGCTCGATTCCTCCCCGGCGAAGCTGCCGCCTTCCGAGATCGGCCGACAGGTGACAATGCACGGGCCGGGACTGTTTTCCACGAGCCGAACGACCGCGTCGGCGGCATCCGGCGCCTCGGCCAGCGCGTCCACACGCCACTCGATGAGCCGGGCACCCGCGGCGATCGCCCGGCCCGCCCGCGCCAGGCACGCCTCCAGCTCAGCCGGATCATTGACGTAAATCGGTACGGCGATGAAGGTCATTTCGACCGCCATGGTACGTCAGAACCTCCGGCCGCGAGCAGCGCCCTGACCGCTGCGGATGACGCGAAAAACGGCCGATCGCGCCGCGACGGGTTGACCCGGTGCGAGACACCGCCCAAGATGTTGGATTCTCAGCTCCAGATCCCGCCACCCTGTCGCTGGCACTCCATCATTGATCGGCTCGCGGCGTGTTTCCGGGACGTGGAGAGCAACGGGGACGGTCATCGGTGATGGATGAACGCCAACATGTGAAGATGCAGGCCACTCGTGTCCTCGAGCATATCCGGATGCTCAACGAGCAGTACGGGACGGTCCTTTCCGCCTCGGACCCGCAATTGTCCGAGGCGCTGACCGCGGCGGCGGCGGCGCTGGATCGGTTCGTGGGGGAGGAGACCGCCGAGACGGCGCCGGGCGAATGAACGGCCCCCTTCCCGGGCCCCGCCGTCGGCGCCGTCGCGTACGATGCCTGCATGAGCGATCTGACGGTCGACGCCGCCCACGCCTTCCTCCGCGCCCACACCACGGGCGAGCTGCGCTTCGACGAACACCTGCGCCCGATCAGGTACGTGATCGCCCCGGACGGGCGGCTCGTGGCGCCGGTCATGGTCGCCATGCTCCAGTCAGTGGACACCGTGCTCTTCGTGCCCGAGTGCGCCGAGGGTGCGATGGAAGTGCAGGTGACGCTCGTGCAGTTCGACGAGCACTCGCCGGACGGCGCGCTGGCCGACCGCTGGCGCATCCACCACGGCGATCCCCCGGATGTGAACTGGGCGTTTCTGGAGATCGACGCGGCCCGCCACGAGGGGAACGTCATCGACGGCGAAACGCTCACCCGCCCGAACCCGCTGGCCGGCGACGAGGCGGGCCTGTGCCGGGAGATGAACCAGGCGCACGCCGACGATCTCCGCCGGATGTGCCGGGAGTACGCGAACATCAACATCGAGCAGCCGGTCATGGTGGCGATCGACCCGCTGGGGCTGGACGTACGGGGCATGTTTGATGTGATCCGCGTGCCGGCCGTCGAGCCGATGCCGACCGCCGACGACGCCCGCCGCGTATTCCAGGCGATGGCGGAGGCCGCTTCCGCGGCCGGCGCGCAAGACTGAGGAGCCCGTCATGCCCGAGAAGCGCATCGTGATCACCCGCCCCCTGCCCGGCGACGCCGTGGCCATGCTGCGCGAGGCCGGCTTCGAGAACCTCTGGTGCTCCGAGGCCGACGAACCGCTCCCGCGCGATCGTCTGCTCGAGGTCATCGGTGGTGCGCACGCGATCATCGCCAACCCGGGCGACAAGCCGATCGACGCGGAAGTCTTCGACGCCGCGGGCGAGCAGCTCGAGGTCGTCTCGAACTTCGCGGTGGGGGTGGACAATATCGATGTCGAGGAGGCGAAGCGGCGCGGCATCACCGTCTGCAACACCCCCACCCCGGTCACCGAGCCCACCGCCGACATCGCCTGGCTGCTGCTGCTCGGCGCCGCCCGCCGGGCCCACGAAGCCCAGCGGCTCGCCCGCAGCGGCGAGTGGACGGGCATCGGCCCGTCGATGCTCCTGGGGCGCAGGATCGTCGGCAAGACGCTGCTCATCGTCGGCGCCGGCCGCATCGGCACCGCCGTCGCCCGCCGCTCCATCGGCTGGGAGATGAAGGTCCTCTACCGCGATGTCCAGCGCAGCGAGGCGATCGAGCAAGCGCCGATCAACGCGCAGCGCGTCGAGCTGGAGGAAGGATTGAAGGAAGCCGATTTTATCAGCCTGCATACGCCGCTCCTGCCGGAGACGCGGCATCTCATCAACGCCGATCGCCTGGCGCTGATGAAGGAGACGGCGGTGCTGGTGAATACCTCCCGTGGCCCGGTCATCGACGAGGCCGCGCTGGCGGAGGCCCTCAGGAGCGGCCGCCTCGCCGCCGCGGGGCTCGATGTCTACGAGCGCGAGCCGGAGATTCACCCCGAGCTGATCGGCCTGGAAAACGCCTTCCTCATGCCGCACATCGGCAGTGCAACGATCGAGGACCGCGCGTGGATGACGCAGTTGACGGTGGACAACGCGATCGCCGTCCTGAACGGCGAGGACCCGCCGCACGCGGTGTAAGGGCGGGCCGCCGCGGTAATGAACGCCCGCGCTCGCCTCCGGCTCGCGGCTAAACATCGTACCCACAAAGGTTTAGCCGCGACCCGCAGGGGAGCGCTTCCCTCGAACGGCCGCATGCGATCGCATCGAACTCGCGGTATGATTGTCGCCGGCACACCGTCTCGAGGGGCCGCCGATGGTCCGGGCGTATCACGTCATCTTCTGCGCCTACGGCTTCTGGCTCCCCAACGATCCGCGCGGCTCGTGGTCGAACTTCGTCGGGGCCTGGGAACTGCTCCATTTCGGGCGCGCTACGAAAACGTGCACACGACAATCTCGTGCGGGTGCAGCCCACGATCGTGCACTTCGCAACGAGGCGAAACAGGCGCTCAAGTATCCGCCGGTCAGCTTCACGGGCATCCAGGCGCGTGCCATCGCGCGGGGATTCGCGCAATATCTTGCGAAGGCCGGCCTGTCCGTGTGGGCATGCTCGATCCTGCCCGAGCACGTGCACATGGTCATCGCGCGCGATCGTCGGCTGATCGAGCAGGTCATCAATCACCTCAAGGGCAGCGCCACGCGTCGCGTCATACAGGAGGATCTCCATCCGCTGGCGGCGTGCGCCCGGCCGGGTCGCCGGCCGCCGCACATGTGGGCGCGCGGACAATGGGCGGTGTACCTCGATAGTGACGCCGGGATTCGTCGCGCGATTGGATACGTGCGGGACAATCCGCTGCGCGAAGGCAAACGTCGCCAGCGATGGCGGTTTGTCACGGACTACGCCGGTTGAAGCGCTCGCCTGCGGCTCGCGGCTAAACATCGCGCGGTGGCCTGTTTAGCCGCGACCCGACCCCCGGGAGGGGAGCGCGCCCCGGTCAATCGGTGATGACGGGCACGAAGAGGCACCATAGGAGGAGCGCGAGACCGGCCACGAGCACGGCCGCCAGCACCAGACGGATGATCCCCGGCGCCAGTTCCAGTGTGGCCTGGATGAACCGGCCGATGCGCCCGCGCGGCGGCAGGCCGCTGAGTTCGTGCAGCGCGAACTCGCCCCCGCATTCCGGGCAGCGCGTGCGCTCGTTCCAACTGGGGATTGGGACGAGATAACCGCACCGCGGGCAGTATCGGCGATCGCTTGGGCTTTCTTGGTTGGCCATCATGACCGGCTCCCCACGAGTGCGTCCGGGACGCTAGCATGCTCATTCTATCGCACCACTGACGAACCTCATGGAGCCTGCCAAATGGCCGATCCCACCATCCCGTTCAAGGAATACGCCGCCCGCCGTCAGAAGGTGATCACCGCGCTGAAGAAGTCCGTCGGCGTCGTCTTCGCCGGCGAGCAGGATGCGCATCTGCCCGAGGCCTGGCGGCCGCACCCGCACTTCGAGTACCTCACCGGCGTGATCGATGAGCCCGGCGCGGTGCTCATGCTCGATCCGTCCAACCCGGTGGAAGCGCGGCGCGACATCCTCTTCCTCCGCCCCCTCGATCCGGAGGTCGAGAAATGGGACGGCCTGCGGATGGAGATCAGCAAGGCCCTGCGCGATCGCTGCGGCTTCAAGACGATCTTCCGCACCGGCCACCTGCCGCGATTCCTCACCGAGGCGGCCAAGCGCAGCCGCTCGCTGGCGTGCCTGCACCCGCTGGCGCAGTACAACCAGCCGGTCACGCCCGACCTGGAGATCTTCGGCAAGATCGCCCAGCGCATCCCGGGCACGCAGGTGGTCGACTGCTCGGAGGAGATCGCGAAACTGCGCTCGGTCAAGTCCAGCGCCGAGCAGGCGATGATCCGCAAGGCGATCGACATCACCCGCCTCGGCTTCGAGACCGTCATGAAAACGACGCGCCCGGGAATGAACGAGTTCGAGGTGCAGGAGAACCTGGAGCACGCCTACCGCGCCAACGGCTCGCGCACGACCGGCTTCCACACGATCATCGGCAGCGGCGTCAACTCGACCGTCCTGCACTACAGCGCCAACGACCGGGTCATCGAGGACGGCGACCTGATGTGCATCGACTCGGGCGCGGTGTTCGGGCCCGGTCAGGCCGGCTATGGGGCCGACATCACCCGCACCATCCCCGCCAACGGCAGGTTCACGAAGCGGCAGCGGGAGATCTACGACCTCGTGCTGAAGGCGGAGGAGGCGGCGATTCGGGCCGTCAAGCCCGGCGTCACCCTCGCCCAGCTCGACAAGGTCGCCCGCGCGATCATCACCAAGGCCGGCTACGGCGACTACTTCATCCATTCCATCGGCCACCACCTGGGGCTGGAGACGCACGACGCCACCCCCGAGGGCGGGCTCAAGGTCGGGGCCGTCGTCACCATCGAGCCCGGCATCTACATCCCCGACGAGGCGATCGGCGTGCGGATCGAGGATGATGTGCTCGTGACGAAGGACGGCCGGCGGAACCTCTCCTCGCGCATTCCCAAGACGGCCGCCGCCGTCGAGAAGATGATGGCGGGGAAGTAGCAGCGACGCAGCGACGAAGCGACGAAGGGGAGGATGCGCCGAATCGAAAACGCCCGCGCCGCGAAGGGCGCGGGCGTTCTACCCGCGGTCCGTTGACTGAGTATCCGAACTGGTCAATCCTCCAGGGTCAGGGTGGCCAGCTCCCGCCCCGGGCGCAGTTCCTTCTCGAAGTGCCGGTACTGCCGGGCGATGTGCATGCCGGCCTTCGTGTAGAGGCGCAGGGCGCCGGTGATGTTCTCCGCGTCGGCGTGCAGGGCGACGGCCCGCTTGCCGCGCCTGTGAAACTCGACGAACGAGTGGCGGAGGAGGGCCAGGCCCAGCCCCTTGCCGCGCCACCGACGTCGCACGCCGAGGATGCCGATGTAGCCCGTCGAGGGGTCCTGCTCGGCCTGCGGCCAGCAGATGGAGACGCCCGCGATCTCCGCGCCGTCAAAGGCGACGAACCAGAGACTCTCATCGGCTTCCGGGTCGTGCTCGACCCAGTGCCGGAAGCGCTCGAAGGCCTCCTCGTCGGTCCTGGGGGCCCAGCCCCAGTGATCGCGGAAGATCTCCTCGTCGGCGCTGCTGATCGCTCGACCGTGCTCGGCGAACGTGACGGGACGAACCTCGACGCCCTCGGGCCACGCCGGCGCCTCGGGCGGGCCGTCGAACTCGATGCGCATGAACACGAAGTGCCGCTGGACCGTCATCCCGTGCTCGCTGAGCAGCGCCGCGGTGCGCTCATCGGCGGCCGGAGCCCAGCTCTGCAACGTCAACCGGGCGTCGTCCGGCGCGCGTCGGGTGACCTCTCGGGCATGCTCCTCGCCCCACTGAACGAGGCAGGAGCCGATCCCGCGCCCCTGATACTCCGGATGCACATCGCCGATCATCCGCGCCTGCACGAAGGGCGGCTGGGCCATCACCTTCACGCAGCCCACAACCTTCCCCTCGGGCGACTCGATGACGAGCACATCCTCGCCGACCGTGCAGTCCGGCGAGGTCCAGAACATCTCGAACCGCTGCGCGAAGCCGGTCGTATGGCCGAGCACGGCCTGTTCGTTGCGCTCGTGCAGCTCGACGGCGGCGGCGAGATCGTCCATCGTCGCCGGCCGGGCGGTGAAGCCGGCCGGCAGCCAGCCGGGTGACTTCCTGTCGGTCATGTCCTGCATTGTACTTCGCATGGTCCTGCCTCTCTGTGCTGAGAACCGATGTGGGAAAGATCCGTTGCATGCGCAGCGATCGCGCCGGGAGACGGTTGCTCCGTTGAGAATCCGCTTGCCGGTCTCCGCCCCGGCGGCCGCTCGGTGGTGAAACAAGAAAACGGCCGTCCGGGGTCGGACGGCCGTCGGCAGGCAACTTCCAGGATGCCGTTACGCTTCACGCACGTCCGGAGGGAGGGGGGCTCCAGTTATAAAGGTCGACACGGATCATCAAGCGCGGCTCCTTCGGTGAGTGAATGAAGCGTTGGGCTGAAAAGTCTTCGTACTATGATCATCCGCCTTTCGCGTTGCAAGCTAAAAGCGGACTTTTTTCGTGACTTTTTGCGCCGCGCATGCGCGCCGCGTTCGCCGTCGATTCAGAAATCCCAGTCCGGCTGCGGCGAGGGCAGGCGAAGCACGGTATCGAGCTCCTCCAGCAGTTCGGCCGGCGCGGCGAGGTCATCGGTGAGAGCCAGCCCCGTCGCGGGCCCCACCCCCAGCCAGAGCCGGGTGAAGGCGGCGACGGACGCCGTCATCGTCCGCAGCGCGGCATCGGTCCCGCGCTCCGCGCCGGACTCCGGGCCGAGGGTGACGATGTAATCACCGGCGACGCCGCGCCACGCCGCATCGTCATCGAGAAACCGCGTGACGGGATCGGTCAGCGTCAGGTTGAAGCGCACCTGCGGACCCGGCAGGTTCGTCTTCTCCAGGCAGGCGGGCAGATCGCAGATCCGCGCCTGCCACGCCGCCCAGCTCAGCGTCCCCAGCGCGTGCTTCGCGTCCTTCGTCGTCATCTCGTGACGGAACGGCCGATCGAGCAGCGACTGCAACTGCATCCCCGGCGGATCGCCCATGCGGATCACGAGCACCTGGTCGCCCAGGTTCTTGAGCACCCCCAGCAGCTCCAGCAACTGCTCGCGCGTCCGCCACGCCATCCACCAGATGTTATACGGGCCGTATTCCACATCGTCCGGGACGGCCAGCCAGACGTGATGGCTCAACTTGCCGTCGGGCGCATCGCGGAATCCAAGGCCGAATCCGTTCTTGCACCAGTGCATGTCGGCCCGGGTCATCTTCGCCGCGTGAAGGTTGCAGGAGCCGTGCACGCGCCGGCGCCGAAGGCGATTGGCGTGGACCGCTTCCCAGTCGTCCTTCGTCAGGCGCAGGGGCGGACGCTGCGGCGGGTCGACCTTCAGCGAAGCGGGGTCGAAGCGGCAGCGGCGATCGTGGGCGCCGGTGCCGAAGCCAAGACGGTCGTAGAACCCTTGATCGAACACGCCGAGGGTGGCAACCTCCGCGCCGTCCGCCGCGGTCTCCGCGATCGCGCGGGCGGTGACGCGCCTGGCCAGCCCCTGTCGTTTTCCCACGCGGCTCGTCGCGACGCCGGTGATGCACGACATCGACAGATCCCGGCGGAGGTAGCGCAGATCGCCGGGCACGGCGAGGGCGAAGCTCTCCGCGGCGCCGTCGAGCTGGGCCACCCAGGTGCGGCCGGCCTCGAGGGCCCGCTCCATCCCCTCCGTCCCGCTCTCATCGGTCCAGCCGATCTCCTGCCACAGGCGGCGCAACGACTCCAGGTCCCGCTCGGCGTCATAGGGGCGAATGATCATGATCCGGATTCTAAGGCGAAGCGGCGGGACGGTTGCGGTGAGGGTTCCGGTCCCGCCTCCGCACCATCTCTCGTCAGCCCAGCTCAGCCCGTGAGGTTGCCGTTCAGTCTGCACCGCGCGCCAGGCCGACGAAGTAGGTCCCCTCATCCACCGGCGTGAACATCACGCAATCGCCGGCGCGGGCGCCGTGACGCCTGAACCAGGTCCGCCAGATGCGCGTGCGCAGCCCCTTGCGCGGGCCGACGATGTCCGTTTCGACCGTCGGCCCCTCGTGCAGAATGAGTTGAAGGGGCCGGGCCGCGTCGCGCCTGGTGCGCCCGCCGATCGCCCAGTCAGGGAAGCGGTCGAGGACGTGCGTGACGTAGAGGCTGCCGTGTCGGAGGTTGCCCTCGGTGATGGTGATGGAGAAGGAAGCGCCGGGCCCTTCGTAAGAACGCCAGGCCGGCTCCTCCTCCAGGGCCAGCCACGCCCGGCCCTGGAGGGGCGGGATCTCGGGCCCGCTGTCGGTCGGCTCCACGTCGGTCAGCCAGATGAGCGTGCAGAAGAGGCTGTCTCGTTTCCACTGCCAGAACGCCTCCTCGCCGCAGAGGAGGTCGTTGTAGTCGCGCTTGATCTGCCGGATGCGGCGCGGCGTGAGGCCCGACTCGAACATCACGTGCTCGGCGAGGGCGGTGGCGCGATACGGCCCGGAGGACTGCTTGAAGTAGATCCGCTCGCCCGGCTCGATAGCCTCGAACGGCTCGCGGGCCTGGCGGGTGAGTCGGCACTCGACCGTCTTCGTGCCCTCCAGCACGAGATCGAGATACTGCTTCATCATGATCGCGACGTGAATCATGCCCCGGTGTCCCGGTGACGGGCGGCGCGGTCCGCCCTGTTTCGATCGAGAAGACGGCTAGGGCTCGCCGGCGCCGGCGAGCCGCTGAATCACCTCCGTGCTGCCCAGCCCGGGGCGATGGGCGAGGATCCGCAGATCAAGACCCAGTTCCTGCACGACATCGTACTCGTTGACCTCTTCCGGCCGGTAGTCGCCGCCCTTGACGTAGATGTCCGGGCGGAGCGCGCGGAGCAGGTCATGGGCCGTCGCCTCCTGGAAGGCGATCACGTAATCGACGCACTGGAGTTCGGAGAGGATGTCGAGCCGGTCGGAGAGTTCGTAGATCGGTCGGCCTTCGCCCTTCTGGGCCCGGACCTGTTCATCGGAGTTCACGGCGACGATGAGCACATCGCCCAGCTTCCGCGCTTCGCGCAGATACGCCACGTGCCCGGCGTGAATGACGTCGAAGCAGCCGTTGGTGAACACGATCGTCTGCCCTGCCTGTCGATGGACGGCGACCTCGATGAGCAGCTCGTCGAGCGTGCGGGCCTTCCCGTCCAGCGGCCGGGCCTGGCGGAGGATCTCCCGCTGCACGGCGGCAAAGGGGATTGGCCGGGCGCCGAAGACCTCGACCTCCAGCCCCGCGGCGGCGTTGGCGAAGCGGACCGCCTCGTGCCAGGTGAGCCCATTGGCCCGGCCGGCCGCGAGGGCCGCGAGGATGATGTCACCCGCCCCGGTCACGTCGTACACGCTCCGCGCGACCGTGGGCACGAGCACCGGATCGCCCCCCCGCTCCTCGAGCAGCGCCCCGTGCTTGTCGAGGGTGAGAATCACCGCGTCCAGATCGAGTTCGAGGCCGAGCCTGGCGGCGAGGCCCGCGTTGTGAATCTGCGAGGCGTCGATGGGCGAATCGAGCCCCGTCGCCCGTTCCGCCTCGGAGCGGTTGGGGGTGATCGCCGTGGCGCCGCGGTACCGGCCGAAGTCGTCGATCGCCGCGGGGTCGACGATGATCGGCTTCCCACGCGCACGGCACAGCTCGATCAGCCTCCGGCACATCTGCTCCGAGCAGACGCCCTTGTCGTAATCCTCGAGGCAGACGACGTCCGCATCGGCCAGTTTCGCCTCGATGCGCGACAGCAGCGCCTCGCAGACCGATTCGTCGATCGCCTCGCGCGATTCGACATCGACGCGGAACATCTTCTGCGGATGACGATGCTGGGCGAGGCCGATGATGCTCTGCTTGATGGTGGTCGGCCGGGAGGGATCCTCGATCAGGCCATCGACGTCGCATGCCTCGGCGGCGAGTGTCTCGCTGATCGCCCGCCCCGCGTCATCCGTCCCAAGGACCCCGAAGCAGACGACCTCACCCAGCAGGGCGCGGAGGGCGAGGGCGACGTTCGCCGCCCCCCCCGGCCGATCCTCGTTGTGCGAATGATGCAGGACCGGCACCGGCGCATCGGGGCTGAGCCTTTCCGCCGCGCCGTACAGGTGCCGATCAAGCATGAAGTCGCCGACCACGATGACCTTGAAGGATCGGTAGGCGGCGAGCTTGTTGAGGAGGGTGGGCATGGGCGGGGAAGGCACGAAGCGACGAAGGTCGGAGGTCAAGCAGCGGACGGGGCGACTGTGGTGAGCACGAGATCGTCGAGAGCGGCGCGGCCCTCGAGGAACTCGATGGCCGGCTCGGGAACGACCAGAGGGGCCGGCCACGTCGCCAAGTCTATCAGCCGACGAACCTTGACCCAATCCTTGCCCGTCAGGACCACCGCCTCGACGCCCTCGGCGAGACGGCGGACACGCTCCAGCGCCTTGCGCGTGTAGCGCTCATGATCGCCGGCCGGCACGGTCACCGCGACCGTCGCGCCGGCCTCGGCGAGCTGGTCGAGGATCGCCTGCGGCCGGGCCACGCCCAGCATCGTCAGCACGCGCCTGCCTTCCAGCCACCCGACGCCGGCGTCTCGCGCCCCGCCGGTTGGATCGTGAACGGTCAGGCCGGCCCAGGTGTGGCGCGTCCAGGCCACCGGTGGGCGGCCGTGATCCGCCTCGATGCGCCGCGCGAGCGCTTCATCGATTTCGCGTGCGTGGGTGACGATGACCGCATCGGCCCGCCGCAGGGACGATAACGGCTCGCGTAGCCAGCCCGCGGGCAGCAGCCGAGCCCCCGGCCCCGCCCCCGCCCCCGGAAGGGCACACGGCGCATCGATAAGCACGAGATCGAGGTCCCGGTGCAGGCGCCGGTGCTGAAAGCCGTCATCGAGCAGAACGCAATCGATCTCCGGATGCCGGGGCAGATACCGTCGAAGCGCGGCGAGGCGATCCGGCTGCGCAAGCACGTCGATCTCCGGCAGCAGCGCCTCGTGCTCGGCCTGCTCATCGCTCGCCTCGCCCGGCGCGGCCCGGTAGCCGCGCATGGCGATCACCGGCCGCCGGCCGTGCTCGATCAGCAGTCGCGCGAGGTGCCGGACGAAAGGCGACTTGCCCGTCCCGCCCACGGCGATGTTCCCCACGGAGATGACCGGGACATCGATGCGCTGCACGCCCGCACCGCGGTCGTAGCGGCGGTTGCGCGCCGCGATCGCCAGACCGTAGAGGAACGATGCCGGCCTCGTCAGGGGCAGGAGATAACCGGGCAGCGGTCCGCTCACGAATCATCATCCTCGGGGCGCGGGGCGGCCTCCTTCGCATCCTCCTGCCGACGCCGGCGAACCGCGTCGCGCAGCTCCTTCCCGGCGCGCTCGATCTCCTTCTCGTACTCCCGCCGGTGGAGCCGCATGGACACGAGAATGTCGATGCACGCGATGAGGAAGACGGCCAGGACGAGCAGCAGGGCGATGCTCCAGGCCAGCACGAAACCCTGCCGATCGGCCGGCGCCTCCAGATCGAGATAGCTCAGCCCGCGGACGAAGGCGGGCAGCGACAGGAGCATGAAGAAGACGGACAGCCGCCGCACGCGGCGTCGGGACGGAGGGACGCCGGGCCGTCCCAGCCGGTACCAGAACCACGCCAGCCCCCCCGCGATCAGGATCGCGATGGGCATGGTGATCCAGGGATCGACGAAGACGGCGGCGATCATCGGCTCTCCTTCCGCAGGCGAGTCAGCCACGGCCGGAGCCGCTGCATGGGCAGCCCCATCACCGTGGCCGGGTCGCCCCGGCAGGCGATGGGCCAGCCGGCCCGGAGGCGGTCCTGGAGATTGTACGCCCCCGCCTTCCCGCGCCATTCACCGGACCGCACGTACGCCTCGATCTCCCCGTCGCTGACGTGCCCGTACCTGACGATGGCGCGATCGACGAGCAGCCAGCGCCGGCCGTCGGCCAGCGAAATGAGGCACAGCCCGGTCAGTGTCTCGTGCGTCTGGTCGCGCATCGCGTACAGCATGGTCCGGGCCTCGGCCTCCGACGCCGGCTGGCCGAGGATGCAATCGTCGTGCAGACAGACAGTATCGGCGGCGAGGACGGTCCCGACCCGCTCGCCGGCGCGGTGAAGCGCCTCGGCGACCCATCGCCCCTTCAGGTAGGCCAGGGACGCCACCCAGTGCGTGACGTCCACCGACCCGGGGCGGAGCGCGCCGTCATCGATCCCGGACGGCCGGACGCGGACGGACACCCCCGCCTCCGCGAGAAGCCGGCGTCGCCTCGGCGAGCGGCTGGCCAGCCACAGCGGTCCGGCGGCGGGCGGCAGGAAACTCATCTCACGGTCTCCCGCGCTGCCGCGGGGACACGAGACGCCGTCTCGAGCACGGCGTCGATGCGCTCCAGCACATCCTCGACGGTGATCAGGCGCATCAGCTCATCGCCCAGCCGGGTGGCGCGGTAGTTGACCGTCTTCTCGCCCGGCCCGGGTCGATGCCTGCACACGACCGCTTCCGGTCGGCGATAGGGGCCCACCTGCCCCGGATCGGTCGGGCCGAAGAGGCCCACGCAGGGGCGATCGAAGCCCACCGCCAGGTGCAGCGGGGCCGAGTCGTGGGCGACGACCAGATTCGCCTGCGCGATGACCGCCATCAACTGCCCGATCGTGAGGCGCCCCACGAGATCGACGAGGGCCGCGTCGGCCCCGCCGCCGGCACCGAAGAGCCGGTCTGTCTGCGGCCGTTCATCCGGCGCGCCGATCACCACCAGCCGCTTCATGCCGCGCTTGAGCAGCGGCTTCACCAGCTCGCCCCAACGGTCGAGAGGCCAGCGTTTGCTGGGCCATCGGGCGGTGGGGGCGAGGACGGCGTAGGGGGCCCCGCCGAGGTCCGGCTCACCGTGTCGATCGGCCCACCAGCGCCGATCGTCCTCGGCGACATACAGCCGCATGTCGCGGACCGGCTCGATGCCCTCCGCCTCCAGCAGGGCGAGCATCCGGTCGACGGTGTGCCGGTCCGACGGCGTCCGGTGCCGGACGTTGTAGCCCAGCCAGGCGAGTTCGCGGGCATCGCGCCAGCCGACGCGGCGCGGGGCGGCGGTGAGAGAGGTGATCAGCCCGCTGCGGCCCAGCCCCTGGCAGTCGATGACAAGGTCGTAGCGCCGTCGACGAAGATCGCCGCCCCACCGCAGCATCTCGCTCAGGGCGGCCGGACTCCGCCACCATCGCGCGAAACGCGATCTGGGGAAGGCGATCGCCTCGTGCAGGGCCGGGTGAGCCGCGATCGCCGGCCGAAACGAATCCCGCACCACCCAGTCGATTGCCGCCTGCGGATGGGCCCGGTGAAGGCTGGCGAGGACGGGCACGCTGCGGCAGACGTCGCCCAGCGCGCTGGGACGCACGATCAGGATGCGATGGAGTGGGATGCGGTCGGCCATGCCGGGCCCGGCCTTTTCGCGGCCGCGGTCATTATTCGGACGAAAACGGATATCATAGCCGCCCGGAGTGGCGGCTCGTGTGCATTCTCATCGAGGTGGCAGGAAACCGCAGGCGGGGTGGCCGCGTAGCCTTACATGCGGAGAAGTTCGGCTCTCATGCCCGCACGAAGGCGGGCACCGGCTTCATTCCGACGGCCGTCATCGCCGATGTCTGAGACGAGGCCTGCGTGGGGGGAAGGGCGAGTTGACAGAGGCCGCCTGCGACCCCGATAGTTGATCTTCGCACGCCGATCCGAACCCCGCAGGGGTGACCATCGTGACCGATCGACACACCAACGGCGAACCGCGCGAGGAAGGGCAGGACCACGGCGTGCCCCTGCGCCTCGAGGAGACCAGCGACGGCTCGACCCAGCCCGTCGACGCGGAGACCGAGTCCGACGCCGGCGCGGAGATCGAATCGGGCGGCGAGGCGACCACCGAAGACGTCAAGGCCGCCACCCCGGGCTCCTCCACCGGCGAGTCGGGCGCCAGCACCGGCGGGTTCGAGACCATGCTGGGCAAGCTCGTCATCCGGGCCGGACTCGTCACCAAGGATGAAGTCGACCTCTGCAACAATCTCCTGAAAGACTCGACCGCGGTCGGCGATCCCCAGACCCTCTCCGACCTGCTGGTGAGCAAGGATTACGTGACCCGCCACCAGCTCGGCCGGCTGCGCCAGGAGTTCGAGGCGCAGAAGTCCGGGCAGCGGATCCCCGGTTACAAGATCCGCAAGAAGCTGGGCTCGGGGGCGATGGCCACCGTGTTCCTCGCCCAGCAGATCAGCCTCGATCGGCCCGTGGCGATCAAGATCCTCCCCAAGCGGTTCTCCGACAACGAGAAGTTCATCGACCGCTTCTACAAGGAGGGCCGGGCGGCGGCGAAACTCAACCACCCCAACATCGTCAACGCCTACGACGTGGGCCGGGCCGGCGAGCATCATTACTTCGTCATGGAGTACGTGGACGGCCGCACCGTCCACGACCGCATCGCCCGCGACAAGCGAATCCCCGAGCAGGAGGCGGCGGAGATCGTCAAGCAGGTCGCCAAGGCGCTCAAGCACGCCCACGAACGCGGCTTCGTCCACCGCGACATCAAGCCCAAGAACATCATGATCGCCCGCAACGGGATCGTGAAGCTGGCCGACCTGGGCCTGGCCCGGGCCATCAGCGACGAGGCCGCGGCGAAGGCCGAGGCCGGACGCGCCTACGGCACCCCGTATTACATCAGCCCCGAGCAGATTCGCGGCGAGATGAACATCGGTCCCGGCGCCGACATCTACGGCCTCGGGGCGACCTTCTACCACATGGTCACCGGACGCGTCCCCTTCGAGGGCAAGAACCCCTCGGCGGTGATGCACAAGCACCTGCGCAGCCCCCTCCAGCCGCCGGATCACATCAATCCCGAGATCAGCGCCGGCTGCGCGCAGGTCATCGAGATGATGATGGCCAAGAAGCCGCGTGACCGCTACCAGAGCGCCGACGATCTGCTGGAGGATCTGGAGCTGCTCAGCAAGGGCGAGCCGCCCCACTTCGCCCACCGCTCACTCGACCACGCCGCGATCACCGAGGCCATCACCGACGTCGCCGACAGCCCCATCGAGATCCGGGAGGAGGAGCCGGCCCATTCGGAGGGGATTGCCGGAAGCCCGCTCCTGATGGTCCTTGCGGTGCTGCTCATCTTCAGCCTGCTCGCCAACGTGATCATGTTCGCCATCGTGTTCAGCGCCGGCTGAACCGGAGACGGACGGGGGGGAAACGGGTCCCGGGTTCGGATTCCGCGGGGCCGAGGGCCGGGGGCCGGGGTCTTGATAAGCTGCCGACTCGATCGTCGCCGGTCGCCGCCATCGGTAAGATCCCCCCATGCAGCTCTACATCGACACCGCGAACATCGACGAGATCCGCCGCGCCGCGGCGCTGGGCGTGCTGGACGGCGTGACCACCAACCCCTCCCTCGTGGCGAAAGAGGGCGTGGACTTCCACACCCGGCTCAGGGAGATCTGCGAGGTCGTCCCCGGCCCGGTCAGCGCCGAGGTGGTCAGCCTCGAGCACGACGGCATGGTCGCCGAGGCGGAGGCCCTCACCGCCATCGCCGACAACATCTGCATCAAGCTCCCCTGCATCGAGGAGGGGCTCAAGGCGTGCAAGACGCTCTCCGACCGCGGCGTGAAGATCAACATGACCCTCTGCTTCCAGCCCATGCAGGCGCTGCTCGCCGCCAAGGCCGGGGCGTTTCTCATCAGCCCCTTCATCGGGCGCATCGACGACATCTCCGGCGACGGGATGGAACTGGTCAGCCAGATCCGGCAGATCTACGACAACTACGGGTTCAGGACGAAGCTGCTGGCGGCCTCGATCCGGCACGCGACGCACTTGGTCCAGGCCGCCCTGGCCGGCGCCGACGTCGCCACCGTGCCGTTCAAGGTCATTCAGCAGCTTCTGAAGCACCCGCTGACGGACATCGGCCTGGAGAAGTTCCTCGCCGACTGGGAGAAGACGAAGTCGGCGGTGATGGCGTAGCGACGGCGCGTCTTGTGACTTCAGGCGGGCAGCGCGTTGCCGCGCGGTGCTCAATCGCCTCCGCGGTGTTCAGCGCCTCGCGGGACGCCGGTCCTGACGAGTCTTCGAGGAAGGGCCGGGTGGCGTCCTCCCGCGACAGCACATCGGCGGGCAGGCGAGGCGATGATCCGGCGCGACCCGGGTCTTCCTCGAAGACTCGTCAGACCCGGCTTCCGGCGGCACCGTCACCGCACCTCGATGGTCATCTCGACCTCGACAGATGCGTTCAGGGGCAGGGCGATGCATCCCACCGCGGCGCGGACGTGCCGGCCGGCCTCGCCGAACACGTCATGCAGCAGCTCGCTGGCCCCGTCGGCCACCTTCGGCTGGTCGTGGAAGTCCGGATCGGAGGCGACGAAGACCCCCAGCCGGACGATCCGGCTGATCCGATCCAGGTCGTCGTCGAGGACGGAGGCGGCGGCGGCGAGGGCGTTCAGCGCGCACTGGGCCGCGGCCCGACGACCCGCCTCCACGCTCGTGGCCGACGGCACCGGGCCCGTGGCCACCAGCTCCCCGGAGAGAAAGGGGATCTGCCCCGCCACAAATACCAGGTCTCCGCTCCGCCGGGCGGGCACGTACGCCGCCACCGGCGGCGGCGGGGTCGGCGGAAGGACCAGATCGAGCTCTTCCAGACGCTGGCGGACGACGGACATTTCCCGAACCTCCCGTGAGGGCACAAAAAAGGTCGATTCTTTCTCGAACGATTCTTTTCCCGGAACTTGACCAAAGGGGACTGCGGAGTATCTTGTAGATGGTGGTTTATCAGCCATCCTGACCGACTGCGGCATGTACTATACCGACTGATCATGCCCTCATTCGCCGGTTTCACCGGCCCATCATTCCCGCCGCACAGGTCGACAACCTGAAGGCGCCTCGAAGAGGTCGGCGATGCATCGAGCATCGCGCGTCGGGACGCGAGGGAAAAGCCGTTTCGGACCCACCCGCTCATCTCGGCGCAGGCGAGACGGCGGTGACGTGCGTTTCCCCCCCCCCACCCTTCTTCAGGCACCCGCGGCTGGTTGAGTGACGGCTTTCCCGGAACTCAATCAGTGCTGACAGGCTCGCGGACGGCGTCGTCGACGCCGCTGGAGTTGACGTTTCTGAGCCTGTGCGGACAACGTCCCCCGACGTGTTCGCACAGTTCGCATCGCATGCCGTGTTGTGCATCGGTGCCGATCTCATTCATTTCTCATAGGAGTCTGGAACCATGAATCGCACAAGAGGCTTCACGCTCATCGAGCTGCTCGTGGTGATTGCGATCATCGCGCTGCTCGTCGGGCTGCTCCTCCCCGCGCTGGCCAAGGCGCAGCGGAACGCCCGATCGCTGAAGGACAAGTCGCAGATCAAGCAGATTCACCAGGCGATGCTGGTGTTCGCCAACGACAACGACGATGTGCTGCCCACCCCCGGCCTGATCAACCGGGAAGCGAACCCCTACGCCCCGCCGGGCGTGGACGACCAGATGCCCGGCGTCGGCCCGGAGAACCAGAACCAGAACACGACGGCGAACCTCTACTCCTGCATGATCGCCCAGGAGTACTACAACCCGGACCTCCTGATCGGGCCCACCGAGGTGAACCCCATCATCGAGGAGTACGTCGACTACAACTTCGAGATGTACGATCCGCCCAACGACACGTACTGGGACGACAACTTCCAGGCCCAGCTCACCGCCGGCCCCTGCCATACGTCCTATTACCACCTGGCCCTCATCGGCCAGCGGAAGAAGGTCAAGTGGCGCAACACCTCGCGGGAGAACGATCCCATGATCGCCACTCGCGGGACGAAGAACGGCACGATGGAGGGCGAGGACTGGACCCGCTCCTACACGCTTCTGCTGCACGGGCCGAAGAAGACCTGGGTCGGGAACATCGCCTACAGCGACAACCACACGGAGGCCAGCGAGACGTTCTATCCGTCGCTGGTGTCCTACGAGCCGATGACCCCCGACGGCCAGCTCACCAAGGACAACATCTTCGCCGCGGAGTTCGACGACAACGACGAGGCGAACCCGTACCTCTCCGGTGACGCGTTCCTGCTCATGTACTACTCCGTCAGCGACGACAGCATGATCCCGCTGAGCGAGCAGCTCGTCCCGTAACCCCTATCCATGCACGGCACCGGGCGGCCCCCCGCCCGGCGCCGCTTTCACGCCCACGTCCGGAACTCACCCAGTCAACCGCCTTAGGAGACCTGTCAAAATGCATTCCAAACGAGGCTTCACCCTGATCGAGCTGCTGGTGGTCATGGCGATCATCGCGCTGCTCATCGGCCTGCTCCTCCCGGCGCTGGCCAAGGCGCGCGCCCAGGCCAAGCTGCTCAAGGACGGCGCGCAGATCAAGCAGATCCACGAGGCGTGGATCATCTTCTCCCGCGAGTTCGACGGCATCTTCCCCACCCCCGGCCTCATCGACCGCCTGCCGGATCCCGATCTCGGCGAGGTCCCCGGCCGCGGCGAGGAGAACACCAACCTCAACACCACCGGCGCCGTCCATTCCTGCTGCATCATGCAGAACTACTACAGCCCCGAGATCTGCGTCGGCCCCACCGAGCCCAACGCCAACGTGATGGTGATGGACAACTACAACTGGGAGGCCTACGACGTCACCCCCGACGTGGACACCTACTGGGATCCCATGTTCAAGGCCGATCTCTGGGCCGGCTGCAACGTCTCCTACGCGTCGCTGCCCCTCGCGGGACAGCGCAAGACCGACCAGTGGCGCGAGACCTACGACTCCAAGTACGCCATCGCCAGCAACCGCGGCGTCCGCTACGGTGAGATCCTCGACGAATCGATCACCTACGAGATCCACGGCGGTCGCAAGCAGTGGGTCGGCAACGTCTGCTATCAGGACAACCACGTTGCCGTTCACAACACCTTCTACCCCGAGGGTGTCGAGTACCAGGATGCCGGCGTCTCCAAGCCGGACAACCTGTTCAACTTCGACACCGGCACCAACGAGGGGGACGGATACGACATCTATCTGGGGCTGATCTCGACCATCTTCGGTCCCCCGGACAACCCCCAGCTCACCTTCTCCTGGGACGACTTCGCCCCGTAATCGCCGGGCTCGTCCGCATCAGGACCGGAATCGGACCATCGACATGGCCGGCCGCACGCCTGCGGCCGGCCATGTACGTTTGGGGTCGTGCCCTCTCCCGGTTGCTTCCCGGCGTCCGGCGGGCGGGCCTGACCGCCTTCTTCGGCGCTTCCGGGCGTTTGGGGCTTTATACTTCCGTTGATGAAGCCGTCTCCGTGCCGCCAATCCGGGTCTCCTTTCTCGATGGTCGCGCTGGTGCTCTCCGGCGGGCTGCTCATCCTGAGCCTGGCCCTCGCCGCCGACGAGGCGCCGAACGCGTCCGGGGCCGATGATGCCGACGCCGCCCGACCGGTCGCCGTCCCCGCCTATCGCCAGGCGGAGAAGATCGCCATCCTCTCTCTGAAGGGGATCGTGGACGGCGTGACCGAACGGTCCCTGGAGCGCCGCTTCGCCCAGGCCCGGGCGGATGAGGTCGATGCGATCGTCCTGGACATCGACACGCCCGGCGGGGACATGCTCGCCACCCTCGACATCTGCAGCATGCTCAAGGATCCCTCCGTCGCCCCGCCCAACACGGTGGCGTGGATTCATCCGCAGGCCTACTCCGCGGGCACCATCATCGCGCTCGCCTGCCGGGAGATCGTGGTCTCCCCCAACGCCACCTTCGGCGACGCGGCGCCAATCTACGGCCTGCCGCTGGTGGGACTGCAACAGATGCAGCCGGCCGAGCGGGCCAAGGTCGAGGCGCCCATCCTCGCCGAGGTCATCGACTCCGCGCGGCGCAATCACTACGACGAGAACCTCGTCCAGGCCTTCGTCAGCGTGGGGGTCGAGCTGTGGCTGATCGAGAACGTCCAGACCGGCCAGCGGGTGGTCGTCGATCGCGGCGAGTATGAGACGGTCTTCGGCGAGGCGCCGCCGCAGCAGATCACCCCGGTGACGCCGGCCAAGCCCGCCGCGGGCGTCAAGCCCTGGTTCAGCACCACCGTCCCCCAGCCCGATCCCGGACAGGGGGCGACGCTCAGCAAGGAGCAGATCCGCCAGCAGATCGAGTTCCAGCAGCAGTTGCCCCCCGCGCGTGATCGGCTCACGGAGGAGCAGCGCGGCGAGTGGCGCCTGCTCACGCAGGTCATCAGCAACGATCGGCTCCTGACGGTGAAGCCCGCGGAGGCGTTGTACTACGGTCTGGCCGTCACCACCATCGCCGACGAGCCGCAACTCAAGGCGTTCTTCGCCGCCACCACGATCACGCGCTACGACCAGATGTGGTCCGAATCGCTCGTGCGGGTGCTCGTGAGCTGGCCGGTGCGGATCGTGCTGATCCTGATCTTCCTGGTGGCGGGTTTCATCGAGCTGGCGGCGCCGGGGTTCGGGGTGTTCGGCGCCGCCTCGGGCGTGGCCCTGCTGGTCCTGATCGGCGCGCCGTATCTGGCGGGGATGGCCCAGTGGTGGGACATCATGCTTATCGCCATCGGACTGATCCTGGTGGCGGCGGAGTTCTTCATCATCCCGGGGTTCGGCGTGGCTGGCGTGGCCGGGGCGATCTGCCTGCTCGTGGGGCTGGTGGGGACGTTCGTCAGCGGGGACGTGACGACGGCCCAGGGCAAGGACGAGCTGTTCACGGGCATCGTCTCGACGCTGGCGGCCCTCTTCGCCGCCGGCGTGGGCATCTGGTTCATCTCACGCCAGCTCAACTCCTTCCCCCTGCTCAACCGGCTCATCCTCCGGGCCGAGGTCGCCGGCCGCGGCCGAACGGGAGAGGGAAGCGTGGGGCTCCTGGAGGCGATGGCCGAACCCCAGCGGGCCCTGCAGGTCGGGGATCTCGGCACGGCGGAAACCGATCTCCGCCCCGCCGGCCGCGGCAGCTTCGAGGGCCGCATGGTGGACGTCCAGTCGCCGGGAATGTATATCGAGAAGGGATCGTCCATCCGCGTGATCTCGGTGGGCCGGTACGTGATCGAAGTTGAGGAAGCCGACTCATGACGCTCCTGACGCTGGCTCAGCAGGCGGCGGCCGACGCCCCCGACGCCCCCGACGCGACCTATTTCATCTGGGGGTGCGTCCTGTTCGGCGTCGCGGTCGTGCTGCTGTTTCTCGAACTGCTCATCCCTTCCGGGGGTCTGATCGGTCTGCTGTGCGGGTGTGCCGCGATTGCCTCGGTCGTCGCGTTCTTCCAGTACGACACGACCTGGGGCCTTGGCGTGCTGCTGGCTTACCTCGTCCTGGGCCCGATCGCCCTGGTCTTCGTCTTCAAGCTCTGGATCAACTCCCCCATCGCGAAGATCATGATCCTGGGCGGGCCGACCCGCAGTGAGGCGGACGGGGAGGAGGCGGCCGCCGAATCGGAGAAGGAACGCCGCCAGCGGCTGGCCGAGCTGCGGGCCCTCATCGGGGCCGAGGGCGTCACCGAGACCGCCCTCCGACCCGTCGGGACCATCCGCATCGGCAACCAGCGGGTGGACGGCATGGCCGAATCGGGGGTGATCGAGGCGAACACCCCGGTGCTGGTCACCGACGTCTACGACAACCAGATCAAGGTTCGGCCACGGTGACGCCCCGGCCGGCGACTGGACATTTGCCCTCGATGTGGATGTGATAAGCTATCCCGCGCCGGGGCCGCCCGGCTGTCCGGGTACGGCGACCTTTCCCCAAGCCACGAGGATCTCAGCATGACCGGCCTCATTCCCCTCACGCTCGCGATCAACGAACTCATCCTCGGGCTGGTGATCGCCGCGGGCGTCATCGTCATCATCATCCTCTTCGTCATCGGGCAGTACCTGAGCCTGTGGCTTCAGGCGCTGGTGTCCGGGGCGCGGGTGCGGCTCATCGACCTGATCATGATGCGGTTCCGCAAGGTCGATCCGAAGACGATCGTCTTCAACCGCATCAGCGCGAAGAAGGCGGGCCTGGATATCCCCACCGACGCGCTGGAGTCGCACTACCTGGCCGGCGGGCGCGTCACGAACGTCGTCCGGTCGATGATCGCCGCCGACAAGGCCCGCATCGATCTGCCCTGGGAACGGTCGACGGCGATCGACCTCGCGGGGCGCGACATCCTCGAAGCCGTCAAGACCTCCGTCGATCCGAAGGTGATCGACTGCCCGCATGAGACGGCGACGAAATCCACCGTGGACGCGGTGGCCCGCGATGGCATCCAGCTCAAGGCCCGGGCCCGCGTGACGGTCCGCACCAACATCGCCCGGCTGGTGGGCGGAGCCACCGAGGAGACGATCATCGCCCGCGTGGGTGAGGGCATCGTTTCCGCGATCGGCTCGTCGGCGAGCCACAAGGACGTGCTGGAGAACCCGGACAAGATCTCCAAGGCCGTCCTGTCCAAGGGTCTGGACTCGGGCACCGCCTTCGAGATTCTCTCGATCGACATCGCCGACGTGGACGTGGGCGAGAACATCGGGGCGGGCCTCCAGACCGACCAGGCCGAGGCGGACAAGAAGCGCTTCCAGGCCGAGGCGGAGAAGCGCCGCGCCCTCGCCGTCGCACAGGAAGCGGAGTACAAGGCCGAGGTGCAGAAGAACCGGGCCCTCGTCGTCCTCGCCGAGGCGGAGGTGCCCAAGGCCATGGCCGAGGCCTTCCGCGCCGGGAACATGGGCATCATGGATTACTACCGCATGAAGAACGTCGTCGCCGACACCTCGATGCGGCAGTCCATCGCCGGCGGCGAGGAGGGCGAATCGCACACCTGATCGGCGCGCGTCGACGCACAGCCAACAGCAGCGACCACCGCAGAGAATCGGTATCCGCGAAGCGGTGCCCGGTACGAACGGGCGGTGCCAGGCACGAATGGGACGGAACGCCGCCGACGCGAGCGGCGCGGGCGCGCTGTCCCGGCGGCCCGCCGAAATCGGACCCGCGCCGAAATCGGACCCGGTCCAATTTCGTCCGTGAAAACGGGCCGGTCCGTGAAAATGGACCTGGTCCGATTTCGGAGCGGATCGAGGATGGAGGGGCCGGTCTGATCCATCTTCCGGGGGCGGAACGATGCGGTATCATCTGCCCTGCCCATGCCGGTCCTGCACGTCGCCGTCCCCATCTACAACGAGCTTGAGACGCTCGAACCGTGCCTGCGTCGCGTGCTTGCGGCCCCACTGCCCGCGGGGTGGACGCGCGATCTGTATCTCGTGGACGATCACTCGCGTGAGGATGCCTACCGGGCCGCCGAGGCGCTCGCCCGCCGCTTCCAGGATGAAGGACACGCCGTCTCCCTCCGCCGCCATGACGTGAATCGCGGCAAGGGGGCGGCCCTTCAGACCGCCTTCGATGCGATCCTCGAGTCCGGGGCCGACGACCCGGATCTCGTGATCATCCAGGACGCGGACCTGGAGTACGATCCCGATGACTTCTCGAAGCTGATGAAGCCGATCATGGCCGGCCGGTCGCGGGTCGTCATCGGCACCCGCTGGGGCGACCATCGCGAGCGGAGCGGGCTCTTCCGCGCGATCCATGCCTGGGGCAACGGCGTACTGACCCGGTTGAGCAACCTGATGACCGGGTACCGCGTGAGCGACATGGAATGCTGTTACAAGCTGCTGACGCTCGGCGTGCTCCGCCAGGTGCGTCCCATGCTGAGCGAGGTGCGGTTCGGGATCGAACCGCAACTGGTGGCCTCGCTGGCCCGGCTGGGCGAGCCGGTCGTCGAAGTCCCGATCAGCTACGCGCCCCGGGGACGCGGGGCGGGCAAGAAGATCGGCCTGCGCGACGCCGTGCGGGCCGTCTTCGTCATCGCCCGGGAGCGGCTGCGCGGCCGCGTCCGGCCCGACCGCGCGGCACCGCGCACGCGAGGGCCGGGTGATGAGTGAGTCGCCCGCCAGGGAGAGCGGCCTGCTGACGCCGACGAAGATCGCCGTCGAACTCGTCGGCTTCGTCATCGGCCTGGCCCTGCTGGCCTGGTGCATCGCGGGGGCGATCGAGAAAGGCGGCTGGGAACGGCTGGCCCACGCCGACGCCGGCCTCGTCGCGGCAATGCTCGCCTGCTCCCTGCTCAGCGCCCTGATCAACGGCGCCATGTTCTGGGTCACCATCCGCCCCCTCAAGCGGCTGGGCTTCTGGGATCTTCAATGGCTGAACTTCGTCGGCAACCTCCTCAACTACGCGCCCGTCCGGCTGGGGGCGATCGCCCGAGTGGTCTATCACCTGCGGGTCGATCGCCTGAACCTGCTGCAGATCGGCGGGTGGTTCACCTTCATCGGCTACATCCTCTGCCTGGGGATCGGCTCCTGCCTGCTGGCCACGCTCGCCCGCGATCGGCTCGACTGGATCTGGGTTGCGCTTGTCCTGGGGCAGATGGCGCTGGGAGGCGTGCTCACCCGGGTCGTCGTGGGCAACCGTCTTCTGGCGAAGTACGGTCAGGGCGTGGATCGCATCATCGCCCACCCCGGCGCGATCTGGGGCGCCATCGGCCTGCGGCTGGCGGACCTGGCCGCCTACAGCGGCCGGATGGCCATCGCGATGACGATCCTGGGCATCAGCCTGCCGGCGACGCACGTGATCATCCTCGCCCTCGTGGCGTTGGCGGCGAGCCTGATCCCGTTCGGCCGGCTGGGCTTCCGCGAGTTCTGCGTGGCCATCACCGCCCAGCGGCTGAGCATGCTCGCCGCGGATGTCGAGGCCAACATGCAGCAGCTCGCCCTGGTGGAGTCGGCGGGCGAGGCGCTGATCTTCATCCCCCTCGGGGCGGTCGCCCTGCTCTGGTATCGCAAGCGCTGGCGGGCCGATCGGCGGGACCGGGCCGAGGCGCAGAACGCGCCGTCGTAGCATCCTGCGCTATTTTACCGATACCCCCTGTGCCATTATCGTCAAGCATAACAATCCCTGCGGGGCCGCCATATCAGATTCCCTG
>JAXHTH010000074.1:0-23707 GCA_034211115.1 Planctomycetota bacterium | reverse complement strand
CCCGGGTCCGCCGAAGGTGATTGAGGCCCTGCGCCTCCTGAACCGCGAGGTCGGGGTGCTGTTCGTCGTGCTCAATCATGCCGGCGACGTGATGAGCGCGAACGTGGCCATGGAGATGGCCCGGAGCGAAGGACTGAACGTCCGCATGCTTCTGACGCACGAGGACATCGCGCCGGGGGCGAATGCGCCGGACGAGGATCGCCGCGGGCTGGTGGGATGTCTGCCGCTGTACAAGGTCGCGGGCGCCGCCGCCGAGGCCGGAAAGAGCCTCGATGAGGTGTACGAGATCGCGCGGCGGTTCAACGAGAACATGGCCACGCTCGCGGTGGCGCTGAAGCCGGCGACGCATCCGCAGTCGGGCCAGGAGATCTTCACCCTCGCCGATGACGAGATGGAGATCGGCATGGGGCAGCACGGGGAGGCCGGCACCGGACGTTCGAAGATGCTGAGCGCCGACGAGACGGTTGGGAAGATGCTCACGCAACTGCTGGCCGCGATCAACGCCGGGCAGGGCGATCAGATCATGGTCATGATCAACGGCGCCGGGGCAACGACGCAGATGGAGTTGTTCATCGTTCTCCGTCGCGTCAGGCAGCTCGTCGAGGAGAAGGGCATCGACCTCGCGCACGCCATGGTCGGCGAGTACCTCACCGTCCAGGAGATGGCGGGGTTCCAGATGTTCCTCGCCCGACTCGACGATGAACTGCTGCGCCTGCTGAAGGCGCCGTCCAACGCGCCGTACTGGGTCGTCAGGTAGGCCCGGGAGTCGCCTCATGTCCGACGCGATCGATTACGACGCCGTGACCGCGATGCTGTCGGCCGTCGTCGGGCGCCTTCGAGGCGCCCGGGATCGACTTGCCGCGCTCGATGCGGCCACGGGCGACGGCGACCACGGGGCGGCGATGTGCAAGGTCGCGGATGCGATCGAGCAGTCCACCGGCCGCGACGATCAGAGCCGGATTCCGGAACTCCTCTCGAAGATCGGCTGGGCGGTGATGGGCATCGACGCCGGCTCCACCGGCCCGCTCTACGGCTCGTTCTTTCTGGGGATGAGCGAAGGCTGCGCCGATGCCGACGGCCTCGACACCGTCCGCCTCGCCTCGGCGCTGGAGCAGGGCGTGGCGAAGCTGCGGCAGTACTCCGAGGCCGAACCAGGCGACAAGACGATGCTCGATGCCTTGCTCCCCGCGGTCAGCGCCGTGCGCGCGACGGCTGAGAACGGAGGCTCGCCGGCCCACGCCCTGGAGGCCGCCGCCTGCGCCGCCGAGAAGGGCGCGGAGCAGACGAGCGGAATGAAGGCGGCCTTCGGGAGAGCGAGGAACATCGGAGATCGATCGGTCGGCCACGTCGATCCCGGCGCTGCCTCGATGTCGCTCGTCTTTGCCGGATTGAAGGAAGGTCTCACCCATGGCTGAAGCACAGGGCAACCTGGAGGCGGCCGAGTTTGGAATCGGCATCCCCGTGCCCAACCCGGTCTACGCGCTCAAGGGCGCCAACAACTACGACTGGGGCATGAAGGACCGTCTCTCGCGGATCTTCAATCCCGCGACGAATCGCACGGTGATGCTGGCCTTCGATCACGGCTACATCATGGGGCCGACGTCCGGGCTCGAGCGGATCGACGTGACGATCCTGCCTCTGGTCGAGCACGCCGATTGCCTCATGTGTACGCGCGGGGTGCTTCGGAGCTGCATTCCGCCGATCCACAACAAGCCCGTCGCGCTGCGGTGCTCCGCCGGGTCCACCGTCCTCACCGAGCTCAACGACGAGTGCATCGGCGTCGAGATCGAGGACGCGCTGCGGCTCAACGCCTCGATGATGGCGGTGATGGTGGAGATCGGGGGCCCACATGAGGCCCTGACCATCCGCAATCTCTGCCGCGTGATCGAGACCGGCAACCGCTACGGAGTCCCGGCGCTCGGCGTCACCGCCGTGGGGCGCGACATGACACGCGATGCCCGATATCTGGGCATGGCTTCACGCGTGCTTGCCGAGAACGGCGCCCATGTCGTAAAGACCTACTACTGCGACGATAACTTCGAGCGCGTCGCCGCCGGGTGTCCCGTACCGATCGTCGTGGCGGGCGGAAAGAAGATCCCCGAGCGCGAATCGCTGGAGATGGCGTATCGGGCGATCGGCCAGGGAGCGGCCGGCGTTGACATGGGCCGCAACATCTTCCAGGCCGAGTGCCCCGGGGCGATGATCCGGGCCGTACGCTCGATCGTGCACGACGGGCGGACCGCCGAGCAGGCCTGCGAGCTCTACCACGATCTCATGGAGGCCTGACCGGCCGCGTCCCTGTCGTCACGATGCTCTCTGATGGAGGAGTGGAGTCTGACGGTGCCTGGAATGATCCGCGATTCGATTGCGCAGGACGGCTGCCCCGCCGTGTTCGACGTCCGGACGGTCGAATCGCCGGAGGCCACGGAGCTCTACATCAACGTCCGGTCCGTGACGGACTCGGGCGACGATGACGCGATCGCGGCCATCTACGGGAAGCTGGCGGCGACGCTCCGCGGACACTCCGCGCGCCTCTTCAGCGAGCGCATCTTCGTGGGGGACGGGGCGACTCGGACGATCGGAACAACTCGGCGCGATGCGCTTGGTGATCTGGATGACGGCGTGCCTCCGACGGTTCTGGCGACGCCCCCGCCGGACACGCGGATCCACGGAATACAGGTGCACGCGGTATCCGGCGAGGCCGTCCCGGAGCCGATTGAGCATGCGGGGACCGTGGTCGGCCGACGCGTGGCCCGGGGAGAGCGGCACTGGGTCCACCTGCTCGGGCTCTCGGCGCCGGACGCCGGACTCCCGCCGTCGCAGGCGCGTCAGGTCTATGAGCGAACCGCGCGCATCCTCCGCTCGCTCGACATGGACTTCGGGTGCGTGGCGCGCACGTGGATCTGGCTTCGCGATATCCTTGACTGGTATCCGCGGTTCAACGACGCGCGCACGGCGGTCTTCGCGGGCGAAGGACTCGTGGCGGGCGAGGGCGGCGCACGGTTTCTCCCGGCCAGCACCGGCATCGGGATCGCGCCGGCAGGCAACGGTGCATGCAGCCTCGAAGTGCTCGCGATCAGTGACGGCTCCGATTCGATCCGTTCCCGCCACGCCGCCGGCGAGCAATGTTCGGCGTTCTCCTACGGTTCGGCGTTCGCCCGCGCCGTGGCCGCACCGATGCCGGCCGGACGAACATTGTTCGTCTCGGGAACCGCGGCGATCGACCGGCAGGGCGTGAGTGAGCATCCGGGCGATGTGCGCCGACAGATCAGGGCCACGCTCCGGCATATTCGCGCGCTCATCGCCGAGATGGAATGGTCGGAAGACCAGATCGTCTCGGCGATCGCATACGGCAAGACGGCGGAGGTTCTTCGAGTCTTCGCTGATGAATGGCCGGCGCTGCCCTGGCCGCGCGTCGAACTCATCGCGGACGTCTGTCGCGATGAACTGCTGTTCGAAATGGAAGTGACGGTCGCGGAAAGGGTGCAGGACGGTTCCGAAGGCACGGCGGGCGGAGCGTCTACGCCGGCCTCGACAAGTCTGGTAGAGTAGAGTCCCCCAGGAAGGGCGCGACCTGCGGTGCGACGCGGAGCAGAACCATGACCGGACGGTACGTGCCGATTCTCATCCCGATGCTTCTCGCCGGCCAGGTTCTCGCTGTCGCGACCGGCGAGGACGCGAGTTCGTCCTTCCTCGTGCTCCGGGACTCCTGGGCCGAGACCATGCTCGCCTCCCGCGCCCGGTACCAGGCTCGAGACAGAACCGACCACATCGAGCTTGGCCCCTGGTTCGCGACCGAACCCCTTCCGGCGACGGGGTTCGCCGACACACGCTTTCCCGGCGGGATCGTCGATCTCTCAGCCGTGGACGAAGACGGCGAGCCGCTGTGGAAGGAGCGCCCCGACTGGGTCGATGGCGCCGTCCACCGGTTTCCCAACATTGACGGCGCTTCCACATACCTCTGCCGCAGGATCCGCGCCGGGACCCCGGTTTCCCTCACCGCGAGCTTCGGCAGCGACGATGGCATCGAGGTCTGGCTCAACGGGGAGTGCATCCTCTCCCGGGATGTTCCCAGAGGCGTGGCGCCGGATCAGGACAAGGCACCCGTGCATCTCGTCGAGGGCGAGAACCGGCTGGTGATGAAAATCTACAACATCAGCGGCGGGCATGGTTTCTACTTCCGGCTGAGGCAGGATCCCGTCGAACGCCTCTGGGAACGGATCGCCGATCACTTCCCCATCGAGTGCGATCGCATGAAGAGCGATCTGACGGGGCGGCTTCATTTGGGGTGGTTCCGCGGCCCGGGAGACCGGAAGATCAGTCAGCAGATGGTTGCAACTGTGCTGGAGGAAACGGGCGTTCGTGGAGGCGAGTTCCGAGGGACTTTCGATGATCTTCGCAGCACCGCCGCGCCGGACGGCGATCCGCGATGGCTGGCCCTCTACGAGAACCTGTGCCTTGTCCGGGCGTCGCAGACGCGGCTGGCCGGCTTCAACCTGCCCGCGCTGCGGCGGGCCATCGAGGACCTGACCGCCGCCTTCCCGGACCGGTACGACCGGCAGTTCGCCGCGCGGTTGCGGGCCCACGAGAACGCGATGCCCGGCCTGAGGGAGGCGCTGCTCACCGGGCGCCTCGAGGACGCGGTGCGCGCGCGCGCCCGGATCGATCGGATCGACGACTTCCGGCGGCAGGCCCTGCTGGCCAATCCGCGGCTGGATTTCGACGAGCTGCTCCTGATCCGGCGCCGCGCCGACAGCCCCAGGCTCGGGCTCCCGCAGAACTGGCAGGGCAACTGCTCGCTGCCGCGCGCGGGATACGACGACGAGCTCTGCCTACTCGCCATAGACAACGAGGCCGGAACGGTGGAATCGTTCTTCAGGCCCCGGCCGCCGCGGATGATGGCCGACGTCGATCTGCACTGGGACGGCGACCGGATCCTCTTCTCCATGCTCGGCCTCCACGACCGGTGGCAGATCTTCGAGCTCGCGCTGGAGGATCGCAGCCTCCGGCAGGTGACGCCGGGCGCCTATGGGGATGTCGACAACTATGACGCCTGTTATCTGCCGGACGGGCGCATCGTCTTCGACTCGACGCGCTGCTTCCAGGGCATTCCGTGCGTTGGCGGCGCCGACGCGGTGGCCAATCTGTACCTGATGGATGAAGAGGCCGGCTCCGTCCGGCGACTCTGCTTCGACCAGGATCACAACTGGTGCCCCGCCGTCCTGAACAACGGGCGCGTGCTGTTCACGCGATGGGAGTATTCGGACACGCCGCACTACTTCACCCGGCTCCTCATGCACATGAATCCGGACGGCACGGGACAGATGGAGTACTACGGCAGCAACTCGTACTGGCCGAACTCCATCTTCTACGCCCGCCCCATCCCGGGCCATCCGACGCAGGTGATCGCCGTCGTGTCCGGACACCACGGCGTGCCGCGCATGGGCGAGCTCATCCTCTTCGACCCGGCGCTGGGCCGCTTCGAGGCGGACGGTGTCGTGCAGCGTATTCCCGGCCATGGCGAGAAGGTCGAACCGGTGATCGCCGATCAGCTCGTCAATCAGAGCTGGCCCCGCTTCCTGCATCCCTATCCCATCAGCGGGAAGTACTTCATCGTCTCCTGCCAGCCCGCGCCCGGAGCGTCGTGGGGCATCTACCTCGTCGATGTCTTCGACAACATGCTGCTCCTCGCCGAAGAACGCGGCTATGCGCTTCTCGAGCCGATCCCGCTGCGGAAGACCAGGACGCCGCCGATCATTCCGGACAAGGTGCGGCTGACCGAACGGGACGCGACGGTGTTCCTCTCGGACATCTACCGAGGGCCCGGCCTGTCGGGTATTCCGTCCGGCACGGTCAAACGCCTCCGCCTGTTCTCCTTCCATTACGGCTACAACAACATGGGGGGGCACGCCCATGTCGGGCTCGAAGGACCCTGGGACATCCATCGCGTGCTTGGAAGCGTTCCCGTGTACGAGGACGGTTCGGCGAGCTTCAGGGTCCCCGCGAACACGCCCATCGCGCTTCAGCCGCTGGACGCGGAGGGGAAGGCCGTGCAGCTCATGCGAAGCTGGTTCACGGCGATGCCGGGCGAGACGCTGTCGTGCGTCGGCTGCCATGAACCGCAGAACACGGTGACCCCGGTCCGACCGACCCTCGCCGCCTCCCGGCCCCCGGCGGAGATCGAGCCGTGGCGCGGGCCGGCCCGCGGCTTCAGCTTCGAGCGCGAGGTGCAGCCGGTGCTTGATCGGCACTGCGTGGGGTGCCACGGCCCCGGAGGCGACGGACAGGCCGCACCGGATCTTTCCCGGAAGCCGGAGAACGGGTGGAACAACTTCACGCCCTCTTACCTCGCCCTGCATCCCTACGTGCGCCGCCCGGGCCCGGAGAGCGATTACCACCTGCTCACGCCGATGGAGTTTCATGCCGACACGAGCGAGCTGATCCAGATGCTCGGCAAAGGGCATTACGGTGTCGAGCTGGACGAGGAGGCCCGGGATCGCCTCGTCACGTGGATCGATCTGAATGTACCCGACCACGGAACCTGGAGCGAGCACCGCGAGATACCCGGCGACGGCCGCGCCCGCCGCGCCGCCATGGAGGCTCGCTACGCGGGCCTGACCGCTGATCCGGAGGCGGTCATCGAGAGCGATGCTGTGCCCGCGGGCTTCGTGACCCCGGAGCCTGTCGCGCGTTCGCCGGAGCAGCCGCCGGAGATCGAGAGCTGGCCGTTCGATGCGCGCCGGGCCGTGATGCGCCGGCAGGCGCTGAACATGCCCGAGACGTTGTCGCTGGACCTGGGCGAAGGCGTCGTGCTTCGGCTTCAGCTCATCCCGCCGGGCGAGTTCATCATGGGTTCCGTCGATGGCTTCGAGGACGAGTCCCCCCGCAGCGCGGTCCGGATCGACAAACCGTTCTATCTCGGGACATTCGAGGTGACCTGTGCCCAGTACGGACGCTTCGATCCCCACCATTTCAACGGCTATCACGACCAGCGACACAAGGACCACACGCGGCCGGGGTATACAGCACACGGCCCGGATCGCCCGGTCATCCGCGTCTCCTGGCGGGATGCGATGTCGTTCTGCGAGTGGCTCTCGCAGAGGACCGGGTATGCCTGCACGCTGCCCACGGAAGCGCAGTGGGAATGGGCGTGCCGCGCCGGCGCCGGGACCCCGTTCTTCTACGGCGACCTCGACACCGACTTCGCGCCGTTCGCCAACCTGGCGGACATCAGCACCAGGAAACTCGCGGTCACCGGCGTCGATCCGAAACCGATCGTCAACCCGAACCGGTACCTGGATTACCTTCCGAAGGAAGCGCGCTTCGACGACGGTCAGCGGGTGATGTCCGACGTGGGGTTGTACAAACCGAATCCCTGGGGCCTTCACGATATGCACGGAAACGTCTGCGAGTGGACGCTCTCCGACTATCGACCGTATCCGTACCGGGCCGGCGACGGCCGGAACGACGGGGACTTTTCAACCAGCAAGGCGGTGCGAGGCGGATCGTGGCGCGATCGGCCGAAGCTGGCCCGGTCCGCCTGGCGGCAGGGCTATCGTCCGTACCAGCCGGTCTACAACGTCGGCTTCCGCGTGGTGGTGCAGCCATGATTCGATCAGTGGTCGCGATTCTGCTTCTGCTTCCATTCACGGCCTGGACGCTCCCGGAGACGACGGAGCACGAGTATCGTTCACCGAACGCGCTGGCGGTCGACGAGGACGGGGAATCCGTTTACGTCGCCCAGACCACAAACGACACCATCGCGGTCGTCGAGACGGCAACCGGGCGCGTGGCGCGGGAGATCGAGCTTCCGCAGTCACCGAGCGGCCTTCTCCTCGAGGACCGTACGCTGTTCGTCACCGGCGCTTCGCCGCAGGGGAACGTTTACCTTGTCGAACCGACCACTGGTCGCGTGCGGCGAGGCATCGCGGCCGGGCACATGCCGCGATCGCCCGTCCTCTCGCCGGACGGGGCGACGCTGTACGTGCTCAACCGCTTCCAGGGCATTGCGCGGTTCATCGATCTCGCAACCGGCCAGACAATACGTTGCGTGAACCTGCCGCGCGAGCCGATCGATGCCGTGCTCACGCCGGACGGCGCAACGCTCATCGTGGCCAACCATCTTCCGGTCGGTCCCGCCACGGCCGAGCACGTCGCCGCGGAAGTCTCCTTCGTCGACGCGCAAAGCGGGAGCATCGTCGCCTCCATCAAGCTGGCCAACGGCTCGACATCGGTCCGGGGAGTCTGTGTCTCTCCGGACGGCCGTTTCGCGTTCTGCACGCACGTCCTCGCCCGCTTCCACAACCCGACGACGCAACTCATCCGTGGTTGGATGAACACGAACGCATTCAGCATCATCGACGTCGCCCGCCGGGAACTCTATGCCACGGTTTTGCTGGACGACGTCGATCGCGGCGCGGCCAATCCGTGGGCGGTCGCGTGCAGCGCCGACGGGAAAACACTCGCCATCACGCATGCGGGCACTCACGAAGTCAGCCTGATCGATCTGCCCGCGTTGCTGGAGAAGCTCGCCGGCCTGGATGACGAGACCCGCGCGGGCATCAGCGAACAGCTCTCATCACTCATCGGGTTGCGCAGGCGCATCGCCCTGGCGGGCAACGGTCCGCGCGCCGCGTTGTTTGCGGGATCGGACCTGTATATCGCCGAGTATTTCTCCGATTCTCTCTCGGTCGTCCGGCCCGCGGAAACGAAAGAGGAAAGCGACCGGGTGCGCGCCATAGCGCTGGGGACAGATGCGCCCCTCGACCCGGTTCGTCTCGGCGAGATGTACTTCAATGATGCCGACCTCTGCTTCCAGAACTGGCAGAGCTGCGGAAGCTGTCATCCGGACGGGCGCGCCGACGGACTGAACTGGGACCTGCTCAACGACGGCTTCGGCAATGCCAAGAACACGAAGAGCATGCTGCTCGCGCACAAGACACCGCCGGCGATGATCACCGGCATCCGCGCCAGCGCCGAGGTGGCCGTACGGGCGGGCGTCCGCCATATCCAGTTCGCGGTCCGGCCCGAGGCGGACCTGGCCGCGATCGATTCCTATCTCAGATCGCTGAAGCCGGTGTCCAGTCCCCATCTCGTCGAAGGCGTGCTCAGCCCCGCGGCGCAGCGCGGCCGGGCGGCCTTCGCGAAGGCCGGCTGCGACGCGTGTCATCACGGCCCGCACTTCACCGATCTGGAGTCTTACGACCTCGGGATGGGCCGGGGACAGGACCGGGGCCGGCCGATGGACACGCCGACCCTCATCGAGGCGTGGCGGACCGCGCCCTATCTTCACGACGGGCGGGCGCCGAACATGCGGTCCGTGCTCGTCGAGCATAACGAGGAGGACGTCCACGGCCGCATCAGCGCGTTGAGCGAGGCGGAGCTGGAGGATCTCCTTGTGTATCTGCTGTCACTTTGACCCATGTGTCGAGAGGCAAGGGCAGAGATCGAAGCGTTCTGCCTGCGTGCTGTTGCAGAACGCCGTGGGATCGGGAGAACCACCACGAATCCCCGGAAGCGCATCACAGGAGAGAACGGCCATGTGCGCGTTATCTCATGCCCGCCGCCGTCTGCCCCGCCTAGCCGGCATCGCCGCCGTCTGGGCGCTGGCCTCCGGGCTCGCCGCGGCCACGCCCGAGAATCGGAAAGACGAGCGACCCAACATTGTCTTCATCCTCGCCGATGACCTCGGATACGGCGATCTCGGCTGCCTGAATCCTGATTCGAAGATCTCCACCCCGAACATGGATCGCCTCGCGGACGACGGTCTCCGCTTCACGGACGCCCATTCCCCTTCCGCCGTCTGCACGCCGACCCGCTACGGGATCCTCACGGGTCGCTACTGCTGGCGGACGCGCCTGAAGCGCGGCGTGCTGTGGAACGGCTATGCCCGCTCGCTGATCGAACCGTCGCGAGAAACCGTCGCCTCGCTGCTCGGCAGACACGGATACCACACCGGATGTGTCGGCAAGTGGCACCTCGGCCTGGACTGGGCGGGCGCCGACGGGGAATCCGTCACGGCCGACCGGCACGACCATGTCGATTTCAGCCGTCCGGTCTCCGCGGGTCCCCGCGACGCGGGTTTTGAGTACAGTTGCATCATCCCGGCGTCGCTGGATATGCCGCCGTACTGCTGGGTCGAGAACCACCGCACGGTGGAAGCGCCCACGATCGAGGATCCGGGCTCGGCGCGCGTCTGGTCAGGCGGCGACGGTTTCCGGCGCGCGGGCCTGCGCGCCCCCGGCTTCAGCTTCCGCGAAGTCCTGCCCACCATTGTGAAGAAACCGGTTACCTACCTCGAAAAACGCGCCGCGGAAGGCGGGCCGTTCTTCCTCTACGTTTCCTTTACCTCGCCCCACACGCCGTGGGTCCCCAACGAAGCGTTCCGCGGCAGGAGCGGGGCGGGAACCTACGGCGACTTCGTCCACGAAACCGACTGGGCGGTCGGGCAGATTCTCGACGCGCTGGAGCGGTGCGGTCTCGCGCAGGAAACGCTCGTCATACTGACCTCGGACAACGGCTCGCACTGGCCGGCCGGACAGATCCAGCGCTACGACCACCGGGCCAACCACCGCTTCCGGGGGCAGAAGGCGGACATCTGGGAGGGCGGGCACCGTGTCCCCTTCCTCGTTCGCTGGCCCGGTCGCACGCGGCCCGGCGCCGTGTGCGACGATCTCATCTGTCTGACCGATCTCCTCGCCACGACCGCGTCAATCGTGGGAGCGAAGCTGCCGGACGACGTGGGCGAGGACAGCGCCAGCTTCCTGCCGCATCTTCTGGGCGAGCACGTCGCGCCGATTCACGAGGCCCTCGTGCACCACTCGCTGCACGGCGTGTTCGCGATTCGACAAGGCAGATGGAAGCTCATCCTCGGCCGCGGCTCGGGCGGTTTCACGGAGCCCCGACGGATCACGCCGGAAGAGGGCGAGCCTCGGGGCCAGCTTTATGACCTCCGCGCCGACCCGGGCGAATCGCGCAACCTCTGGTCGGAGCGCCGCGACGTCGTGGAACGGTTGAGGGAACTGCTGAAACGGTACAGAACCGCCGGTCGCAGCACGCCGCGGCCGGAATGATCACGGGCATCAATCATGAAACTGCGAAGAAGTTCCGACCGGTCCCGATACCTGTTGCCGCTCGTATCCCTGGTTCTGCTCGCCTCCGGATCTGCCGCGCCTCAATTGGCGTCGGCGCCCCGAGCCATGGAGAATGAGATCGTCATCGTCGACGACTTCCGGCGCCCGGACATGAAGTACCACGGCGATGGTTGGGAGTCGCTCAACCCGGGGTACTGGGAGATTCGGAACGGCGCGCTGCGACGACGGCTGAACCACGTCGGCGATCACAACCCGACGACTTCGTTTCCCTGGCACTGGTCGCAGGGCGGGAAGGCGATCGACCCGGTGGCGGCCGAGCGTGATCCGACGCTGCCGTTCGGTATGATCTGGCGGCGCGACTGGTGGCTGACCGGGGATTACACCATCATCGTCGATGCGACGATCCGCGCGCTGCCCCAGTATGTTCAGGACCGACCGTGGCGGAACCAGGAACCGGGGTATGCCTGTTTCGGCGTCTGCTTCGGCGGCGAATCACTCTACGAGAGCCGTGACTGGACCGCGAAACCCGGCGACGGGTCCTGGATGGCGCTCCTCTACGACGATGGGCGCTTTGGCGTGTTCGATCACGCGCAGCGCGGATCGCCGCCAGCGTGGGAGAACGGGGTGTGCCGCGCGAGGGCTGTGGAACCCGGTCAGCGCGCGCACATTGAAGTCCGCGTGCATGGGGAGGGTGACCAGGAGGCTGCGGTCACGGCGCGCCTCGTGCTGGGCGACCGGGAGTACGTGGTGCGGCGGGCGAACGTGAACCGCGCGCGCCTGACCGACGGCCGGTTCGGCCTGGCGGCGCGCGGTCAACTTGATGTCGAGATCAATCGCGTTCGCCTCGAGCCCCGCGCGAACCGACCGGCTCGGGTTGCGCTCAACGAGCTGCACACGTGCTACCCGCTCGGTGACACCCTGCGCTGCGACGCGGATGGGCGCTGGAGGTGCAGGATGATCGCCCTCTTCCGCAACCCGGGAGAAGAGGTGAGCATTCGGGTCGCGGACCGTGAACAGCCGGCCGGGGGGTGGATCGAGGTTCCCGTCGCCGGGACGGCGGGAATCGTCGATAACGACTTTCGCCGGTACACGGCGAGCGTCGACGTCCGGTTGCCGTGCAGCCCGGCCGAGAAGACGCTTTACTTCACGGTCTGGAAGGACGGGCGCAATGTCACGGAAGATCCGCGTCCGGGCTTCCTGGGCCGCAAGCGGTACGTGGGGCGCCTGCCTCGCCTCGCCGCTCCCTATCGGATGTGTACCCTCGGCGGGCACGCGATCCACGGAGGCCGGCCGGACCTGCCGCGGACCGGCACCTATCAGGCGCACTGGATCCACGGACAGCCGTGCCGCGACGCCTACCGGCATTTCGAGGCCTACGACTTCCAGATCATCAACTGGGATGACGATGTCTGGTACCTGGAGCTGCTCTTTCCTCCGCCGAGCACAGACGATGCGTACAGGATCATCACCCTGACGATCGCAGAGCCGACGGCGCGCTGGATGATGATGCGGCATTGGAATGTCCTCAATCCCGGCGACCACGATTACGGCATGGATGACATCAAGGGGCCGGAGCAGATCCTCGTTCGGCAGCGCGATGATCTCGGACAGGATTCCGCCTACATGCGGCGGAACTTCAACATCAACCAGCACCTGGTCACCGGAACGGAGGAGCGCACCGGTGCGGCGAATCCCCGCAACTGGCGACACTGGAAGCTGCCCGACGGCGACTTCTCGATCTACGTGGTCGAATCGCGCCTGTGGCGGGGCTCGCAGGATACGAACCTCTGGGTCAGAACCGGGTGGACCGGACGCCGGGCACTCTACGACCGCCGGAACCCGACCCGCACCCTGCTGGGCGAAGAGCAATTCGCCTGGCTCAGCGAGAAGATCCGGACCGATACGGCGCCGCTGATCTGCGTCACCGGCATCAACTGCCTTCATCCCATCTTCACGGGCGGCATGATCGATCGGGCGAGCGGCTACAGGTTCGCCGATGAGTGTCGCATCGCGGCCGACTACGCCGGCTGGGTCACGGCCGGCGCGGATCGCGTGCTCAACCTGCTGGGATCCCGTTCCGGCATCATCTCCGTGTATGGTGACATTCACCTGGCCTCCATTGTCCGGAACAGGGCGCAGCGCGTCATCGAGTGCTCGTGCGGCCCCATCGGGCGCACCGGTTCGCGCGGCCTCATCCGCGGATTCGGCCCGCGCATGCGCGATGTGGACGGCCGGGATGTCGATGTTCTTGCCCTCTACCACGATCGTTACGGCAACCCGGCGCTGCAACCGCGGAGCAGAGACAAGCCGCAGATCTGGAACTTCCTCGAACAGGAGTTCGATTCGCGGGGGTCGGATCCTCACATCCGCACCCGGATTCGGCACATCGAAGATCCCCCCGGCGCGGGGCCGCGCGGCGGCGGGGTTCTGGATCTTCCGGCCAGCGCCACCGGCCGGCCACCGATGAGCAGAGTACCGGCGATCCGGACGCTCCCCAATGCCGACGTCCACCTGATGCGCACTGACGGGCGTCCCCTTCGTGGAACGCGCAGCCTCGCGGACGGATCACTCCCGCTGACCGGCTTGCCCGATGTCGCGCCCCATACCGCGCTGCTGATGGTCGCGCGATCGGGAGAGCAGGTCCAGGCCCGGGTGATCCACACCGTCCGGCCAAACCCCACGCAGTACCCGGCCGAAGTGACCTGCCCCTCTGGAACCGGTCCAGTCCGAGAGCGGTGAACTCCGGGCGACGGGCCGGGGATGCAGTTCACATCGCATCGACGACATGGAAGCGGTTCACGGCCGAGCAAGTCGGTCACAAGCCGCGGGAGGCGGACGTTGGGCGGGCCGGGAGAAGAACGGTCAGCCAGGTCTGCGTGCAGATCGGGATCACCAACCAGACATACTCCCGCTGGCGGAAGGGGTAGCGCAGTCTGAAGATCGATCAGGCCTCTGAACTCGATGGAACAGAACAGCGCGTGGGAAGCGATCGGGAGGTTCACCGCGCCGATTGGCGCCGAGAACGACCGGCCCGGCACGGCCGCGTTATTACTCGCCGAGCTCGGCCGCGCTTCGCTGCAGGTGCCGGACGATGGTGGCCACACCGTTGGCGCGGCTCGGTGACAGATGCGTGGTCAGCCCGACTTCCTCGAGGAAATGCAGGTCCGCCGCCGCGACTTCGGCCGGTCGACGGCCGTCGAGGACGCGCAGCAGCAGCGCGAGAACGCCCCGGATGATCAGGGAGTCGCTGTCGGCATGGAGATGCAGCCTGCCGTCGCGCACTTCGGCCCGGATCCACACCTGCGACTGACAGCCGGGGATCGCGTGTTCCGCGCTGCGCAGTTGCTCGTCCGGCGGATCGTGCCTGCGGCCGAGATCAATGAGGCGCTCATACCGGTCCAGCGAGTCGTCCAGCGCGGAGAACTCCTCGATGATGCGTGCTTGTGTCTCGTCGATGGCGGTCGACATGGTGCCGGTTCGCGTATGCAATGAAGGTCGTCATCATTCATCGAAGCATCGCCCGCGCTCTCTTTACGCCGTCGATGAGCGCATCGATCTCTTCGGTCGTGTTGTACAGGGCGAAGCTCGCCCGGACGGCGGTGTTCACGCCGTAGTGCCGCATGATCGGCTGGGCGCAGTGGGTGCCCGAACGCACGGCGATGCCCAGGGTGTCCAGGATGAGGGCGACATCGTAGGCGCCGGCCCCGTCGAGATTGAATGACAGGGCGCCGCACTTGCCGGCCGTCTCGCCGTACACGCGAACGCCGTCGAGTTCCGTTAACCGCCGCATCGCGTATCGCATCAGTTGACGCTCGTGCTCGGCGACGGCTTCCATTCCGATGGCGTTCAGGTACCGGATGGCGGCATCGAGGCTCACGGCCGCGGCCACATTGGGGGTCCCGGCCTCGAACTTGAACGGGAGGTCGGCCTCGGTGGTCCGCTCCCAGTCGACGGTTGCCACCATGCCGCCTCCGTACCGGCCGGCCGGGAGGCGCCGCAGCCATTCCGCCCGGCCGTACAGCACGCCGATGCCCGTCTCCGCGTACATCTTGTGGCCGGAAACGACAAGGAAGTCGCAGCCAAGGTCGCCGACGTCGACGGGGAAGCGCGGCACGGACTGCGCCGCATCGACGAGCACGGGGATGTCGCGCGCGTGCGCCAGGCGCACAAGCTCCTTCACGGGATTGACCGTGCCCAGCACGTTGGAGACATGCGTGAGGGCGAAGAGGCGCGTGCGCTCCGTCAGCCGCGATTCCAGCATCTCTGTTCGCAGCGATCCGTCCTCATCGAACGGCACGATCTTCAGCGTCGCGCCGATTCGCGCGCAGAGCTTCTGCCACGGAACGAGATTGGAGTGGTGCTCCATTTCCGTCACCACGATCTCATCTCCGGCCCCCACATGCTGCTCGCCGAGGCTGGCCGCGAGGAGGTTGATCGCATCCGTCGTGCCGTGGGTGAAGACCACCTCACAGGCATCCGCCGCGCCGATGAAGCGTCTCACGGTCTCGCGGGCCGCCTCGTAACGATCGCTGGCCTGTTCGCTGAGGGAGTGGGCCCCGCGATGCACGTTGCTGTTCAGATCGCGATAGAACGCGAGCACTTCCTCCAGCACCGAAAGCGGCTTGTGCGTGGTCGCGGCGTTATCGAGATACACCAGCGGTCTGCCGCGCACTTCGCGGGCGAGGATCGGGAAGTCCGCCCGGATCGCCGGGATGTCGATGGTGTCGGTGATCATGCGTCCGGCCTGATCCTGGCGAGGCCGAACCACGCGCGCGGGTCGGTGAACAGCGGGTCGACGATCAGGCCCGCCGCCTCCGCTTCCTGAATGATCTGCCGCTTCGTGAACTTGTGTGAGTTCTCCGTGTGGATCCGCTCGCCGCGGCTGATGGTGATGGGCGATGACAGATGGGGAGAGGCCACCCGGACGTCGGCCTGCGCCTCCAGGTGCATCTCGACACGGCGATCGGCATCGTTGTAGAAGGCGACGTGCTCGAAGTCGGACGGATCGAAATCGGTCCCGGCGATCGTGTTGACCGCGTTCAGAATGTTGAGGTTGAAGGCGGCGGTGATCCCGCGGCTGTCGTTGTAGGCCCGCTCGAAAATGTCCCGACGCTTGACGAGGTCCAGCCCGAGCAGGAGCGTGTCGCCGGCTCGCATGAGCCGCCGGAAGGTCTCGAACAGCGCGCTCCGCTCCGCGGCGGCGAGGTTCCCGATCGTGCTGCCGAAGAAGCAGAACAGACGCCGGTCGCGCTCGGGAATCAGATGCAGTTGCGTCAGGAAGTCCGCGACGATTCCGTGGATGGTCAGCCCCGGGTGATCCTCCGCCAGGGCCGTGGCGGATTGCTCGATCGCTTCGCGGCTGACATCGACGGGAACGTAGCGCAGGGAATCGATGACAGGGGGATCGACCGCATCGAGCAGGATCGAGATCTTCGAGCGATCCCCGCTGCCCAGTTCGACGATGTCCAGCTCCTTCAGGTCCGCGGCGAGCCGCGCGGCCTGCCGGCGCAGCAGCGCTTTCTCGAAACGCGTGAGATAGTACTCCGTGAGGGCGGTGATCCGTTCGAAAAGCTGCGAACCGGTCGCGTCATAAAGGAACCTGCAGGGGATGTGTCGCGGCGGCGTGGCAAGCCCCTCCAGAAGACTCCGGATGAGCGCGCCGTCGCCGGCCGGGGGCAGATGATCGGTTACCGTGATCTGATCGCTGAGCAGCGCCGCCTGTTGCCCGCTCTTTCGCATGGCTCCACCTCGTTCTCTCAGCGTGCTGCGCGGGTGACGGGGGCCGCCGGCACGCCGGCTTCACAGGGATTGCGGTCGTCGCGGCTCCATTCATACCAGCCGCCGTCGAAGACGGAGATCCGCGGCCAGCCCATCAGCCACGCGTTGAAGAAGGCTTCGCTGCCCCGCCAGCCGGTCCCGCAGTAGAAGGCGTTGTGCTTGTCTGGCGTGACGCCGACCTCGGCCCAGTTCGCCTCGATCTCGTGGTATTCCCGCGTCGTGTGATCGACGTTGCGGTAGTTCTCCATGTGGTAGGCATCGCTGCCGCAGTTGCCGAACACCGCCCCGGGAATGCGGCCTTTCTTCTCGATGTAGTGGTAGCCGCTGACCTCGCCGATGAACTCCCGCCAGCTCCGCACGCTGACGAGGTTGCTGCCTGACGCGCGGAGCATCTCCTTCGCCTGCGGAAGGTCCACGATCAGCTCCGGATATCGGGGGACGGTTCGGCCGAAGTCGGCGACCGGGCGCCTGGGCGTTTCCTCGGTCGTCGTCTCGAAGCCCTCGTCAATCCACGACTGGAGGCCCCCGTTGAGCACCCGCACATCCTCGACGCCGGCGTAGAGCAGAATCAGCGCGCACCGGATCGCGCCGAGGTGACCGGCGCTGCTGCCGGGAAAGGGATCGCTGTAGTCGGGGAACGAGAACCGGCCGTAGAGAATCACCGTCGTGTCGTGGGTGATCCCCGCGCGCTCGAGCGCCTCCTCGAGCTGGCGCGGCGAACGCCGGTTCCACGTCTCGGGATCTTCAAGCGCGTTCGTGTCCAGCTCGATCGCGCCGGGAATGTGTCCCTCGTCGTAGGCGCCGCGGTTCTGGTAGTGGGCGTGGCAGAGAAAGTGCCGGTCGTTCCGATACTCCGGCGCCGCGCCGGTCTGCAGCAGCGTGTGCAGCCACTGCGGCGGCACGAGATGTCGATAGCGCGGCAGCCGATCCATCGGCAGCCCGTCATCCGCGCACCATTCGTCGACGAAGCGATGGTAGAGGCGGACATCGGAGCAGCCGGCACGCTCGAACTGGCGGGCCACCGCTTCGGCCTCTTCTTCCTCGTAGCCGTACACCACGACGGTATCGGCCGGCAGAAGGCCTTTGGCCTGCACGATGTCGGGCCAGTCGATGTAGCGCGTCCATTTGCGGGGCAGGCTTCTTGCCCCGGCAATGTGCCCGCCGCGCGGCTCTTCCCGCAGCCGCCAGCCGTTATAGGCATCCACGGGCCGGGCGTCGACGAGGCTCACCGTCGGCCCCCTGCGAAGCTCCACAAGCTGGGCGGTCGTCAAGTCCGTCATACGCGTCCCGCCATGCTCCGTTCGGCTCATTGAGAATCGGGTGAGTGACGCGGCAGCCGGAGGCCGGACGCGCCGATCGATTGATCAGCCGCTCAGGTCGGCGAGCAGGGCTGCGCGTCCCCGCACGCCCCTTCAGAGGGCGGATTGTACCAGCGCCGGAGCGCATGGTCGCGACTGATCTCCAGACTGCACCCGGATGATGCCTGAGATATTCCCAGGGGGCGAGACCCGCCAGGCTTTTGCTCGTCCTGCTCTCACGCGGGGATGCAGACGCGGGCCAGAGGTTCGACTCGTCCGGTTTGAGCCACGCGAATCCCGTGCCAGCGGCCTGAAATGCCCTCGATTCCGCTCGCGATCCGGCACGGGACGGGGATGTCAAGCGGGCCCACGAATCAGCGGGTTTCGCCCAGATACCGGTGCACGCGGTGGTCCATGCAATCGGATTTGATGGCGTAGTCGCGGTGCGACGAGGCCGGTCAGGACAGAGACGGGGTTTCGAATCACCGCGCCACTCCTGGGGTTGTATGCATTGGGAAGAAGTCGAGCTGTCCTGACGATGCTGATCATCCGGTGCCCCGAAGTCTGCGAGCGCAGGACGGGTGCAGTCGAGTCGACTGTACGTCTCCGGTGTCGGTTGTTCGTCCCGCGGTTGTCGATTCGCGCATTCACTCAGCTACCCCGTCGTTTCGGCTGTGGTATGCTCGTCCTGAAGGCTCCTCTCGTTCGTCCCTGACCCGAGCCGCTCGAGGATCGCATCGCCGACCCGAAGCGCATTGGTCATGATCGTCAGCGAGGGGTTGACGGCCCCGCTCGACGGGAAGAAACTCGCTTCGACGACGCAGAGGTTGTCGAGATCGTGAGCCCCGCGGTTCACGTCGAGCACGCTCATCGCAGGATCGGTGCCGAATCGGAGCGCGCCCGCCTGGTGGGAGACGCCGCTGATGCCGAGCTTCGGGCCGATGTAGGCGTTGGTGTCCACGCAGGCGCCCCGCCGAGCATCCGATGCGGTCGAAGTACGAAGCGAGCTTGGCGCGCAGTCGGTCGTACGCTTCGCGGTTGTTCTCGCGGTACGTCAGGCGGATCCGCCCCTCGCCGGTCACCTCGACGCGATTCCCGGGATCGGGCAGGTCCTGGGTCGTGAGGAAGAAGTCCACCGTCCGCGTTCACAGCTCACCGGCGGGTACATCCGGGAGTCAGGGTCGGGCGAGCTCCTCGAGGAACGCCTCATCCGGCTTGCCCAGGAGCTGCACGAGCCCGAGCGGAAGCTCGGGATCGTCGGCGCCGCGATGGGAATCGGCGCGCGCGAACGCCGCAGTGCGACAGGAATTCGGTCTCGTCCGGCATCCGCCGCCGCCGCCGCTTCAACCGACCGCCGCGCAGCAGGGAGAGCAGGCGACGTACGCCTCTGCCCGGTTCCTGCCCGCGTGACACGAGAATCGCCGGATGCGGACGATCATCAGAATCGTCGCCCGGCTTTTCGAGGCAGCGGAGGCCAGGCGTCGATCAGACGATCGAGATCGGGATCAGTTGGCCCGCTTTGATCGCGGTATGCGCGCGCATTGCGGTGTGTTCGGGGTGTTCCCCTGCTTCCGACGATCGCGTTCTGCGACCTGAGTCCGCACGTCGGCCTCTCTCTTGGGCGTCCCGCTCGGAGAACCCAATGGTCCGGCCGGTCAGAAGACGAGCACCGCCCGCGGGACGGTGCTCTCGCGGTTTCGAGGTCGGATTGGATCAGGCGGTGGACGGCTGCGGACACTCTCCCCACGCACCGAGCAGCGCCAGCAGGTCAACCGTATCCGTGTCGCCGTCGCCGTCGACATCGCCGTCGGGTGTGCCCCAGCCGCCCAGCAGGATCAGCAAATCTCCCGTGTTGACCGTCCCATCGTCATCGAGATCGGCGGGGCAGGTGTTGACCGGCATTGACCACTTCAGGATCGTGCTGTCGGGTTGACAACCCGCAAAGACGACATCCGATTCCGTGGCACACATCTGGTATATGGCCTGCATTCCGCCGTACGGACCGTGGTAAGGATTCCCGAGCGAGAGCCACGTGGTTCCATCGTCCACGGAGAGGAACAACTGCATATGCCGTTCATCGCTTGTGCCTTCAAAACAACAGGCAGACGCGAGCAGGCTGCTTTCGACTTTGATCACATCGCGCCAGTAAGTCGGCGTGGGGCGCTGGAGATTGACCGCCGTCACCTCCGCCCACGACAGGCCCGCGTCGAGACTCCGGTACAGGCTGATCGGCGTGTACGGCGTCGTCGTGGCATCCCCGCACAGATAGACCCCGTTTCCGGCATCGCACAGGGATTGGAAGAGGAATGCCCCGGGAACGCTCACGGAAGTCCAACTCCCGCCCTGATCGGCTGACCTGTACATCTGGTCGGTGGTGCACGACGGCCAGAGCAGTATGTTGTCGCCGGTCAGGATCATCCGGCGCGCCCACGCCGACGCATCCTGTCCGGGTTGAGCACCTGGAACGTACCATGTCACGCCGTTGTCAGAGGACATGATGACCTTGTTCGCGGTGTCAAAGCTCTTGATGTTCACCGCCCAGCGGTCTTCACCCAGATAGACAGGGCTGAACACGGCCCGTGCGTTCGCGCTTCCAATGATGTTGTTGATCTGCGAAGCGGAGAGGGCAACCGTCCATGTGGAACCGCCGTCAGTGCTTTTCATCAAACAGGCGCTGCCTGTGTCGCCCGTGCCGGAGAAAACAGTCGCGCCATTCTGTCCGAAGAAGTAGGTATGAGCGCCGGTCGAGTTCGGACAGCCGACAACTTCCCACGTGGCCCCATAGTCTTCGCTGAGCAGAAAGCGATTGGCCGCCTGCGACGAGCGCTTCCCGGCTATGATTCGTCCGTTGCCGAGATAGTGAATGGCGCTGAACGCGTCGGAGGCTTCTTCGCCCTGATAGACAGCCTCCGCCTGAAGCAGATCTCCGCCCTGCATCACATCCTGCGCGTGTACAGCCGCCTGGAGGAGCATGAGCGAAGAAACGCTCATCAGACATCGATTCAAGCGGGCGGATGGGTGATTCGGGTATCGCCGCAGGATCTTCATCCGATGTCTCCGATGGGACCTTCGTCCGGCACGATCGGCTCTCCGTCTTTCTCCAGCATAACACCCGTCTCGCGGCGCTGAAGCCCAATCTGACCGATTGCGGGAGAGAGCTGCACCGAGGAAGGCCGCGACGCGGGCGAAGGACCGCTCCAAAGCACCGGACGAGCCGCTTCGACATGGTTTGGACAAAGTGGCATCCCTGACCCGTCGCGGTTGAATCGGTCGATGAGCGAGTGTCGCCGTCACGCGGGTGACACACCAATGCGCGCGGCGCCGGCCACACCATGTCCGCGGGATGGGAACCCACCAGCGGGGGGCGGTTGTCCCGGGGTCGGGGTCGGGGCTTCATCGCCGCCCATCGTTCTCGTCGGCGGACGCCTTCACCATCGCCAGGATGTCGGCCTTAACCGCGTCGGGGCGCTTCGGCCATGCCTCGATGATGAGCGCCAAGTCGGGCGATTCTGCACCCAAACCGCCAGGCGCCGCGTCAAAGCGCGTTTGCTCTTCGCCACAGACCTTCGTGTTCTTTGTCGTTGCCGGCTCGGGACCGCGGATTCCAAGTCCGCTACGTCTGCCGGTTCCGCCACGGGCCCGGAGGTTGTCCGGGCTCCTGTAGGAATGGTCAGGATCGATACGAGCGCCGTGCCGATCCTGTTTTTCGTTTCGAGGCAGGCCGCGGCCTGGTGACACTCGCCCGATCGACCGAGCGCTGCGGGGGCGGGACGGCGCGACGGTCCGTTCTAACCCGGCGTCGCGCCGGACGGTTGATCATCGGCCGGGATCTGCGGCCGGCACTCGAGGAGATAGAGATCCGTGCCGTCGTGGGCGAACTCGAGCTCCACGGGCGAGGCGAGATGCTCACCCAGCACCTCGAGCAGGGCCCGCACGCACGACACGAACGACGGGTCGTCGATCAGGCCCTGGAAGGTGATGGCCAGCTCGTCCTCGCCCCAACTGGGCTCCAGGCCCGTCGGCGGCCGGACGCGATCGCCGTCCACGATCGACACCATGCTCCGGGCGAGCGGGTACTTCTCGCCGAAGCCGCGGAGCAGCACCCGCACGTCGACGGTCTCCACGGCGTTCGTCTCCAGGTTGATGACGTCGATGCTCCGCGGCGCGCAACGGACGATTTCCTCGGGCGCCTCGAAGCCGGGGACATCCGGCTGCCCGGGCGAGAAGCGCACGGGCGCCTCCGGGCCGAGGCGGTCGGCGGCGCGGCGGCCGAGGCCGGGGACGAGCCGCACGAGTCCGTCCTCGCGCCGCAGTCGCTTCGACCAGGGGTGCTCGAGCCGGCTGAGCGCGACGCCGGAGAAGGCGGGCATGAAGTACCTGCCGATGCGTTGTCCCACCACTTCCTGGATGAGCACCCCCATCTCCTCGCGATAATCGAGCAGGCCGCGCGCGGCGCGGTAGGCAATCGGGTCGGGCGAGTAGATCGACGCGTACACCTCGGCGATCGCGCGCTGGAGCGCGTCCAGCCGCTGCTCCTTGGAGCCCTGGTTGGGCAGGAAGATGCTCTTGTACTGATCGGAGAAGGCCGACTCGAATCGATCCTCCAGCAGGCTGGAGCTGCGGACGATGAGCGGCCGGTCGCGGAAGTCATCGAGCGCGGCGGCGAGCCCTTTCACGACCTCGGGCGGGAAGACGGCGTTCCGGAACAGTTGCACGATGTGCGGGTAATCCTGCCGGATCCGCTCGATCTCCATGTACTTGCGGTTGTACACCTCATCGAGGTTGTTGTAGTGCACGAAGTCGAGCAGCGTGTCGGAGATGACATACCAGGTCGCGGGGGTCTTCAGGTCGCGAAGCGCGCCGTTCGCCGGGCCCGGGTGGCGAACGATCCGGCTCGCGAGGAACAGCCCCGCGCCTTTGCCGCCGATGCGGCCCTGGCTCCGCGAGGGGTGAATGAGGCGCCGGATAAGGTCGTAGAAATCACGGATCTCCACGAATCGCCGGGCCACGGAGAGGAAGGCGAGCTGATCGACGAAGTACCGTCGCAGCAGCGCGACCTTCAGGCCCGTCTGCACCGCGGGCGGAAGTTCCGTCTCGTCGATGGCGGCGGACTGGTAGCGCTCGATGGCCGCGGCCATCTCCGCCAGGCCCGCGCCGGGCGTTTCGAGTGACTCGATGAGTGACGTCGATCGCTCCTCGTTGATCCAGGCCTGGATGCAGGCGATCACCTCGCTCTGGCTGAAGTGTCGGGTGGCGAGCTCGAAGGCGAGCCGGGTGAGCTCCGGCTTGTCGTGAAGCGGGTGGCGTCGCGCGCGATGGTTGGGGGCGAGCATCGCCCCCTCCCGCGCGCCGCCGCGCTGCAGGCACCGCTCGAACAGCTCGTTCGCCTCCGTCACGCCGCGCCAGCACAGGTGCGCGATCATCTTCCGGGTGATGCGGAGGAGGAGGTTCTGATCGGTGCGGCCGAGGAACTCGAGGAGGGTTTCCCAGGGCGGCGGGCCGGTCGGGCTCGTCTCGCCGTCCGCACCTTCCCCGCTC
>JAXHTH010000073.1:0-20094 GCA_034211115.1 Planctomycetota bacterium | reverse complement strand
TTTTCGTCGAGAGATTCGGCGATGACGAGGCCGTGGCCGTCGGGTTGAAATTGGTAGATTTTGACGCGATCGGTGCCTGAAAAGGCGCGAACTTCGGCTACAGTTGCCGATAGAATTTCTTAGCACGGGCAGCCCCAGCAGGGAGCCGTTGGCGATATAGACGAGCTGCGGGTTGTCAAAGGTGACGATGAAGCCGTCGGTGATGAGTTGCGCCACGCCCCTCCCCGCCACCATCAAGGTCAGCGTCGCGACGATGGGCTGGAGGCGCAGGAAGACGACGAGCATGCCGTTGCACAGCCCGCAGAAGGCCGCGACGACGAGGGCGGCGGCGATCGCCGCATGCCACGGCACGCCCGATTCGGCCACGAGCGTCGCAGCCACCGCGCCCGCGATCGCGAGCACCGCGCCCACGGAGAGATCGATCCCCGCGGTGGCGATGACGAGCGTCATCCCGATCGCGACGATGGCGACCTTCGAGCCGTGGTTGAGGACGTCCACGAGCGTCCCGCTCACCCGGCCGTCGTCCACCTTCAGGTCGAAGAAGCCCTCAGTGAAGATCGCGTTGAACAGCAGCAGCAGCGCCAGCGCCGCCAGCGGCCACTGGACCGAGGCGAGCGTCGTCAACAGCCTGTTCAGCAGCTTACGCATCGTGCTGCGCGATGACGTTAAGCACCGCGCTCTCGGTGATGTCCTCCCCGGACAGCTCGGCGATGCTGCGGCGATCGCGGAGGACGATCACCCGTTGACAGGTGTCCGTCATTTCCTCCAGCTCCGAGCTGATGAAGAGGATCGCCACGCTGCGGGCGCGGAGCTCGTTGATGAGTCGAATGATCTCGGCCTTGGCGGCGACATCGATGCCCCGCGTCGGCTCGTCGAGCATGAGCAGCCGCGGCTCGGTCGCCAGCCAGCGCGCGAGCAGGACCTTCTGCTGAGTGCCGCCGGAAAGATTGGAAACGGGCGTGTCCGGCGACGGCGTTCTGATGCCGAGCTCGCGGATATAGCGCTCGGCCAGCCTCCTGCGCTGCGCCGATCCGCCCAGCGCGGCGAGGCCGCGGCGCGACTGGAGGGCGAGTTCGATGTTCTCGCGCACCGTCAGGTTCGGAACAATCCCCTCCGTCTTGCGATCCTCCGGCGTGAGGGCGATTCGCCGTGCGATCGCCTTGCGGGGGCTGCGTAGGCGCACCGGCCGGCCGTCCAGCTCGATCCGCCCGCGATCGGGGCGTTCGGCGCCGAAGAGGACACGCGCGGTTTCGGTGCGGCCGGAGCCGAGGAGCCCGGCGAGGCCGACCGCTTCGCCGGCGTCGATGGAGACATCGACATCCTCCAGCGCGCCGCGCCGGCCGAGAGAGCGCGCCCGCAGCAGCGGGGGGCGGTCTTTTCGTTCTGATTCCTCGGCCGCGCCGACCGTCGGCCGCCGGGCGATACCTGTCTCGAGCTCCCGTCCCACCATCATGCTCACCAGCTCGCCGCGCGAAAGCCCGGCGGCCGGGCGCTCGCCCACGAACCGCCCGTCGCGCAGGACCGTGACGCGATCGGAGACGGCCAGCACCTGGCCGATGAAGTGCGAGATGAAGATGATCCCAAGCCCCTGATCGCGCAGCCGGCGGAGGACCGCGAACAACTCGGCGACCTCGTCGCGATCGAGGCTCGAGGTCGGCTCGTCGAGGATGAGCACACGGGCATCGATGTCCAGCGCCCGCGCGATGGCGACGAGCTGCTGCACCGCGATCGAGCATGCGCCCAGCTCGCGCGTGACATCGACCTTCAGCCCGAGCCGGGCCAGGGCGCTGCGTGCACGACGCCGCACCGCGCGCCAGTCGATCTTCTTCAGCGGCCGCCAGCGCAGCGGCTCGCGCCCCAGGCAGATGTTCTCCGCCACCGAAAGATGCGGGATGAGGTTGACTTCCTGGTAGACGGTGCTGATGCCCAGCGTCTCGGCCTCGCGCGGCGAAGCCGGTGCGATCGGCTTTCCTTCCAGCCGGATCGAGCCGGCATCGGGCCGGTGGACGCCGGTCAGGCACTTGATGAGCGTGCTCTTGCCCGCGCCGTTCTCGCCCATCAGCGAATGAATCTCGCCCGCCCGGAGACTGAAGTCGACTCCGGCGAGCGCCTGCACGGCGGCGAAGCGCTTGGACATCCCGCGCGCGGCGAGGACGGCGACGCCCCCGGCCCGGCCGGATTCGATTGCGCTCGCGTCCCCGACCAAGACCGGTTCTCCTCAGCGATGCGGGTTTCCCTCTTCCGTCAACGTCGATCGCACTGCGGCTCGACGATGCAGCTCAGTACTGGCGCGTCCTGATGTCTTCCTCCGCCGTGTCCTGCGTGAAGACCTTCGCCGGTGTCACGATCCGCCTGGGCACCGGCTCGCCGGCGACGATCGCCTCGACGGTGTCGAACAGCGTCGGGCCGAGCAGGGGGTTGCACTCGACGGTGCAGTTGAGCTTGCCCTCGACCATGGCCTGGAAGGCGGCGCGGATGCCGTCGATGGAGACGACCCTGATGTCCTCGCCCGGTTTCAGCCCCGCCTCTTCGATGGCCTGGATCGCGCCCAGCGCCATGTCATCGTTGTGGGCGTAGAGCGCGGTGATCTGCTCGCCCTCCGGGCTCTTGAGAAACGACTCCATCACCTGTCGACCCTTGGCGCGGGTGAACTCGCCGCTCTGGGTCTTGATGATCTCCATCCCGGGATAGTCGGCGATGACTTCCGCGAAGCCGGTCTTGCGATCGATGGCCGGCGCCGAGCCGGGTGTGCCCTGGAGTTCGGCGATCATGGCCTCGCCGCCCGTTTCCTCGGCCAGCCAGCGCGCCGCCTGCCGGCCTTCCTCGACGAAGTCGGCGCCGATGAACGTCATGTACAGGTCGGGCTCGGAAACCTCGACCACGCGGTCGGTGAGCACCACGGGAATGCCCGCCGCTTTGATCTCCTTCAGCACGGGCTCCCAGCCGGTCTCGACGACGGGGGAGAAGGCGATGACATCGACATCCTGCACGATGAAGTTGCGCAGCGCCTTGATCTGGTTTTCCTGCTTCTGCTGGGCGTCGGAGAAGACCAGCTCGATGCCGGGGCGGGCGGCGTCCTCAGCCTTGATCGATTCGGTGTTGGCCCGGCGCCAGTCGCTCTCGGCCCCGATCTGGCAGAAGCCGAGACGGACGACGTCCTCGTCGGGGGCGTCGCCGCGGCCACAGCCGGGCGGCAGCAGGATCATCGCGGCGAACGGGAGCAGGGCCGGGGCAAGACGGCAAGTCGTGCGGATCATGGTCGGTCTCCGATGGCGTTCCTTCCTTAGGGTACCCGACATCGAGGGGCGGGAGGACGCCGTCGTCCGCACGGATCGGCGAAGGACGGACGAAATCCACCCGTCCTCCGGCCCCCCGCCGCGGTTCGCCGCTCAGATGATCGCGGCTGGATGAGACGGCCGCGAGCGGAGCAGTGGCCCGGACGTTCCCCCACGCGGGCGGCAAGATCGAGATGCGCGGCGATCCGGCGCGCCCCACTCGCTTCATGAGTGCCTCTCGGCGCGTGATATGCGGAGCGCCTAGAGTTCCGGGTGGCCCGGGCGCGGCGCCCTCCTTCCGTTGGGTCGTCGTGTGATGCGGGCCGCCGCCAGCCGAAAGTGAGTGTGCGCGTTATGGACTACGTCTTCGGTCCGGTTCCCTCCCGCCGACTGGGTCGATCGCTGGGCATCGATCCCGTGCCGTTGAAGACGTGCAACTGGAACTGCATCTACTGCCAGCTCGGGCGCAGCACGCCGGTGGTGCACGAGCGGAAGGAGTATCTCCCCCGCGAGGACATCCTCGATGAAGTGCGCCGGACGCTCCAGAAGCTCGAAACGCATGAGATCGACTGGATCACCTTCGTCGGCTCGGGCGAGACGACGCTCCACACCGGCCTCGGCTGGCTCATCAGGAATGTCAAGAACCTGACCGACAAGCCGGTCGCGGTCATCACGAACGGGTCGCTGTTTTCGGAGCCGGATGTTCGGCGGGATCTGCTGCCCGCCGACGCCGTGCTGCCTTCGCTCGATGCGGGCTCGGAGGCGCTCTATCGCCGGATGAATCGACCTCACCCGACCCTGTCTTTCCAGCGCCACCTGGAAGGGCTCATCAGCTTCGCCCGGGAGTACCGGGGCAAACTGTGGGTCGAGGTCATGCTCGTGCGGGACGTGAACGACACGCAGGAGGCGCTGGAGGGTTTGAAGGCCGCCCTGGCGCGGATCGGACCGGACGAGGTGCACGTGGTCGTCCCCACTCGGCCGGCGGTCGAGCCGTGGGTGAAAGCGCCCGACGATGAGGGGCTGATGCGCGCCACCGCCGTGCTCGAGGAGATTGCCAAAGTGGTGCCGCCCGCGGAGGGCGAGTTCGATCTCAGCGGCGGCGAGTCGATCGTCGATGCGATCGTCGCCATTCTCCAGCGGCACCCGGTCAGCGAAGCGCAACTGGAGCGATCGCTGGCGCGCCGGGCGCCGGATGAGGGCGAGCAGGCGCTGGCCGAGCTCCGCGCCGATCCGCGTGCCGCGCTCGTTTCCCGCAACGGCGTCTCGTTCTGGACCGCGGCGGAGGCGAGCTTCCCTGCGTGAATCCGGCGGCGGTTGACGCGCGCGCCGGGAATGTCGGCGCGATTGTTGTCCGGTGATGGGGATGCGCCGGCCCCGTCATGGCCGCGGATGCACATCCGCGGGGGCATTTCATCGGCGTGGTGGAGAGGATCGACTCCGCACGGCGCGGAGCGTCGTGCCACCATGGCACCACGACGCGGAGCGTCGTGCCACCACGGCACCACGGCGCGGAGCGTCGTGCCAGCCTGTTCGCGCGTCCGACCCGCAACGGCTGGTCGAGGTTTTGCATCAACTTCGTACCGTCGTGCCTCCGTGCCTTCGTCCCTTCTCCCGTCACGGCGGCGTCCCGCGCTCGCGGCGCCTCCACGCCGACTGAAGCGAATCGTCGAAGATCGTCACCGACGCGTCGGCCAGGATCGTTCGCGCCAGGCGATCCATGAGGATCCGTTCCTGGTTCAGTCGCACGAGGCGCTCCAGCTCCTGGCGCACGTCATCGATCGGAACATCATCACCCTCGACTTCGCGCACAAGCTGGACGATAGCGTACCCGTTGTCGAGCAGGATCGGACTCGAGACCTCTCCGGCCTCGGGCAGCGCCCAGATCGCCTCGCGCAACGATCGAGGATAACTGGGATCGGATCGGCTGACCGGCTCGAGCAGTCCGCCGCGCGGCGCGCTGCGGTCAGTGGAGATCTCAACGGCGACATCGCCGAAGAACGCCCCGGCCTCGATGCGATCGAGCGCGGCCCGGGCGGCGGCGAGATCGCCCACCGTGATGAGTCGCGCCTGCCGTCTGGGACCGTGCCGCGCATCGTACATCTGCGCGACCGCGCCGCCGGTGATCTGCACGCGATCGCGCACCAGCGCGCGAAGCATGGCGTTGCGCCGCAGCAGCGCCCGGTAGCGGTGCGGACCGAGGTTCTGGCGGTCGCGCAGCTCATCGAGCAGTCGCACGGCGGTGTTGGGATCGTCGCTGAGGGTGGTGAGCAACCGCCGCTGCTCGGCGGCCTCGTCGTCGGCGGTGATGATGATGTTCCGCTCGTCGGTGAGCTCGGCGAGGCGGCGATCGAGGATGATCTCCTGCAGGGCCCGGTCCCCGGCCGCCTCGCTGAGAATGGGCCGGAGCTCGCCCCAGAGGATGCTGCGTCCGTTGACGAGGGCGGCGGGGCGGGCGTCGACGACGGTGCTCGTCGGCTCGCCGCCCGGCGGGCGGGCCGGCGGCGGCGATCCGCCCGGGATCGGGCCATTGGACGAATCCGCCGGCGCGGCGCATCCGTAGAGGACGAAGGGAAAGATGAGAGCCGGCAGGCTTTTCATCCATCGTCGGGTGGGATAGGCTGGCATGGGGGATATGGCACCACGGCGCCCCCGCTCCTGTCAATGGGCCACGCTGCGACATGACCCGCACCAAACTCCTCATCTGCCCTTACTGCGGTGAAGCGCAGCCGGTCGGCGAGCGATGTCGCGCCTGCGGGGGGTTCTTCGATCCCCTCAGCCGGCAGGCCACCCACAACGCCATGGGCCCGTGGTTCGTCCGCGACCCCGACCGGCCGCACCGGCCCGGGTGCAGCTACGAGACCCTCGTGCAGATGATCGAGCGGGGGCAGGTGACGAAATATTCCATCATCCGCGGGCCGACCACGAGGCAGTTCTGGACGGTGGCGCGGCACGTCCCGGGTGCCGCCCATCTGCTGGGCTATTGCCACGCCTGCGACGGGCCCGTCGATCCGGACGAGCACGGCTGCCCCCACTGCGGCGTGCCCTTCGGGGCGTATCTCGACCGCAACTACCTGGGAGTGCCGGACGTCGAGGCCGGGGAGTGGGACGCGGGTGATGCTGATCGGACCGGCGCGCCCGCCGCCCGGGGCCTGTCCAGCTTCGCCGCCGACGAGGAACTGCTCGATCCGCGGGCGAGGACGACGGCCGGCGGCGAGCGGCGAGGCTGGGACGGCGACGGCCGACGCCGGAACACCCCCGAGGACCGCCCGCCATCAGATGCCCCCTCGGCGGAGGAGTGGATCGCCAGCCCCGCCGTTCGATCCATGCAGCGCCGCCTCGCCGGTCAGCAGCGCGCGATCCGCCTGCTCATCGCCCTGCTCATCATCGTCATCGTCGGAAGCATCGTCTTCAGCCTGACGATGGCGGCGTCCCTGCGTTCAGGGGCGAGCGATCGCGCGCCCGCCGAATCGGCGCGGCAGACGACGCTCCCGCCGGGCGATGGCGCCGCGCCGCAGGCGTCCGGTGCCGAATCGGGCGCCGACGAGGGCGCGAGCGGCGCTGGAGGCGAGGAGTGAATCAGCCGCCGCCTGGCGGGGGCAGGCGATAGAGCAGGACGCCATTGGGAAACCTCCCCTCGAGCGTGGCGGAGCGCTCGGCCGCGCCGATGATGCGATCCGCCGTGATGAGCGGGTCGTTCCAGTCTTCGTCTTCCCATATCCGCAGCATGATCGGGTTGACAAGGACGTGCGTGAAGCCCTCGCGTGCGAGGGCGTCGATCCACGCCGCCGGATCGTCGGGCGACTCGCGCATGATCCGAGACATCGGGCCGCGATCCCACGTCGTCTGATAGGTGATCCGCTCGCCGCGGTAATAGAACGGCGTCGCCTCGCCGAGGCAGAGGACGTGCGCATCCGGCGGGAGCAGATGGTTGATCCAAAGTGCGGGTGAGGCGTGCTGCGGCTGGAGCTTCTGCCGTTCCCGTGGCGACACCAGCGCGGCCCGGAGGTCGCCGGTGGGGAGGTCGATCGCGCCGATCCACGCCGCCGGCGCGCCGCCTCCCTCGCGGCTGAAGATGGCCGTCGGCAGGCAGCAGTACCCCAGGGCAAGGATGAACACGACGCCGATGCTCGAACGCCGCGCCGCGCCCGCCGGGATGCGCTCGATGAGATACGCCGTCACGAGCGCGACGAGCAGCGCGGCCGGCACGACCGCCGGCAGGATGAACCGCGACTTGATGTGCGTCAACGCGAGCCAGAAGCCGATCTGGAGCGCAAGCACGAGCGCCAGGCGCGCCGTCGTCGGACGCAGGCGCGGTGACAGCAAGCCGATGACGAGCCCGCCGAGGGCCAGCCAGGGCAGGATCGACCACTGCGGCGGCCACGGCTCGCCCGGATCGGGATTGGGGCCGATGCCGTAGCGCATCAGTTGATGCCAGCCCTCGACGAGGCGCTGATCGAGCGGCAGATCCGTCACGTGCGCGCCGGCGAAGGTCGCCGCCTGCTCGGCCGTCCAGTGCCCCGTCCCGAAGATCGACATCGCGAAGGGAAAGAGCGGATTGCCCGTCGCGAGTCCGTTGGCGAGCAGCCAGGGCAGGAGGGGGATGAACCCCGCCGCCAGGGCGCCGAGCGCGGTCGGCATCAGCCGCCGCCTCGGGCGCGTTTCGATCAACAGGAGCAGGCCGAGGGGAAAGGCGACGAAGCCGATCGCGGTGAGCTTGGCGCCGCACGCGGCTCCGGCGAGCAGTCCGATGACGATGCCGCGCCGCACCGGCGTTCGCCCTGCCGAATCATCCAGTGCGATCGTCAGGCCCGCGGCGAGAAACAGCGCCACGACCATTTCGTTGTAGGCCAGGGAGGCGACGACGATCACCCACGGCGTGCCGAGCAGGATGACCGCCGCCGATGCCCCGGCGATCGGCCCGCCCCGACGCCGCGCGAGATCGGCCACAACCCACGCCGTCAGCAGCGTGAGCAGGGCATGCAGAAGCTGGCACGCGTATGCCGCGTCGACCCCGTCGCCGATGAGCACCGCGAGGTGGTAATACGCCGTTTCGACGCTCGAGGGGAAGAAGCTGTAGACGTTGTGTTCGAGTCCGTGTACGCGACCGGCGGTGAGCCACTCCTTCGGCAGTTGCAGGTGGTAACTGAGGGCGTCATAGCCGCCGAACTCGCTCGACCAGAGCCAGCCGGGAGCCGAGCAGGCGGCGACAAGGAGGACGGCGACGGCCGGGACGGCGGCCCAGATCAGCCGGTGCGGGGGAATCGTGTCGGACCGGCCGCCCCCGCCGCCGGCCCGAATGACCTGGGTCACGAGCAGCACCCAGCCCGGGACGAGCATCGCCCAGGCCCCGGCCGATCCGCCGAGTTGAAGGAAGCCCACCCGGCCGAAGGCGCCCTCCAGCAGCAGCAGCGCCGCCGCGCCCAGCGCGCCCTGGACTGCGACACCGCCAACCGTCGCTCGGATCAGCCAGCTCCGCAGCGGCCAGCCGAACCCGAACGCGGCGGCCAGCCAGAGCAGGGCCCAGGGGCCGGCGGTGAGGAGGACCCAGATCATCTCGACGGTCGCCGGGCGCGCCCCGCCGTTCCACCCGCTCAGCCACCACATGAGCAGGGCGAGGCCGATCAACCCGGCCGCCGCGGCCGCTCCAGCCGGCCGGCGCCCGCTTCGGTTCGGCGTCGATGCGGCGTCGATCATGGGTGGATTGTAAGGCCTCGACGCGATGCATCGGTCCGTCGGTGGCGTTGCCGCCGGTCTGGCCCGCGTTTTGCACACCTCCGTTGCGAACTCACGCACCATCGCATCTGGGACAGGAGGTCCGCGATGAGGCCAATGCACGGCACTGTCAGGGTCATTCTGGGCACTCTTGTTCTTGCGCTGGGCGCAAGAGTTGCCGCCGCCACCGCGGTGCAGGATCTCGTGCGCATCAAGGGACACGAGCGCAACGTCCTCACCGGGATGGGCATCGTGGTGGGACTGAACGGCACGGGCGACACGTCGAAGGATTCGTACATCGCCGCCCGGCCCTACGCCCAGCTCCTCACCAACCTGGGCAATCCGATCAGCGACCTGACGGAACTGGCCAGGGCGGACGCCTACGCCATCGTCGCGGTCACGATGGAGATCCCGCCCACCGGGGCGCGGGAGGGCGATCGGCTGGACGTCTCGGTCGAGAAGCTCTTCAACGCCGAGTCCCTCGCGGGCGGACGGCTGGTCGTGTCCCTGCTCCGCCCGCCCGGCCCGGATTCGCCGAACCTGCTGCCCATGGCCTTCGCCGAGGGCCCGCTGATCATCGAGGCGGACAACCCGGCCTCGGCGATCATCCGCGAGGGCGGACAGATGCTGCGTGACATTCGCACGCGCGTGGTGACGCCGTCCGGGGCGATGACGCTGGTGCTGAAGGACCAGTACGCCGGCTATCCCGTGGCCACCACCATCGCCGGCTCCGTCAACGACGAGTTCGCCATCGACGGCTACGCGGATCTCGCCTCCGTCGAGGACGCGAAGAACATCCGCGTCGTGCTTCCCGAGGCCGACCGCGGGGATCCGGCGGAATTCATCGCGATGCTCATGACGATCCCGATCGACCCCTCGCTCATCCGCACGGAAGCGCGGATCGTCATCAACGAGCGGGCGGGGATCATCGCCGTCAAGGGCGACGTCGAGATCGGCCCGGTGGGAATCACCCACAAGGGCATGCAGTTGACGAGCATCACCGCGCCCGGCAGGGCCGGCGGCGGGGGAGGCGCCGCGGCGCCGGGACGCTGGACGCCGCTGGATACCACCGACGGCACGAGCCGCAGCTCGACGCGCCTCATCGAGCTCCTCGCCGCCCTCGATCAGCTTTCCGTCTCCGTCGAGGACCAGATCGCCATCATCTATGAACTGAAGAAGACCGGCGCCCTGCACGCGGAGATCGTCAGCGAATGAACGTCTCCGGTCTCCAGTTCGATTCTCGGATGACGGCGACGCCGATCGCCCGGCCGACGCGCGACGCCTCGACGTTTGAAGCGATGCTCGCCGCCGCCGGTCGCCGACAGCAGGCCGGGCAGGCGCGGGAGGCGGCGCAGCAGATGGTCGCCTCCGCCTTCATCATGCCCGTGCTGGCCGACCTGCGCGAGAGCCCGTTTCTGAGCGGTCCCTTCGCGCCCGGGGCGGCGGAGCGGCGCTTCGGACCGCTGCTGGATCAGCACGTGGCCGATCGCATCACCGCCGGCGATCGCTTCCCGCTCATCGATCAGATCACCGAGCACCTGCTGTCGGCGAAGGCGCGCAGCCTCGGTCTGACGCAGACACCCCACCCGGAATCCGCGCATGGCCACTCCTGAACCGCAGCCGGCGCCTCCGCCCGACGATCTCAGCGCATCGCTGGATCGGCTCATGCGCATCCTCGCCGCGCAGGTCGATCGCCATCGTCGATTGCTGACGTGCATCGAGCGCAAACGGCAGGCGATTCGCGGCGCCGACATTGACGGCATCACGAAGCTCTGCCAGGCGGAGCAGCGGATCGCGCATCGGCTGGGAGAGCTGGAGAAGCAGCGGCTGGCGCTGGTGGGTCGCCTGACCGAGCGGACCGCGCCGCGGGCCGCGAAGCCGCTGTCCCTGCGGGAGATCGCCGCCCTCGCCGATCCCGAGCGGCGCCGGCGCCTGGAGGCCCTCGCGGAGACGCTGCGCGAGATGATCGGCAGGGTCCGGCGCGAGAGCTCGATCGTCACCGCGGCCGCGAACGCCCTCAGCCGGCACATGACCGGCATCATGCAGACGGTCAACGCGGCCCTGAGCCGGGTGGGCGTGTACGAGCGTCGCGGCCGCATCGCGGTGGGGACCCAGATGGATTTCTGCGTTGATGTGAAGAGCTGAACATGAGCCTGAACGGCGCGTTACATGTCGGTCGATCGGCGCTGGCGGCGAGCCAGTCGGCGCTGCAGGTGGCGGGCAACAACATGGCCAACGCCGCCACCGAGGGCTTCCATCGCCGATCCGTTCACCTCTCGCCCATCCGCGGCGACGTGATCGGCCGCAACCAGTTCGTCGGCCGGGGCGTGCAGCTCGTGTCCATTCATCGCGAGATCGACACCGCCCTGCAGTCGCGCTACCGCGACGCCGTGAGCGACGAGCGGGCGAATCTGATCGATCAGCGTTTTCTGACCGCCATCGAGACACTTCAGAACGAGTTGAGCGAGAACGACATCTCGACCATGCTCAGCGAGTTCTTCAACAGCTTCTCGGAGGTGGCGAACAGCCCCTCGGACAACGCCGTCCGCGCGGTGGCGATTCAGCAGGGCACCAGCCTCGCCAACCGCATCTCCGATCTGCGCGCCGATTACCGCGAGACGCTCGATCAGGTGGATCGCCAGCTCGCCACCGCGGTGGATTCCGTCAACGGCCTGCTGGATCAGATCGCCGACATCAACGGCCAGATCGCGCAGTCCGAGCCGGGGGTGGGGGAAGCCAGCGCGCTGCGCGATCAGCGCGACCTGCTCATCGACCAGCTCTCCGAATACATGGACGTCACGGTGATCGAGCAGGAGAGCGGATCGGCGGACATCCTCGTCAGCTCGGTGCCCGTTGTCCTCGCCGGCGTCTCGCGCGGCGTCGAGCTCCGCACCGAGAGCGTGGACGGCGGGCTGGAGGTCTCGATCCGGGTCGCGGCCGACGGCACCGACCTCGATGTCGATTCCGGCACCATCGGCGGGCTCATGCGCCAGCGCGAGAACACCGTCCAGCCCGTCATCGACGCCCTCGAGGAGTTCACCGGCCAGTTGATCTTCCAGGTCAACCGCCTCCACTCCCGGGGCCAGGGGCAGCAGGGCTTCGATTCCGTCACCGGGACCTACGCGGTCAACGACACGACCGCCAACCTCAACTCCGGCGACGCGAACCTGCCCTTCCGGATCGAAAACGGCAGCTTCTTCATCCATCTCACGCATTCCGACAGCGGCCAGCGCACGTCCTACCAGATCGACATCGACGGTGATTCGATGTCGCTGGACGATCTGATCGCGGAGATGAACACCGTGGTGGGGGTTCCGAACGTGACGGCGGGGGTGAACGCGGAGGGCGCGTTCACCCTCGCCGCCGACGCCGGCTACGAGATCAGCTTCTCTGACGACACGAGCGGTGCCCTGGCCGCGCTCGGCGTCAACACGTTCTTCACCGGCCGCACCGCCAACACGATCGCGGTCAACCAGGTCCTGCTCGATGATTCGACCATGCTCGCGGTGGGCGCGGGGCACGTGCCCGGCTCCAACGACACCGCCCTGGCCATCGCCGATCTTCAGGATGTCGCGCTTGACGATCTCGGCGGCGTCAGTCTCCGCGAATACTGGCTCGACTCGGTGAACTCGCTGGCCGTCCGCACCGCCACGGCGAACGAAGCCGTCGAGTCGTCCGAGCTCGTGCGCGAGAGCCTCTACTCACAGATCCAGGCGGTCAGCGGCGTTTCGCTCGATGAGGAATCGATCAACCTGCTGACGTTCCAGCGGCAGTTCCAGGCCGCGGCCCGCTTCATCAGCGTGATCGACGAGACGCTTCAGATCCTGCTCAGCCTGGCGTGAAGGGCGGCGGCGCCCCGCCCCGACCCGGATTAGAAGACGATGACGACCATTCCCTCCAATCTCGCCCGCGTGCCCAACCTCCTGAGCAGCCGGCTCATGCTCAGCTCGATCACCCGGTCCAGCACTGACCTGCTGGATCTCCAGGTGAAGATGGCCTCGGGCAAGGACATCAACCGGCCTTCCGACGATGCGATCGGCACCAGCGCGGTGAGTGTGCTCGATGACATCATCGAGCGGCGCGACCAGAGACTGCGCAACCTGTCCCATGCCGATTCGGTGCTGAACAACGTCGACGCCGCCCTGGGCGACGTCTCGGGCATCCTGCTCGAGGCCAAGAGCATCGCCTCCAGCCAGATCGGCGTGGGCAGCGACGAACAGACCCGCGAGAATCAGGCGAAGATCATCGACGCCATGCTCAGCCAGCTCATCGGCATCGGTAATCGCCAGTACCAGCAGATGTACTTTTTCGGGGGCAACGCCACGGACGTCCCGCCCATCGTGAGCGTGCAGAACGGGCTGCGCTACCAAGGCGAGGGGGACGGGCTGGTCACCGATGTCGGCCTCTCACGCGACCTGCCGATCACCGTCTCCGGGGCCGACGCCTTCGGCGCGCTCAGCGCCCGCGTCGAGGGCAATCGCGATCTCGATCCGACGATGACGCTCAACACCCGGCTGGTCGATCTCAACGGCGCCCGCGGGCTGGGGATCAGCCTCGGTTCGATCGACGTGGACGTGAACGGAACCGATCTCAGCGTCGATCTGACTGACGCGCACACGGTGGGCGACGTCATCGACACGCTCGAGACGGCCATCCAGACCGTGGACGCCGGGGCGGTCGTGCAGATCGACGCCGCAACGGGCAATCGCCTCGAGATCATCCCCACCCTCGGTCCGATCACCATCAGCGATCCCGAAGTCGACGCGACGGCGGCGGATCTGGGGCTGAACACGACCTTTCCCATGGGCGGGGGGACCGGATCGGACATCGATCCCAAGCTCACCGAGCACACCCTCATCACGAGCCTGACGGGCGTGACGGCTCCGCTGGGCACCATCCGCCTCTCCAACCTCGGGCAGTCCCGCGATCTTGATCTGTCCGGTGCGACGACGATCGAGGATCTGGCGAATCTCGTCGAGGGACTCGACCTGGGCATCCGCGTGGAGATCGCCGAGACCGGCGACCGGCTGAGCTTCATCAATGAGCTGTCCGGGGGGGAGATGAGCATCGCCGAGGTCGCCGGGGGATCCACCGCCACCGAGCTGGGCGTGCGCTCCTTCACCTACGACACGAGCCTTGATGATTTCAACGACGGGCTGGGGGTGCAGATCCGCTCGGGCAGCGTCGATCCGGAGACGGGTCTGCCCGATCCCGCCGCGGATGAGGACATCCGGATCAGCACGCATGACGGGACGGTGTTCGCGGTCGACTTCGCGGGCGCGGAGACGGTGCAGGACATACTCGATGCGATCAACGCCGCGTCGGGCGGCGCGGTGACCGCCGACCTGGCGCTGGACGGCAACGGCATCCGGCTGACGGACCACACGGTGGGGGCCAACGACTTCGCCGTCACGCGCCTCAACGGCTCCTTCGCGGGCGAGGATCTGGGCATCCTCGGTTCCACGCCAGGCGCAACTCTGGTGGGTGAGGATCGCGCAACAGTTGCCGTTGACAGCGTCTTCGCCCATCTCATGGCCCTTCGCGACGCGCTGGAGGGCAACGATGAGCGCGGCATCATGCTTGCAGGGGAGAAGCTGGAAGCAGATGTCTCCCGGGTGGCGGAGACCCGCGCGGAGGTGGGTGTCCGCAGCCGACGGGTGACGGACGCCACGGGTCGGGAGGAGGATCTTCGGATTCAGGACATGGGCTTGAAAAGCGAGATTCAGGATCTGGACTTCACCGAGGCGGCCCTCCGCTTCTCCGTGCTTCAGCAGCAGTTGCAGGCGGGTCTGACGACCGCCAGCCAGATCAGCTACCTGAGCCTGCTGGACTTCCTTAGGTAGTCCGCGGGCGAACACGGAACGCCGGCCTCCCGGCCGGGCCGGCGTTCCCGGACAGGAGGTCCCTTCGCCCTTGGAGTTGAGGGCGCCGCAGACCATGGATTGGCAGGCCGAAGGACTGGAGCGTTCGCATGAACGTGCACACCACGCGATTCGGAACGGTGGAGGTGGATGAGGAACGCATCATCACCTTCCCGGCGGGCCTGCTGGGTTTCTCCAGCTTCAAGCGCTACGCCCTGTTGCAGCCGGACGAAGAGGGGGTCTTCTTCTGGATGCAGTCCGTGGAGGCGCCGGAACTGGCCTTCGTGGTCACCGATCCCAGCCTGTGGGTGAAGGACTACGAGGCCACCATCCGCCGCGAGCAGATGGAGGAGCTTTCCCTGGCCCGACTGGATGATGCGCAGGTCTTCGTGATCGTCAACAAGTACGACTCGACGCTGACCTCCAACCTCCAGGGGCCGCTGGTCATCAACGTGCAGAACCGTCTGGCGATGCAACTGGTGCTGGCGGACAAACGATGGACGACACGCCATGAAATCGTCCGGCTCGGCGAGCCGGCCCAGGCCGCGTCGGCGTAACGCCGCCGCGGTTGCGTGTTTCCGGCGCGTCGCCGTGCCGAGCCGAGGCCCAGCGACACGCCCAGAGCTGACCGCTCGAGGCAGGGACGCCTCGAGAGGGGACCGGCGGCCCGCCATGCCCCCGGGACCCGCATGCAGGAAGGAGCCGACACATGTTGGTGCTCTCACGTCAGCGCGACGAGACCATAATGATCGGCGACGAGATCGAGCTGACCGTCGTCGACATCCGAGGTGACAAGGTTCGGCTGGGGATCAAGGCCCCCCCGCGAATCGCCGTGCATCGCAAGGAAGTGTACGACGCCATCCGGCGCGAGAACGAGCAGGCCGCCCAGTTGACGGGCGGCGATCTCGGCGCCGTCGGATCCGACGTCGTCTCCCGCCGCGCCGCGCGTTCATCCATACCGCCCGCCGCTCACCTGCCGGGTCATCAGACTGCGCCGGCAAAGGAGAGTGCCTGACCGCACACACGTACGGGGACCGATCGTTCCCCCGCCGAGGAGGTTTCCGCCCCGCCTGACGGATCGCGGGGCGCTCCCGCGGCATCTAGCCTCAATCAAGGAGGATTGCCATGGCTAGGATCAACACGAACATCCCGTCGCTCATCGCCCAGACCAACCTCGCCCGGGCCAATGACGACCTCGCCACCCGACTGCAGCGCCTCTCCACCGGCTTGCGCATCAACCGCGGCGCGGACGACCCGGCCGGGCTGATCGTCTCCGAGCGCCTTCGCTCGGAGCTGCAGGGACTGGAGCAGGCGATCGACAACTCCGAGCGGGCCAGTTCGGTGATCGCCACCACCGAGGCGTCCCTGGCGGAGGTCGCCGACCTCCTCAACTCCGTCAAGGGACTGATCGTCGAGGCGGCGAACACCGGCGGGCTCAGCGACGAGGAGATCGAGGCCAACCAGCTTCAGATCGACAGCGCCATCGAGTCGATCACCCGCATCTCCAACACGGCCAGCTTCGCCGGGCTGCAGTTGCTCAACGGATCGCTGTCGTATCTCACCTCCGGCGTGGCCACCAGCGCCATCGCCGGCGTGGACGTCTACGGCGCGCAGTTCGGCACCAACAGCTCCATTCCCGTGCAGGTGGAGGTGATCAGCTCCGCCCAGACCGCCTCCCTGTTCCTCTCGGGCAACACCGCCGGCGCCGCCGGCCAGCTCCTGAGCAGCGTCACCCTCGAGATCGCCGGCAACCTCGGCGTGCAGTCGCTCACCTTCGTCTCCGGGCGCTCCCTGAGCGACGTGGTGGCCGCGGTGAACCAGGTCAAGGAGACGACCGGCGTCAGCGCCGCCCTCGTCGACTCCGGCGACCTGACCTGTGGGCTCACCTTCAACTCCACCGACTACGGCTCCGACCAGTTCGTCTCCGTGCGCAAGACGGGGGAAGCCGGCGACTTCTTCGCCGTCTTCGACGAGCAGAACGGAACGGAGATGCAGCGCGACGTGGGACGCGACGTGAGCGCGGTCATCAACGGCGCGCTGGCCACGGGCGACGGGCTGGAGATCTCGCTCAACACGCCCGCCCTGAGCCTTGAACTCAGTCTGACCGAGGCCTACGCCCAGACCCTCGGCACGGTCAAGAGCTTCGACATCACCGGCGGGGGCGCGACCTTTCAGCTCGGGCCCACCATCACCTCCACCCAGCAGGTCGGCTTCGGCATCAAGTCGATCGCGGCCAGCCGGCTCGGGGGCACCACGATCGACGGGGTCCGGTATTTCCTCGATTCGCTCAAGTCCGGCCAGTCCAACTCATTGACGGCGGGCGAGGCGCAGAACGCCTCCCGCGTCCTCGATGCCGCCATCACCGACGTCTCGACCCTGCGCGGCCGCCTCGGCGCCTTCGAGCGCAACACGCTTCAGACCAACATCAGTTCGCTGCAGATCGGCTTCGAGAACATCTCGGCCAGCGAGTCGGCGATCCGGGATACGGACTTCGCCTCGGAGACGGCGGCCCTGGCCCGGGCCCAGATCCTCTCCCAGGCCGGCACCTCGGTGCTCGCCACCGCGAACGTGATCAGCCAGAACGTGCTGGCCCTGCTCGGCTAGGGAAGCGGGGGCGATAATATCGACCCGGACGGCCCCCGCCGCGCCCGGCGGGGGCCGTTGGTGCGCGGCGGCCGCGGCGCGCCACCACTCACGGGGCCGATCTTTTCTTTCCTCTTTTGAACACAAGTGAAGTGGCCCCTGCCCGGGGCCGATACCACCCTTGCGTCTCTGATGCGCCGGCATGCCCCCACGCATCGGAAGCGCGGACCGACGTCGGAGAACGATACGAGAGACTTTGGGGCGAGAAAGAGGTTTGGATGTCTGTCGCGCGTTGACCCGCGTGATCATTCGTTGGAGTTTGCAGGCCGCCGGAGGTGGCTTGCCCGCAGAAGAACAAGGACCACTTCTCGCTAGGGTTCTAACGGAATGAATTGCCACCTCAACGTGGCTGGAGCGTGTTCACGGAGGACACAATGAGTCGCATCAACACCAATGTCCCGTCTCTGCTGGCCCAGCGCGTGCTGGGGATGCAGAACAAGTCGCTCGTGACCAGCCTTGAACGGCTGAGCACGGGCCTGCGCATCAATCGTGGTGCTGACGACCCGGCCGGCCTGATTGCGAGTGAGAACCTGCGGGCCGAGAAGACGGCGATCTCCGCCGCCATCTCGAACGCCGAGCGGGCGGAGCAGGTTGCCAACGTCGCGGAGGGTGGCTTGCAGGAAATCAGCAGCATGCTGCTTGAGCTGCAGTCACTCGTCGGGTCCACGGCCAATGACGCCGGCATCTCGGCGGAGGAGAAGGACGCGAATCAGCTTCAGGTTGACTCCATCCTTCAGACCATCGACCGCGTCGCCAACTCCACGAGCTTTAACGGCACGAAGCTGCTCAACGGCAACTTCGACTACACCACCTCGAACGTCGCCACCGGCCTCGAGGACGTCAGCATCCAGTCGGCGCGCCTCAGCGACGCGTCCGGCTCCTACATCAACGTCACCATCGACGTGACCACCTCGGCCCAGACCGGCGCCGTCTACCTCTCGACGCAGGGCACCCTCGTCAACGGAGACAACGGCTCCATCACGGTCGAGATCACCGGTATGGACGGCGTCCAGCAGTTCACCTTCGCCTCCGGCACCACCCAGGCGAACATCATCGACGCCATCAATACCTTCAGCGACGCCCTCGGCGTCTCCGCGACGCAGGCCGTCACCGACACGGACAAGGTCGAGATCAACTCCCGTACCTACGGGTCCGACCAGTACGTCCGCATCAAGGTCCTGGAGGGCACGTCCAACACCCTCATTGCCGATGCCGACAGCACGACCGACGGCACGAAAACCGACTACAAAGACTACGGTCGGGACGCCGTCGTCCTGATAAACGGCAACGCGGCCACTACGGACGGCCTGACAGCACGAGTCGCCACGGACGGGTTCGACGTCACCATCACTCTCGACGGCGACCTCGCCTCCGGCTCCGGCGGCATCAACACGACCGGCGGATCCTCGACCTTCCAGATCACCGGCGGCGGGGCCGACTTCAACCTCGCCCCCAAGGTCAACCTCGCCGGCAAGGTGTCCCTCGGCATCGAGACCAGCACCACCGGCAACCTCGGGGACGACATCGACGGCTTCCTTTCGGCCCTCAAGTCGGGCGGAACCGCCAACGTCGTCAACGGGGATCTGACCAAGGCCCAGAAGATCGTCGACAACGCCATCCGACAGGTCTCCAGCCTGCGTGGCCGACTCGGCGCCTTCACGAAGAACACGGTCGGTTCCACGATCAATAACCTCGGCGTCACGCTCGAGAACACCGCGGCGGCCGAGTCGGTCATCCGAGACGCCGACTTCGCCGTCGAGACGGCGGCACTGACCCGCCAGCAGATCATGACCCAGGCGGCGACCCAGGCGCTTTCCATCGCCAACGTCCAGCCGCAGCAGGTCCTGTCCCTGCTCGGGTAAGGCCCGGCCGGAGCGGCCCGTCATCCGAATTCGCCTTCAAGCGGCGGTCGAAACACCGCCGCTTTCTTCATGTCGTCCCGGCTCCGACGAGAGGTCAACACTGCGGTGTCGGGACCGCTGCTCCGGCCACAGAGAAAGCCCGACCGGAGAACCGATCGGGCTCGCATTGAGGTCAACAACGTCTCCCGTCGCGTGACCGACCGAGCTATTGAAGCCCGCCCGTCACGGCCTCGATGCACGCGGCAAGAGCTTCAGGTTCTCCAAAGCCGAACGTCCCTCTTCAACAACCTGAATGCAGAGCGACGGCGCAGCGAGGTTCCCCAAGCGAAGCCCGGGGCCAGAGGCCCTGTGCGCCGACATGATGAGATCGCCCCTTAGTCCCCGGCTCTGCCGGGGGTTGCGCTGAGGGTGGGTTCGACCACTCCGCGCGCCCGGGCTGCGCGTCGACGGGAATGGTGGCCCGGCGCTCCGCGCCGGGAGTCGACGATTGAGCCGAGACCGTGGACGAAGCCCCCGGTTGGATCCGGGGGCCAAGGCTCGGCTGCGGCTTGCCGCGTAGCACGCGGCCGAAGATATCTCAACCCCAGTTTGAAAGAAGTGTCAGCAGGTCAATCCAGTTGACCGTGCAGTCGAAGTTCGTGTCCCCCATGCAGGCTGGCGGGCAGGGATTCTCGCACGCGCCCCATGCGCCCAGAAGTGCGAGCAGATCGCGGACATTGACGATGCCATCGCCGTTCAGAT
>JAXHTH010000072.1:0-3583 GCA_034211115.1 Planctomycetota bacterium | reverse complement strand
GTGGAACTTCTTCGATCCGAGCCGACGCCGGTGGCACGTTCGTTGCTGCATCTTCGGATGGGGGATCGGCCTTCCCCTGGAAGTGCTCAACACGTCCTCCTACTTCATGTCCGGCTTCTCGATGAGCTGGCTGAGCGTGGGAACCGAGCTCATCCACCAGCTTTCGAGCATGCTCCTGGCCCTGGGCTACGCCGGGACGATCTGCCTGCTCGTGATCGGGCGTCGGCCGAACCCGCTGAGCCGGGCCGTGGCGTCCGTGGGCCGGACCGCCCTGAGCAACTACCTGCTCCAGACGATCCTGGCGACCACGCTCTGCTACTGGTGGGGATTCGGTCTGTTCGGCGAGCTCAGCCGCGCGCAGCAGCTCGTCGTGGTGGCCGCAATCATCGTCGGTCAGACGATCCTCAGCGTCCTCTGGCTCCGCGTATTCATCATCGGGCCGCTGGAGTGGTTGTGGCGGACGCTGACCTACGGCCGGCTCCAGGTGATGGTTCGGCGGCGTGGCTGACGCGTATCATCCGCCCCCTGACGGGCCGGATGATGGCCGTCTCGTCTCGCGGCTGGCATTGCGTGAGGGTGTTTCCGAATAAGCGGGGGATCGGTCGAGCGGCGCGGCAGCGCCGGGAAGTGGGGACCCATGCACGAACCAGATGGATTGCCGTCGGAAGAGCCGTCGCTGCCGCCCGTGACGGGGCCGCCCCGGACGCCGGACACGCCGCCCGCGCCGCCGGCCCCCGGAACGCCGGGGGTCGCCGCGCCAATCTCCGCCCGCGAGCGGATCACGTCCATCGATGTCCTCCGCGGCTTCGCCGTGCTGGGCATCCTCGTGATGAACATCCAGTCCTTCTCGATGATCGGGCCGGCGTACTTTAATCCGACCGCGTACGGCGATCTCAGCGGGGCCAACTGGTGGGTGTGGCTGTTCAGCCACCTGCTGGCGGATCAGAAGTTCATGACGATCTTCTCGATGCTGTTCGGGGCCGGGATCGTGGTTTTCACCTCGCGGGCGGAGGCGAAAGGCCGGCGCCCGGCCGGGCTGCACTATCGCCGCATGCTCTGGCTGATCATCTTCGGCCTGCTGCACGCGCACCTGCTGTGGTATGGCGACATCCTCTACTCCTACGGCATGTGCGGGCTGCTCGTGTACCTGCTGCGGCGGCTGCGGCCGGGCTGGCTGACCCTCATCGGAGTCGCGGCGCTGACCATTCCCTCGGCCCTTCAGTTCCTCTCCGGCTGGTCGATGCAGTTCTGGCCCGAGCAGGCGATGCAGGAGCAGATGGCGTTCTGGGCCCCGGACGCCGAGCAGATCCGGGAGGAGCTGGACGCCTATCGCGGCTCCTGGTGGGAGCAGATGTCGTACCGGGTGCCGTTCTCGGTGATGATACAGACGATGGCTCTGTTCTTCTTCGTGCTCTGGCGCGCCGGCGGACTGATGCTCATCGGGATGGCGCTGTTCAAATGGGGCGTGTTCAGTGCGGCCAGATCGAAGGCCTTCTATGGCACGCTCGTCGGCGTGGCCGCGTTCGCGGGCATTCCGCTGGTCCTCTACGGCGTGCAGCGCAACATCGGCTCGGAGTGGTCGTTCGAGTACGCCCGGTTCATCGGTTCCCAGTACAACTACTGGGCGAGCATCCTCGTGAGCCTGGGATGGATCGGCGTGGTCATGCTCGTCTGCCAGGCGCCGGGGCTGGGGGCGATCACGCGGCCGTTCGCCGCCGCCGGCCGGATGGCCTTCACCAACTACCTGCTCCAGACGGTGATCTGCACGACGATCTTCTACGGCCACGGGTTCGGTCTGTACGGCCAGGTGAGCCGGGTCGAGCAGATCCTGATCGTGCTCGCGGTGTGGATCGTGCAGCTCATCCTCTCCCCGCTCTGGCTGCGCTACTTCCGCTTCGGGCCCATGGAGTGGTTGTGGCGGTCGCTGAGCTACTGGCGCCGGCCGCCGATGCGTCGGCGGGCCGAGCCGCCCGCGGCGTTATCCACAGCCTGACCAGAACGCCTGTCAATTGGTCGCCCGGCCCCCGGAACGCGGTACAGTGTGCCGTGCCGCATCTGCCTGAAAGGGTTCGGATCGTGAACAGCATCCGTGCGCTGTGCACCGACTTCTATGTGAACCAGAAGCTCGCGCTGAAGATGGACGTCCCCACCACGCGCGAGAGCGTGTTGGACATGTTCGATCGTGTCCGCAAGGAGCTGCCGCAGATGGATCGCTTCCGGCGGTACGAGGGCGAGCTGGCCCTCGAGTCGGCGGAGACGGACTCGCAGTACAACTGGCTGGCCCTGAACCGCACCGCCGTCCGCAGCGGATGGGTGAATCCGGAATCGCTGGAGCGCGCTTACAAGCTGCATCGGCTCGTGCTGGAGATCTCGCCGTATTTCCTGTCCATCAGCCCGCTGGACGTGGAGTACATCGAGCTCATCTTCGGCTTCGACATCGATGCCGAGACGAATCGCAACGAGGTCGTGTTCGACGCGCTGCTCGCCGAGTCGCCGCTCACGGCCCTTGTCGATACGGATCACGAAGCGGTGCTGGATGTTCAGCCGTTCGTCGGCTTCTCACTGTCTCACCAGTGCGATGTGCAGGCGTTCATCGAGGTGAAGACGCGGGGGCGATCGCGCGAGGTCGCCACGGGCCGGTACGCCAACGAGCCGATCAGCGTCTACCTGACGGTGCGCCGCTGCGGGCCGTACCAGACGATCCGCGATTTCAGCGACTCGTTCGGCACCCTGGCCGGGCACGCCGAGCGCCTGGCCGAGGAGCGGGTGATTCCCTCGGTGGTGATGCCGATCCGCCAGACGCTCCTGTCGCCCCCCGGCTGAGAAGGAACTGTCAGGGATTGCTGAGCATTTCGAGCAGGCGGGCGGGGGTTTCCCCCTGGCCCGTGCGGCCGCTCAGCCGCGCCGCCTCGCAGAGGGCCAGCAGGCGGGTGGTGTCCGGCGGCAGCGTGGTCGCCGACGCGTCGCGACGCTCCAGCAGCCGCGTGATCTGCATGCCGATGAGCGCGCCGGGCGAAGGGAGATCAGCCTCGGGATGACTGTCGATGTGCTCGCCCTCGGCGCTGATGAAGGCGCTGCCCGTATCCGTGATGGTGAGGCGACCGGGGGGGGCGATGAGCGTCAGCCGCCGTCGCCATGAGCCTGCGGCGTCGCTGGCGACGAGCGCGGCACAGCAGTCGTCGGCGAAGCGGAGATTCGCCGTGAGGTGGCCGTGCAGATGCTCCAGCGATTCCGGCACACTGCCGGTGGACCCGGGCGCGCCGGCGAGGGCGGCATCGATCGTCTCCGCCGGTCCGCACAGCGCTTCCAACGCATCGACGGCATCGAACAGCCGGGCGAAGAGCGTCCCTTCCCCTCGTGCCGAGCTGAACTCGACCGAAGCGCACTGCGGCCGGCCGAACTCCTCGATCAGGTCCATCGCCCCGCGGTAGCCGGGGCTGCGCCGGAAGAGGGGGACGAAGTGGGCGGTCTTCGCCTCCTCCGGGTTCATGAGCAGATCGGCGACGGCGACGGGGCGCGGCTCGCTGCTCACCACCGGCCGGCCGGCCTGGCGGATCAGCCGCCGCTCGTCCGCCTCGATCCG
>JAXHTH010000071.1:0-12793 GCA_034211115.1 Planctomycetota bacterium | reverse complement strand
ACCGCCGCGGCCGGAGCCGGCTGAGCGGCCCGCCCCGCGACCGCGGGCGGTCTCTCGCTTCCCGCGGCTGCGGCGACTACCATTGCAGCCCGTCCGCAACGACTCGTTCCTTTTCCCCCGCCGCCGGCCGACGATGCTGAGAGAAGCCCTCTTCGCCAAGATCCACTACGCGGTCGTCACCGAGTGCACCGTCGAGTACACCGGGTCGATCGTCATCGACCAGGATCTGCTCGATGCGACCGGCATGGCCGTCAACGAGAAGGTGCTGATCGGCGACTGCGAGAACGGCAACCGGTTCGAGACCTACGTTCTGCCCGGCGATCGCGGGACGGGCGTGATCGGCATCAACGGGGCGGCGGCGCGGCTCTCGGGCATCGGCCATCGCGTCATCATCCTCGCCTTCTGCCGGCTCACCCCCGACGAGCTCGCCCGCCACCGGCCGAAGGTCATCATCTGCGACGCGAACAACCGCATCGCCGAAACGATCGAGTACGACCCGCCGGCGAACGTGTGAGGGCGGGGCTGTTGGTTTTTGGTTGTTGGCGGAGCCGGGCTCCGTGAGCCCGGGATCGCCGTCGAGGCTCCGCGCCGAGACGACGATGGCGAGTTGACGTTCGCTCGCGGACCCCGCGTTTCCACGCGCGGCTCAAGCGCGCTCATCGCCCATCGCTCGATGTCAATGGTTCGATCGCTCAATACGCGGGTGAACCGCGTCGCGACTGATTCCTGTATTTCCAATGCACGCGCGGTCGACAGGCCGGCCGGCCGGCCGGCCACGCGCTTCCGCGCACGTCTGCACCGACAGACCCGCGCCGCCATCCCGCTCCGGCCGACGGCCGATACGCGCGTGCATTAGAATTACAGGATTCAATAAGCGGCGCGCGCATCGCGCATCGCGCATCGCTCATCGCTCATCGCTCATCGCTCATCGCTTCCTCAGCGTCATCGCATGGAACGGCCGATCCTCGCGCGCGAACTTGCGCTCGTAATTCGTTCCGACCAGTTCGTTTTCGCCCGCCGATTCGGGCGCTTCGAACGGCCGGCGGTCGAAGAGGTCGGCGTGGCGCGCGATGTGCTCCTCGCACCATTCCCACAGCCCTTCGTGATCGGTGACGAGGCGCACCTCGCCGCCATCGACGAGCACGCGATGGAAGTCGGCAAGCGTGCGGTCCTGCACGATGCGCCGCTTGTGGTGACGCTTCTTCGGCCAGGGATCGGGAAAGTAGACGTGAATCACCGCGGCCACGGCATCGGCGCAGTAATAGTGCAGGAACTCCGCCGCGTCCGCGTGGAGGATGCGCACGTTGGCGAGCCGGCGCCGGCGCACGCGATCGGCGGCGTATCGGTAGAACTCGCCGGCGTGCTCGATGCCGAGGTAGCTGACCTCTTCCCTCAGCGCGGCCTGCTGGACGAGGAACGTTCCCTTGCCCGAGCCGATCTCGATCTCGAAGCGCCCGGTCGGTTCCGTGAACCAGTTCCGGGGGTCGAGGCGCGACGCGGCGCGATCGGACGGATCAAAGGCGGGCAGGTCCGTCATTTCGAGGCCGTACCCGGTCGTGTCGAGCGGCCGGCCGCGGGCGAGTGAGAAGCTCATGACGATGATGATACATGTCCCGGCGCGGGCGTGACCCGGGTCTTCCTCGCTTCCTGCGGGCGCTCGTCAGACCCGGCTTCCGGCACGCCGCACCGGAGGACCGGAGGGACGGAGGTGCGGGTCGCCCCACGATCCAGCATCAGTGAAGCCCCCACTTCGCGAAGAGCCGGTCGTTGTCCACCCTCTGCCGGGCGTCATCGTCGTCGATGCGATCGTGATGCACGAGCGCGCCGGGGCAGGGGGCCACCGCGAGTTTCGCCTCGTGCCACACCTTCAGCGAGAAGTCCGGATCGGCCCCGTACATGCCGAACCGCTCATCGAGATACTCCAATCGCTCGTACAGGGCGCGCCGGGCGAGCCCGAAGTTGGCGTAGCAGAGCCCGCGCACGTGTCCGACGCGATACACGACGTCTTCGATGCGGATCTGTTGATACACGTTGCGGCGCAGGGGCGTGTCGTGGAAGAACGCCGCCTGTCCGATCCGATCGCGGTGGGCCGGCGCTTCGAGGAAGCGGATCGCGTTGTCGATCGAGTGCGGCAGGAGGGTGCAGTCGTCGTTGAGGATCGTGACCCACTCGCCGCGGGCGGCGCGGAGGCCGAGGTTGGCCGCCTGCACGTACCCGCCGCGCGTCCGTTGAATGATGGTTCGGACGTCGTGTTCGGCGAACGCGTGCCGCGTCGCCTCATCGTCCTCGACGCAGACACCGATGATCTCATGCGCCGCCCGCACGGTCGCAGCGATCGAACTCAGGCACCGGGCGAGCTGATCGGGCCGGTCAAGGGTGGGGACGATGATGGAGATGCGCGGGCTCGCCACGCCGCCCATGATACTCGGAGGCATGATTGCGAAGACAAGGGCCGCTTCCCGCCTGTTTCCGCGCCCGGTTGGCTCCTGCGCCGGGGGTTCTTAGAATCCCGTTCGTGATGACCACGCCGGCGCGCCGCGGGCGCGCGCAACAGAAAGGCAGGCCGCGGCCCGGCGACGGGGAGGGAGCCGCGGCGCCGGGCATGCGATCCTGGCTGATCGTGGCGGCGTTGCTGGCGATCGGCCTCGCCGCCCGCGCCCCGCGGCTCACCGAGAGCCTGTGGTACGACGAGATCGCGGCGTGGCGGGACTACGCCAGCAAGGGGCCGGCGTGGATCGTCACCCATTACTTCGATCCCGCCAACCACATCGGCCACACGCTCGTGTCGTGGGCGAGCTTCAGCCTGCTCGATCGATTGGGAATCACCGCACCGGAGATCGCGCTGCGCCTGCCGGCGCTGTTGTTCTCGCTGGGGTCGATCGTGGCCGTGTGGGGGTTGGCGGGGCGGGCGTGCCGGGGGCTGGGGGTGGACGAGGGCGATCCCCCGGCGGAGCCGGGGGCGAACGGAGAGGGGTGTCGGCGGATGGCGGTTGTTGCCGGTGTCCTCGCGGCGACGTTGCCGGTGTCGGTATTGGAAGGCGTGGAGGCGCGGGGGTACAGCATGATGATCGCCTTCTCCGCGCTGGCGACGTGGACCATCCTCTCGGCAATCCAGCGCGAGCGGTCGTGGAAATGGATGCTCTACATTCTGTGCTGCGCGCTGGGGGTCTGGTCGCACCTGATGATGGTGTGGGTTCCGATCGGCCATGCCGCGTGGCTGATGTGGGCGTTGGCGCGCGGCGGCGGACAGCACACGCGGAAACGGATCGTCACCCTGCGCGGCTTGGGCGCGGTCGCCCTGGCCGCGATTCTCACCCTCGCCCTGTATGCGCCGGTGCTGGATGATCTGCTGCGCATCCGCGGGCAGTTCCGGGCGGCGGAGGGGGATGAGCCGGGCGTGTTCGGCGTCGAGGGGCTGCACGCGCTGCTGCAACTGGGGGGTTCGTGGTACTGGTGGGCGGCGGCGCCCGGAATGGCCGTGGCCGTCGTGGGGTTCGCGGCGGGGATGAGGCGGGCGACGACGCGAGCGGCTCTCGTGCTTTCGTTGATCGGGCTGCCGATCATGATTGTTGCGCTTGCGGTCGGCCGATCGTGGATGTATGCGCGGTTCGCGCTGTTCGCCCTGCCGGGCGCGATTCTCGCGATGGCGCTGGGGATCGACGCGCTGTGGCGATGGAAGAGGCCGATCGGGGCGGCGGCGCTGGCGATCGTGATCGCCGTCTCGCTCGCGGACCTCGTCGTTCGTCCCCCGCGGCAGCCGCTGCGCGAGGCGGCGAACATCGTGCGCAACAACTGGTCCGATGACGATCGCCTGCTCGTGATCGGCCTGAAGCACCAGGCGATGGAGGTGTATGCGGGGCAACTCGATCCGACCTACAGCCTCGATCTCGGTGCCGATCTCGAGGCGAAACTCCACCAGACGCGGCCGACGTGGGTGATCATCCTCTATCCGCAGCGCGTGGGCGAGGCGAAGATACGGTTGTTGGAGGACGGCGGGATGACGGAGATCGCCCGTCTGCCCGGGTGGATCGACTGGGGGCGCGGGGATGTGAGCGTGTGGCGGGTCGGAGGATCGTGACCGCCGCGCGAGGTATATCCGCGGGATCGACGTTGCATTCGAGCGTGTGCTGCGCCGCAAGCGGCGAACGATCAATCGTGGCGCAGGGCGACGATCGGATCCTGGCGGCTGGCGACCACCGCGGGATAGATGCCGAACACCAGCCCCACGAGAGCGGCGACGACGAAGGAGGCGACGATCGACCAGCCCGTGACCTGCGTCTCGAGCTGCACCTTCGCCTCGATGAAGCTGCGGAAGGCCGGCTGATTCAGCAGCCAGGGGAGGAACCGCTCCAGGCCGAGGGAGATGCCCACCCCGCCGAGGATGCCGATGACTCCGCCCACCGCGGCGAGCGAGCCGGTCTCGACGAGGAACTGGGCGACGATGTGCTTGCGCGTCGCCCCCAGCGCGCGCCGGATGCCGATCTCGCGCGTGCGCTCGGTGACCGAGGCGAGCATGATGTTCATGATGCCGATGCCGCCGATGAGGAGGCTGATGGCGGCGATGGCGATGAGCACGATGTTCCACACCATCTGCGTCTTCTTGACGTTCTCCAGCAGCTCCCACGGGACGATCACCTCCACGTCGTTCAACCCCGGGTGCTCGACCTCCATGATGCGCTTGACGCGGTCGGCGGTGGTGATGACCTCGTCGGTGGAGTTGGCGGTGATGTAGACCTCGGAGATCTCGACCTCCTCGCCGGAGAAGGAGCCGGACTGGCGGCGGATGATCATGTCGCCAAACTCCAGCTCGGCGGTGGTGAGGGGGATGTGGACATCGCGGTTGAGGTCGCGCCCGACGAGGGCGGCCCCGGCCCCGCCGGCCAGCCCCACCGGGCGGAACACGCCGACCACGCGGAAGATGCGCTCCCCGATCCGGAACTCCTTGCCCAGCGGATCCTCCAGCGGGAAGAACTGGGTGGCGATCTGATCGCCGATCACCGCCGCGGGCACCCGCTCGTGCACGTCCTCGTCGGTGAGGTATCGGCCGCGGGCGATGCGGAGGTTGGCCACCTCGATGAGCTCGGGCGTGGTGCCGAAGGTCTGGCTGGGGATGCGCTTCTCCTGGTAGGACATGTCATCGCCGACCGCCTTGAGCGGGACGAGGTGGGCCGCATCGCCCATGAACTGCTCGAGCCGGCGGAGATCGGACCGGGTGATGCCGAAGGAGGCGATGAACGATCGCTCCTCCGAGCCCATCTCCGCCGACTCGGGCGGCTGAATCGAGCGGATGATGACGTTGGTCGCCCCGAGGGCCTGGATCTCGCGGAGGGCCGCCTGCTTGTTCCCCTCGCCGATCGAGACCATCACGATCACCGCGGCCACGCCGAGGATGATCCCCAGGCTGGTGAGAACGCTCCGCAGCTTGTGAAGCTGCAGGTTCCGCAGGCCGAGGCGGATGATCTCAAGCAGAAAGGTCATGGAGCGACTCTCTGGACCGGGCGCGGGGGGCGCATAGGCTTTGCCGATCGCATCGTATACCTCCCGGAGCCGGCATGGTGGCACAGGTCGAGATCCTCTCCGAGCGCGACGGGCCCGCGGGCTGGGTGTTCACCGCCCAGGTGCTGGACGAGGCGGGCGTGCTCCGCCGGCACGAGGTGACCCTCGCCTGGGCCGATTACAACCTCTGGTCGGGCAGCGGCGCCGACGAGCCGGCCCGGGTCGCCGCGGCCGTCCTGCGGTTCCTGCTCACGAAGCAGAGGGCGAGCGAGATCCCATCGCGTCTCGACGCCGCCATCGCCCGCCGGCGCTATCCCGATGCCGACGCGGAGATCCCCGGCCTGGTCGGGTAGATGAAGCGCCTCCCCCGCCCGCCACTTGCGCGCGACGCCCGCATTCCGGCGTTTCCGTCTTTTTGAGGTGTTGACGTTCTGACGTTTCGACGTTTGTCACGCCATCAGCGGCTGCGGCTCGTCCGGCTGATAGACGAGCGGCAGATCGACGAAGAACGTCGCTCCCCGCCCGGGCTCGGAGACGAAGGAAACGCTCGCCCCGAGCATCTGGGCCAGCTCGCGGCATATGGCCAGCCCCAGACCCGTACCGGTGTGCTCGCGGGTGTGGCCCGAGTCGATCTGCCGGAACTTCTCGAAGATGACATCCTGCATGTCCTCGGGAATGCCCGCGCCGGTGTCGGCGACGGCGAGGCGCACGCCGAGGCTGTTGTCCTGCCGCGTCACCCGGTCGGCGGAGATCGTGATCGTCCCTCCCTCCGGCGTGAACTTGATCGCGTTGGACAGGAAGTTGTAGATGATCTGCTGGAGCTTGCCCGGATCGGTTTCGATGACGGGGACCCGCGCGCCGATGACCGAGCGCAGCTCGAGGTTCCGCGCCTCCGCCTGCGGGCGCATCACGCGCACCAGCCCCTCGATGAGATCGGAGACGCTGGTCTGCTCGACGTTGATCTCCATGCGCCCGGCCTCGATCTTCGCCATGTCAAGCAGCTCGTTGATCATCTCGGAAAGCGACCGCCCGCTGGAGAGGATGTTCTGGACGTAGCGCATGCGCTTGGGGTCGGCGTTGTCATCCGCGCGGGCCAGCTCCTGGAGCAGCTCGGCGAAGCCGATGATGGAATTGAGCGGCGTGCGCAGCTCGTGGCTGACATTGGCGAGGAACTCGCCCTTGAGGCGGTTGGACTCGTAGAGGCCGATGTTCGCCTCGGCCAGCTCGTCCACCTTCAGATCGAGCGTCTCGTTCATCGCCTGAAGCTGCGCCTGGCTCTGCTCGACGCGATCGAGCATCGTGTTGAAGGCCTCGGCGAGCTGCTGGAACTCGTCGCCCGTGTTGATGTCGGAACGGATGGCGAGATCGCCCGCCTGGACCTTCTCGGCCGTCTCCCGCAGATGCCGCACGGGCGAGAGGATCAGTTTCGTGAGAATGAAGTAGAAGACGAGGATCGCCAGCAGGCTGCCCACGATCATGGAGGAGATGATGAAGATGCGGCTGCGCAGCAACTGCCCCTCGGCGAACTGCGTGTTACGATCCACGATCAGGATCGCGCGCAGCGGATCGGCGATCCCCTCCTCCAGCACGGGGCCGGAGAAGATCGACACGTGGAAGTCACGGATGGCCCGCATCTGCGATTCGCGGATCGCCCGGGCATAGCGATACACGGTCTGCCCGCCGATCTTGTCCGACCGGGCGTGCTCGGTGATCTCCGAATCCTCGCGGAAGCGGCGCAGCGCGTCGGCGAGGAAGCCGCGCTCGTCATCCTCCCCCAGCCCCTCGTCGATCTCATCCACGGGGACGAAGGAGAGCCTGAGCATGGGATCCTCGCCCGGCTCCTCGCTGAAACCGCCGGAGGCGTAGGACAGTCCGCCCGGCTGCTCGAGCGTCCCGAGCTGGATGCGATCGGCCAGCCAGGAATCGGCGATCCGACGCGCCTCCTCGACCTGGTAATCGCCCACGAGCATCCGCGTGCGGATCCACGGCACGCTCAACGCGGCGGCGAGAATCACCACGACCGCGAAGCCGAACAGCAACTGGCACTTGTTGGCGAGGCTGATTCCCGAGACCATCGGCCGGTTCCCTCGTCGGCGGGCGCGGATCGATCGCCGCCTAGACGATAGGCCGATCAGGCGGGACGCGAAAGGTCCGGGAACCCCGCTCCGCCCGCGACGACGGTGGGACGGGCGAGCCCGTCCGCTCGCCGCAGGCCCCGGCGCCTGTGCCACCTTCCGGTTCAGGCCCTTCAGGGCTGCGGCGGCGCCTCCAGCCGTCCCCCCAGCCGGGCCGCCTGCTCGTCGGTGAGCAGGACCTTCAGCGCCGCGCGCGTGCGATCGTTGAGATCATCGCGCTCGAAGCGGGCCTTCTCCACTTCGCGCATCTGTCTCTGCATCGCCTCCATGTCGGACCCCGGATTTGCCCTCGAGTCGGCCCCCGCCGGATCGCCGCGCTGAAGCTCGATCATCTTCCGGCAGCACTCGTCGTACGCCGCGCGATACTCGGCGGCCAGGTCGGTCAGCCGCCGGCGCTGATCGGCGGTGAGGTCGTCGAAGGCGAGGGCGGTCTCCAGCAGCGGCGCGACCGCCCCGGGGTCGCGGAGCACGGAGGCGAATGCACGGCGGTCGTACGCCCGCCGCAGGCGTGGCGCATCCGGCTCACCGAGTTGCCCGGCCAGCGCATCACGGGCGGCGCGGTTGAGCTCGATGATGCGCGCCTCGGCCTTCCGCGCTTCGACCCGCCTCGCCTCCATCGCCTCGAACTGTTCGGCGTCCAGCGAAACGCTTCGCTCGCTTCGACCCCGCGCCTCGTCGCGCCGATAACGGACGGTCATCGTCTGCATGTGCTCATCGATATCCTGCCGGGCCTCGTAGCGGGTCCGGAAGACGCCGGTGACCTGCTGCTCGTATTCGAGCAGGAGCGGATCGATCGCGGTCATCGTCTCGTCGGGAAGGTCCATTTCATCGACGACGTCGGCGACATCGACGCTCGCCTCGTCGTTCTCCTCGCCGCCGATCGAGACGAAGGACACGTCTCCGCCGCCCCCGCCTCCGCCGAAGAAGACGCCTCCGCCCCGCGCGCTCAGCGCGCGGGAGTAGATCTGCCGCTGCCGGGCCAGCCGCAGGCGATCGACGCCCGCGGCCTGCTCTTCATCGCCGACCACGATCGCGATGTCGTCGAAGAGCGCGGCGTCGACCTCCTGCACCGCGTTCAGCGCCTGCCGGGAAAGCGTGAAGGCCCGATCGACGTCGCTGACGGTCGGGATCTGCTCGGCGCCGTCTGCATCATCGGCGCCCGGGGAGGCGGACAGTTTCCGCCGGGCCGCGCGGGCCGCGTCGATCGCCGGCTTCGCCGCATCATCGAAGTGCGCCAGGTAGTCCTCGTGCAGGGCGCCGATGACGGCACGGTCATCCTCGGTCAAGTCCAGGCGGCGCGCCATCCGAAACAGCTCGCGCCGGGTGAGGGGCCGAAGCGCATGGAGCGGGCCGGCTTCGAGATCGGTCTCGTCCAGCGTGACGGTCGAGCTCCAGGTGCTGATCCCGACGCCTCCCTCGTCGCCTCCGGCGGTGATCGTCATGACCATCATCGACCGCGACTCGGTCTGCGTCTCCTCCGCGTCCTCGCGCTCGGCGACGCGCTGCGCCACCCGGCCGGCGAGGTCGCGGCCGAGGATGCGATCGAGCGCATCGATGGTCTGCTGCACGAGTCGCTGACTCTTCTCGCCGAGGGCCTGGTACTTCTCGCCGAGCCTGTCCTGCTCGGCCTGTTGCTCAGGCGTCGGGTTGATCATGATTCCCCCCGCCCGCTGCGCATCGGAGACGTCGAGCCTGTCCTCGAGCAGCGCATCACGGGCGGCCCGGTAATTCAGCCGCAGCGCCTCGATGGCCTGCCGCTGCTCCTCGCTGAGGTCTTCCAGGCGCAGGGCTTCCTCCATCCGCCGGCGGACCGGAGTGACCATCGGGAGGAAATCGGGATACGCCTGCCTCAGGTAACCGATGCGCAGCGTTTCGCCCTGCTCGTCGGGCAGGAGTTCGGCGAGGCTCTTGAGCGTGCGGCGGTTGAGGGTGCTGATCTCCGCCGCCTCTTCGTTGAGCCGCGTTTGGATCTCGTTCATCGCGCTGAAGAACGCCTGGATCATGCCCTCGGCGTTTTCGGGATTCGCCAGCGCGTCCGGGCCGTACCCCATCGCCTCCAGCCGATCGAACATGATCAGGCGGCGATTGAGCGCGACGTCGTGCAGCGCGCGGGCGGCGTTGACGAGTTGACGCTCGTAACCGGCGAGGCGCGCGTCGACGATGCGACGCTGCCCCGGCGACAGCTCCTGCTGCTCGACGATCGTGGTCAGATCCACCTGCGCGGCCGGGTTGGTCACCCCGCCCAGGAAGGGCAGACCCATCCGGTAGCGCTGCACCTCGCGCATCCGCCGCAGGCGGGGCAGCAGGGCGAGCTGCTCCTCGCTCAGCAGGGGCTGGATGTCGTCGAAGAACCTCCGATCCAGCCCCCGGATCCTGTCAAGCAGCTTCTTGAGCTTGTTCGTTTCGTCCTTGACGGCGGCGCGGTCGAAGGTGATGCGGAAGTCGCCGAACCCGCCGTGCTCCTTCAGGTACGTCTCGATCTCGCCGTCGCGGAGACGGGCGAACTCGGCCCGGTAGGTGTTGTGCAGGCCCTGAAGGGCCTGGCGCTGCCGGTCGCTCAGCTCCAGCCGTTCCGCGTAGCGATCCACCTCGCGGCCGGATATCGGGTCGGGCAGCGTGCCCTCGGTGCCCTGCCCCGCCGCCGGGCGGGCGGCGAGCAGCCCGGCGAGGCCCGCGATCAAAAAGACAACCGAAAGGCATCGATTCGTTCGTGAAGACGACTTCGCCGAAGACATGTCCCTGTCCTCCTCGGGCGGCGACCGGCATGATCGGGGGCGGGGGATCCGCGTCCGCCCGCCCGATCCCTCAGATGCGCCGCCATCATGATCCTGACGGCAAATGGCCGCAAGCGGTCAATCTCATCCGGGTTTCTTCCCTCGTGGCGCCGCTTGCCGCCGTCGCCCCTCCGCCCCATCATGGACGCGTCATGCACAGACCCGGAACAAACGAAGACGATGTGCGGATGTCCGATGTGCTCTGCGATTTCTGCCGCCGGCCGTGGACGGAGGATGTGCCCATGATCGAGGGGCACCGCGGGTCGGTGATCTGCGGCAACTGCCTGGCCGTCGCCTGCGCGGCCCTCGCGGGTGACCCCGGGGGCGACGCCGGCGGCGACTTCGACTGTACGATGTGCCTGGAAGGCGCGAAGGATCGCGCTGCGCTCGATCGCGCCGCGGAAGGGGGCTGGCGAAGCCCGATGTACCCGGAGGCGGCGATCTGCCGGCGCTGCGCCGACCAGGCCGCCGGCGCCCTCCAGCTCGATCCGGATTCCGACTGGACGAGGCCGGCATCGACGTGATGGACGATGCCCCTCAGCGCTCCTCCGCGCCGCCCGGCGAGGCCGCGTCGGCGGGCGGCGCATCCGGCGGGTGAAGGAACCGGAGCGCGCGGCGGAGATCGCCTCGCGCGCCGCGCATCCGCTCGACGACGCGCCCGAAGCGCGGGAACTCGCCCCCGTCGAAGAGATCGAGCTCTCCCCGCGCCAGGCGCGGGGCGACGATCGAGGTCTCCCGGCGCGCCGTGCCCAGTTCCGGGAGCGAGATGACATCGGCCAGCGGGGCGAACCGATCGTCCTTCGCGTCCGCCCCGGCCTCTTCTTGTTCTTCTTCCTCTTCGCCGGCCCGGGCCATGGTGTCGAGGATGGCCAGCAGGTAGAGGAGCTGATCGCCATCGCATCGGCTCACCATCGCCTTCGCCGCCTCGCACCGTTCGTCGTTGAACTCGCCGGTCGAGGTGATCTTGCACAGCCGCACTCCGAGCGGCGGGCGCGTCCCCAGCAGCGAGGAGATGTAGCCGAAGGGATCCTTGCGGCCGATGAGCTCGGCGGCATCGAGCAGGCCCGCGCGCTGCTTCTCCTTCAGACCGACGCCGACCAACGCTGACGCGGCGAGCTCATGCGTGCGGTCGAAGATCCGATGCGCCAGCAGCGCGCTGAGAACCGGTTCGTCCTCCTCCAGATGCGCCACGAGCCGATAGCCGATCGCGAGGCGATCGGCGGCGGCAGTCGGCTCGCCTCCTTCGAGCCGGCGCCGGGCGTCGGCGTGCAGGAAACGGACGGCATCGCGCAAACCGCCCAGGTACTCGGGACAGAAGGGCAGTTCGTATCGCGGCCTCAGCACGGCGAAGTCGCACCGCCGCTTCTGCGATCCCTCGCGGAAGAGATCGATGACGGCCTGTCCGTCCTCGAAGGTTTTGAGCATCGTCTCGTCCGGCTCGGTGATTTCGCGTGCTTCGTAGGCGCAGATCGCCTCGAACCGGGACGGCTCGATCTTCCGCAGCAGGGCGATGCCGCGCGCGTAGTACAGGGCCGCGTTGGCCTCGTCTTCCGGCCTGATCCGGCCCGTGGCGAGGGCGCGGAGCATCTCCGCCCGCGCGGCGATCTGATCCTGCACCTCGCACATCTGCTCGTAGTACCGGCTCAGAGAGGGCATGAGCATCTTCGCGAGGTGGCCGTACTCGCCGTCGCCCAGCTCCTCGGACAGACGCGCCAGCTCCGCCCGCGCCGCGTCCCGGTCCTCCATCATCATCGCCTCGACGAACCGGTCCATCCCGCGGTCGTAGGCGTCCAGCTCGGCCTGGAAGTCGGCATCGGTCATCTGCGCGAGGAAGGCGCCGGCGCGCTCGTCCTCGACCAGCCACTGGAAGGCGTCGGGCACGTTCTGCCGCCCGGACTCCGGACCGAGGTGTTTCTGAAGCCACGCGATGGCGAGTTCCTGCTCCATCGCCACCGACTCGACGGTGTTGAGCGGATCGCCGGTCTCCAGGCCCTGCACGGCGCGGAGCATCTTCGCGCAGTCGAGGTCGCTGAAGCCGGCGCGGTCGAAGCCGTATTGGGCCGCCTTGTCGCCGACTTTGAAGATGGCGGCGCCGATGAGCGAGCTGATGATGATGCAGTCATCGGCGCAGTGCGCGGAGATGTGATAGGTGGCGCTGATGCGATCGGCCGCGCCGGACCAGTCGCCGTCGTTCACGCGCACCAGGGCGTCGACATACATGATCCGCGACAGCGTGCGCATCGGCGAAAGATGCGGCAGCAGCAGGTCGAAGCCCCGGCTGTAATCGAGATTGAAGTCGGCGTATTGCTGGCGCGAACCGCGCCGCATCAGGTCCAGGGCGGGGGCGGCGCGGGCCAGCGCCTCGCGCAGCCGCGTCGAAGGCGCCGC
>JAXHTH010000070.1:0-39075 GCA_034211115.1 Planctomycetota bacterium | reverse complement strand
CCGCGAGCAACTGATCGGCCAGCGCCCTCTGGCCCTCATCGCTCAGCGCCCCGCGGGCGCGCTCCAGCAGCGCCCTGGCGCCTTCCGGCCGATTCAGCCGGCGGACGTAGAGGAGGCCGAGGATGAGACGCACTTCCGCGGCGCTGCCGCTGGAGGGATAGGCCTTCAGCAGGCGCTCGTAGGCGTTGGCGGCCCGCTCGTAGTCCTCCTCGGCCTGGAGCTGGTTGGCGAGATCCAACTGTCTTTGCTCGGAGAAGATGACATCCGCGCCCTCATCAAGCAGTTTCCGGTACGCGGCCGCGGCGGCGGGGAGATCGTGCTCGGCGATGAGGCGGTTGATCTCGGCGCGGGCGGCGAGGGTCTTCTCGTCCTGCGGCGGCGGCGGGGCGGTCTTCCTGGCCTTCCGCGCGATCTGTTTGCCGGTGTCCGCCGAGGCCGACTCCCACATCCCGCCGAGCTTCCCGTGGCTGGCGGAGCGGAACGCCGCCCGCCGACGCGACTGTTGGAACAGGAAGAACACGTCGAACTCCTCGCGCTTCACGATGCGGAGGGCCAGAAGAAGGAAGGCGAGGATGAAGCCGTAGAGGTAACCGGCGATGTGCGCCATGTACGCCACGTTGCCCCCGCCGCCACCCAGCAGCGAGGTCGTCTGACGCAGCAGGTCGATGAAGAAGTAGAAGCCGATGAACCAGAGCGAGGGGATGCTGTAGAGGCCGATGATGAAGAAGAACAGCAACACCTGGATCCGGCTGCGGGGAAAGAGGGCGAGAAACGCGCCGGTCACCCCCGCGATCGAGCCGGAGGCCCCGATCACCGGCGCCGGGCTGATCATCATGTGCGCCACGCCCGCCACCGCGCCGCCGATGAGATAAAACGCCAGGTAGTTGGCCCGGCCCAGCCGATCCTCCACCGCCCCCCCGAACACCCACAGGAAGAGCATGTTGAACGCGAGGTGCAGGAGATCTCTCGGATCGTGCAGGAACTGGTAGGTGATGAGCCCCCAGGCGTTGAAGTCCGTGCGCCCCAGATGGCCCCAGTCGATCATCGTCGCCCGGTCGAAGACGCCGCCGTACTCCGCGACCAGGCCCGCCAGGTAGACGAGCAGGTTCACGATGATGAGCAGCTCGGTCACCCGCGGCCGGCGCTTCGGGGTGCGGTTCGTTCGGAGGGGGATCAGCATCGACGGGTAGTGTAGAGGGGTCGGCGCCTGGAAGCGCCGCGGCTCAGCCCATCCGCCGTCCCGCGACGATGCGATGGGCGATGTACTCATCGCGCCACGTGTAGATCAGCCGGCCGATGAGATGTTCATCGAGGGGGAAAGGCGGCCTGAGCAGGAGCAGGTCGGCCGCGGCGCCGATCTCGAGGCGGCCCGCGTCGGACCAGCCCAGGGCGTCGGCGTTGCCGGTCGTGATCAGCCGCCACGCCTCGGCGGGCGAGGGAACGTGCGCCTCGGGCGCGATGGTCAGGCGTCGCATCTTGGCGGTTTCGATCATCGCGCGGGCCACGCGGGGCATGGCCAGGTCCGGGCCGGCCGCGACGTCCGAGCCCAGCGCGAGGCGCACGCCGTGCCCACGCGCCGCGTCCAGATCGAACAGCCCGCTGCCCAGGAACGTGTTGGCGGCGGGGCAGTGGACGACGACGGCGCGGCGCTGCGCGATCAGCCGCCATTCCTCGTCGCTGAGATGGAGGCAGTGCGCCAGCAGCGTGCGCTCGGTGAGCAAGCCCGCCGCATCGTACACGCCGGTGTAGTGCGGCGCATGGGGAAACAGCTCCCGGACAAGTTCGCATTCGCGCGGCGATTCGGCCAGATGGGTCTGGACGATCGCCCCCCTCCGTGCCCGTCGCCCCGCGCGGGCGAGCAGTTCGTCGCTGCACGAGACGGCGAAGCGCGGGTTGACGCTCGCGGCGAGCCGGGCCCGGCGCGACACGGCCAGCCGGGCCGGGTCCTGCCCGAGTAACGCGGCGGGTGCGTTCCGATCCATCAGCGACTGGCCGGCGACGGCGCGCAACGGGATCTCGTACCCGGCCCGAATGGCGGCGACCAGGCCGTGCAGGTGGCTCGTCAGATAGCCCGCGTAGCCCAGCGTCCCGGCGCGAAGCAGGCGGCGGGAGGCCGTCTTCGCCTGCGCCTCGGCCGCGTCCAGATCAGCCCACTCCTGTTCGGCGGGATAGATCACCTTCTCCAGCCAGTCCAGGAGGGGCATGCCGTCGCAGCCGATGACGTCCACCTGGGGCAGGTGCAGGTGCGCATCGATGAAGCCGGGGGCGATGAGGGTGTCCTCGTCGCCGAGGTCGGCGGGCGCCGCAGGCCGGCCCTCACCGAGCCCGGCGATGCGATCGCCCTCCAGGCGCAGCCATCCCATCGGGGGGTGCGTGGCGGGATCGAGGAGTAATCGGCCGGTGAGGATCATCGCAACTCGTCGCAACGCGTCCCGAGGCCGGGCGCGAGGGGAGAGGAAAGCGTGTTTGCACGGGAATGTCTTGCGGGGAGAGCCGTGTTAGCTTATAGCCGTGGCGGGACGTCGTGCACCGTCGTCTCAGCGCGGCGGGAGATTTTGAGGATTCGTCGCTCCGGTTTCATGCGGCATCCGGTTCCCCGGGGGGGAAAGACAGGGTTTCCAGATGAGTGAACAGACGAAGAACGTGGCCCTTGCCGACGGCACCACCTGCCGGATCGCCCCTTCCTTTGACAAGGGGCTGATGCACACCATCGCCGCCGAGTCGCCCATGTCGTTCATCGACGGCGAGAAGGGCGTCCTCGAATACGTCGGCCTCAATATCGACGATCTCGCCCGCAACTCGACCTTCGAAGAGTGCGTGTACCTGCTCTGGCACAAGCGGCTGCCCACCGCCAGCGAGCTGGAGATCTTCCAGGAGCGGATCCGCGACGAGTACGACCTGCCGGACCCGATGTGGGAGATGATCCGGCAGATTCCCAAGTACGCGACCCCGATGGCCGCTCTCCGCACCCTCCAGTCGGCGCTGGGGATGTTCGATGCGGAGGCGGACATCACCTCCCCCGAGCATGCCGAGCGGAAGGCGATCCACCTTCTGGCGCGGGCCCCGGCGATCGTGGCGGGTTTCGACCGGCACCGCAAGGGCCTGCCGTTCCTCCGACCCGATCCGCGGATGAGCGTCGCCCAGAGCCTGCTGTACATGATGCGGGGCGAGAAGCCCAGCCCGCTGGTCTCCCACGCCATGGACGTGGTGCTCATCCTCCATGCCGATCACGGCCTGAACGCCTCGACCTTCGCCTCGATGGTGACCATCTCCACCCTCAGCGACATGTATTCGGCGGTGACCACCGCCATCGGCACCCTCAAGGGCCCCCTGCACGGCGGGGCGAACATGGGTGTGCTCAAGATGCTCAAGGAGATCGGCTCCATCGACCGTGTCGAGCCCTACATCCTCGACAAGCTGCAGCGCAAGGACAAGGTCATGGGCTTCGGCCACCGTGTCTACAAGGCCCGCGACCCCCGCGCCACCTATCTCAAGGAGTTCACGCGCGATCTCGCGGAGGAGACGGGCAACACGGAGCTCTTCGAACTCGCCGTGAAGATCGAGGAGATCATGGAGCGCGAGGTGGGCCACCGCGGGATCTACCCGAACGTCGATTTCTACTCGGCCCTGACCTTCATCTGCCTCGGCATCGAGATGGACTTCTTTACGCCGATCTTCGCCATGAGCCGCATCGCCGGCTGGGCCGGTCACTGCATCGAGCAGCTCTCGGACAACAAGCTCATGCGCCCGCGGGCGCACTACACCGGACCGCACGGCGTCCCGTACGTCCCGATCGAGCAGCGTTGACAGGCCGTCGATCCCCACGGATGACCGGGCGAACGGGCGGAGGTTGACCGCCCGTGCGGGATGGCCGCGCGCGTTGTTCCGCTCAGTCCACCGGAGCCGTCATCTGCGGGTACAGCAGGACGCGATCGTGGGCGAGAAGGAGCAGATCCGCGGCACCGTCGCCGGTCACGTCCGAGATGATCGCCTGCCTCGGTTCGTACTCGCGCGGCTGGCCGCCCGAGAACAGGCGTGACTCGAAGACCTGAAAGCCCGTGGCGTAGAGCATGCGGCCGGATTCGGTGAAGGTGAAGATCTCGCACATCTGTTCGCCGGCATCGAGTGAGATCAGGTCCGCGAAGCCGTCGCCGTTCACGTCGCCCGCGGCGAGTTCGTGCTGCACGCGACGCTCCTCGGTGGTGCGCCAGGATGCGGTTTCCTTCAGCGCGATGCGCTCGCCGCCGAGGTGGATCACCGCGAAGCCCTCGATGCCCACGGCGAGGATGTTCGCCCGGCCATCCCCCGAGAACGCCCCGGCGTGGATCTCGTCGAACGAGAAGCCGCGCACCGCCAGGGAGGCGGTTTCCGCCCAGCGATCGTCTTCACCTGGGCCCATGAGGATGAGCCGGCCGTTCTCCGCGTCGGCCGCGACGAGGCGTTCGCCCAGCACGGCGAGAGAGACGAGTTCCGAGGAGGCGTCGTGGGCGTTGATCTGGGCCACCACCTGCCAGCCGGGGCTGATCCCCGCCGGCGGCGACGGGTCATACCGCACCGCGCGGACGAAGTTCTTGTCGGCGATGAGCAGCTCGTCCCAGCCGTCCTCGTCGATGTCGAACACCGCGGTGTTCTGAGCGCGGGCGGCCTGGACCAGCCCGTACTGACCCATCGCATCCGACTCGGTCGGCACGAAGCGATCCTTCGTGGCGCGCAGCATCATCATCGGCTTGTCGCGGGTGAAGAGCAGCAGATCGGTCCGGCCGTCCTGGTCGGCATCGAGATCGACGATGGCCTCGGGGGATCGGCTGAGCTGGCCGATCTCGATGGTCTCCAGTCCGCCGTCCATGTCGATCAGATCGACGCTGTAGTTGCGGCGATCCTTGCCCACCACCGCCACCCGCGGGCCGTCTTCCAGGTGGATCAGGTTCAGGGCCGTGGGCGTGCGGCCGGGCGAGATCTCCAGCGGATCGGGGAAAGGCACGTTCCGGGCCTTGACGTCGCAGCGCCCCACCACGCCCTCCTCCTCGGAGAGAACGAACAGCTCGGCGAAGGAATCCTCATCCACGTCGCCGGCGACGAGATACGTCAGTTCCGTGAGGCTGGGATACGAGGCGCCGGCCCCGAGTCCCTTGCCCGCCTGCTGGCGGTAGACGACGATCGCGTTCGCCTCCGTGTCGGTGGCGACGAGGTCCAGCCGGCCGTCGCCGTCCACGTCGACGACGGCGTGGTCGCGATCGCGGTTGCCGGCGTCGGTGAAGGCGTGCACGCGCATCGCCGCATCGCGGTCGCCGGTCTCCTCCACCCGCTCGGGGGTGACGCGGTAGATGACGAGGCGCTTGGAGACGCGTTCGATGACGGCGAGTCGTGCGGCGGGGCGGCCGGGCAGGCGGAGGGCGGTGCATTCCATCAGCGGGGGCAGTTGGCAGCGGATCTCCGGCCCCAGCGTGCCCAGGCCCTCATCGACGCCGCCGAACCAGAGCCGCAGCGGCGCCGGATCGTCGGGGATGATGCCCGCGATGTCGCAGCGGCCGTCGCCGTTGTAGTCCTCGAGGACCATGGCGATGATCCGCTCGCCGGCCGAGCGTTTCACCGGCTCGCCCAGCGTGTCGCCGTCCAGGGGCCAGATCGTGATCGCCCCCTTCACCAGACTCAGCAGCTCCGGCCGCTCATCGCCCAGCACATCCGCCACCGCCAGCCCGTCGCGGTTGGCCGACAGGTCGCGGACGCGATGGCGTCGGGAGACCTGGAAGGTCTCATCCTCCGCCTGGCGGAGGAAGACGATTTCCTCCGGATCGCCGGCGTAGATGAGATCGCGGCGGCCGTCGCCGTCGAAATCGTGGACCGCCAGCGCCTGCACCTCGTGCGTCACGGAGACGGGCTCGCGCCGGAACCGCCAGTGCTCGGGCAGTTCGTTGACCCTTCGCGGGGCGGGAGGCGGATCATCCTCGCTCGCGTCGGGGCGCTGGTACTGCAACTCGATGCGGCTGGCGTGGTTATTGACGACGATGAGGTCGGTGAGCCCGTCGCCGTTCATGTCCGCCGCGGCGAGGGGGCCGGCGCGGCGCCCGATGCGGATCACCTCCAGGCCCTCGAACCCGAAATACCGGGCCAGGTCGTCATCTTGGGCGAAACCGGCCCCCGTCATCGCGCCGATGAGAGCCAGGAAGACGGCGGTCAGTGACCGAAAGCAGGGCATGAGAGGCTCCTGTGGGATGGGGACGGTTTGTTCGCCGACGCGGACGCCGACGATCCTATACTGACGGCCCGGTTCTCAAGTCGGCTCCTGTGAGGAAAAGATGAAGCGATCGCGCGGGATTCGAGGTCTGCCCCTTTCCATCCTCATCGCCTGCGGAGCGATGGCGGTCGCCGCGCCGGCCGATGTCATCACCCTCGACAGCGGGGCGATCGTGCACGGGACCGTGCTCAAGCGCAACGACGAGACGGTCTGGGTCGACGTGGGACCAGACGTGCTCCGCTTCAGCGTCGACGACATCGCCTCGATCGAGGTGGAGGCGCCGGACGCGCCGGTGGCCGTCGAGACCGGGTCGCTCTTTCACACCGTGGACAATCCGCCGGTGCTCAGCCCGCGGGAGCAGGCCAAGCGCATCGGTCCGTCGGTGATCAAGGTCGCCGCGCCCAGCGGGGTCGGCTCGGGCGTCATCATCAACGCCGGCGGGCACGCCGTCACCAACGCCCACGTCATCCAGGGCGAAACCGCCCTGCGGGTGACGGTGTGGCTGCCCGAAGCGGACGGCTCGCTGAAGCGCACGATCATCGAGGACGTGGAGATCGTCGCGGTCAACAACCATTTGGATCTCGCCCTGCTCAGGATCCCGCCCCCGGACGATGTCGCCTTCACGTTCGCTCCCCTCGAGTCCAGCGAGCGGATCGAACAGGGCCAGGTGGTGTTCGCGATCGGCAACCCGCTGGGCCTGGAGCGCACGCTCAGCCAGGGGGTGATCAGCACGACGCAGCGGAGCTTCGACGGGCTGACCTACATCCAGACGGACACCGCGATCAACCCGGGCAACTCGGGCGGGCCGCTGTTCAATACGAAGGGTGAGGTGGTGGGAATCACCAACATGAAGCTCAGCGGCTTCTTCGCCGAAGCGCTGGGCTTCGCCATCCCCGCCCGGTACGTGAGAGATTTCATCCGAAACCGCGAAGCGTTCGCGTTCGACAAGGACAACCCGAACTCGGGACACAAGTATCACGCGCCGCCGCCGCGTACGGAGTTCGGCCTCGCGCCGCAGCTTCGCGAGGAGGGGGAGGGGCGCGGGACCGGGCGCGGCGACTGAACCGCCGCCGGCCGGGGCGTGGTGATCCGCCACCGATTGACGCAGAAAAGCCTTTTCACAGTGAGGGACAGTACCGTGATGAGCAATCCACTGAAACCGGCGTTGGGGATGGCGTTGAGCCTGACGATGGCCGCGTGGGCCGAACCGCCCGCCGTGGTCGAGCTCGCGCCGGAGAGCACCATCCTCGTGATGGGCGTGAGCAGCGCCCAGAGCACCCTCGAGCGCCTGAAGCGAACCCCGATGTGGGAACTCTGGCAGTCCGAGCAGATGCTGGAGATGCGGGCCGAGGTCGCCGAGGAGATGGAGGAGGGCATCGACGAGATGCTCCAGGAGCTGGGGCTGGAGCGCGATACCGTGCAGCCGCCCACCGGCGCGCTGGGGCTGGCCGTCTTCATGGTCGAGGACGAAGAGCTCATGCTGCCCGGCCTGGGGTTTCTGCTGATGGCCGACTACGGCGAGAATGCCGACGCCACCGCCGAGCTCTTCGACGCGGCGATGAAGAAGGCCGAAGAAGAAGGCGAACTGGACTACGAAGAGCGCGAGGTGATGGGGCGCACCGTCCGCTGTTTCCCCCTCGCCGTCGGCGAAGAGACGGACGAGCCGGCCGACGACGAGGCGGAGGCGGACATCGGCGCCCAGCGCATGGGCGCTGCGCCCGATCCGAAGGCGATGTTCGAGCAGTTCATGTCCGAGCTCTACTTCGTCCGTGAAGGCAGCGCGTTCATGCTCTGCTCGCACATGCCCACCCTCACCAGCGCCTTCGAGGTCTGCGACGGCGCCGAGCCGATGGGCCTGCCCCGGCGGGAGGATTTCCGGGCGATCATGCAGCAGGTTGGCGCCAACGACGGCTACGGCGCGCTGCTGACGCGCGATCTGGGCCCGCTCATCGCCGCCTATGACCCCTCCATGATGATGATGTCCCTGGGCCCGATGCTCGGGCAGTTCATCGGCGACATCAGGGGTTTCGGCATGGGCGTGCGGGTCGACGGGCCGGTGGCCATGCTCGAGCAGACGATGTCCGTCTACATGCCCAACGGGAAGGTGGGGCTGACGGCGCTGATGGACACGGAGACGCCGCGCGGGGAGGTGCCCGGCTTCGTCGGCTCCAACACCCTCAGCTACACCGCGATGAACTTCGAGTTCGACGGCATGCCCGCGCTGATTCAGCGGGTGATGCAGATGCTGCCGTTCCTCGCCCCGCCGCCTCAGCAGGGCCAGGAAGATGCCCCCACGCCCCAGGAGATGATCGCCCAGGTCTTCTCCTGCTTCGGCCGCAAGGTCTACATGCTTCAGACGCTCGACCGCCCGATCGCGATGGACAGCCTCAAGCAGGTGACGGCCATCGAGTGCGTCAAGCCCGAGGAGCTGGACAGCTTTCTCTCGGCGATGGGGCCGCAGATGGGCATGGAGGGCCGTGACTTCTCCGGCCGCCGCATCTACACGATGGACATGGGCGGCCTGTCGATGATGGCGCCGGTTCCCGCCCAGCCCGCGGCGATGGGCGAGACCTCGATGTCCGTGGGGATCGGCGGCTCGCTGGCCTTCATGGGACCCACCAGCGCCGTCGAGGAGGTCATGCGCCTGGTCGGTGACGCGGAGAGCGCCGGCCTCGCCGACGAGGCGGCCTTCCAGCGCGCCGTCGGCGTGCTCCAGCACGATGAGGTCATCGCCTGGGGGTATGCCGACGCCGTCGATTCCATGGAAGCCCAGGCCGAGATCGCCGGCCTCCAGATGGAGCAGTTGATGGCCGAGATGGAGGAACAGGATCCCGAGATGGCCGCCGAGTTCGGGGACATGGACATGTCCGGCATGATGATGGGCCTTCAGTTCCTCGAGGAGATCGACTACGACCTCCTCCGCGAGTACCTCGGTCCCAGCGCGTGGGAGGCGGTGTCCACCGAGGACGGGTTCATCGTCAAGTCATACATGCTCTCCGCCCAGCCGTACTGATCGCGGCGCACGGCGCCGCACCCGGCCGGGTGGACGTTCAGAGAACAGGCCCCGCGCGATTCGGCGCGGGGCTTTTTTCATGGGGTTTCCGCCGCGGCCTCGACCGCCCTACGTCCAGCCGATCGAGTAGAAGACGGTGGTGAAGAGGAGGTCGGCGACGATGACGGCCACAATCGTCTGCACGACGGTGTCGGTGGTCGCCCGCCCGACGCCCGCGGCGCCGCCGGTGACCTTCAGCCCGTTGTAGCAGGCGATGGAGCTGAGGATCGTCCCGAACACGGTGGCCTTGATGAGGCCGGTGAGAAAGTCATTGACCACGAGCTGGTTGATGGTGTTGCTCTTGTAGAGCTCCAACGGCACGTCGAGGAAGCCCACCGCCATCACCCCGCCGAAGAACACCGCGGTCACGTCGCCGATCACCGTCAGGAGCAACAGGCTGATGGTGGTGGCGAGCACGCGGGGGACGACAAGGAAGCGGATCGGGTTGAGGGCGTGGGCCTCGAGGGCCTCGATCTCCTCGCCCACGACCATGGTGCCGATCTCCGCGGCGATGGAGGCGCCGGCGAAGCCGGTGAGGACGATCGCCGCCACCAGCGGGCCCAGCTCCCGGAACACCGCCACCCCCACGATGTTGGCGATCTTGTCCGACTGGCCCCAGTCCGCCAGCGGCGGTTCCATCTGCAGCGCGAGGATGAACCCCACGCACCCGCAGACGAGCATCACGATGCCGATGGAGCGGATGCCCACGCGGACCATCTGGGTGACGACGGCGGTTCGCCCGAGGCGGACGCTTCGGGTGCACACGCCGCGGAGGAGCCAGACGAGCACATCGTAGATGAGATACGAGACGCCTCCGAGGAGCGAGAAGGTGCGCGCCCACAGCGCGCCCCATCCGCCGAGAGCGCGGGTGAGCAGGCCGGGTTTGGGAAGGGGGCTTGCTTCGGGCACGGAACGCTGACCGCCGACGTGAAGGAAGGACGCGCTGACTATACCGCGCCGCGCCCGATCGTGCCGCCCGGCCTCCGGCCCGGCTCGGCCGGCCGCGAACGCCTCAGGCGGCCAGCGCCTCTTCCGTGTTGCCCACGATGGTGAAGACCATGTCCAGGCGGGCGATCTCGAAGATCGATCGGACGCGATCCTGGAGGGCGCAGAGGACGAGCTTGCTCCCCCGGCGCCGCGCCAGTTGCATCGCCTCCACGAAGGTCGCCACCCCGGAGCTGTCCATGTACGGCACGTCGGCGAGATTGATCACCAGCCGGGAGGGACGGGCGAGCAGGGCCTGGCCCAGGTGGGTGCGAAGGGCCGGCGCGCGGCTCAGATCAATCTCACCCTTCGGGGTGAGAATCGTCACGTCCTCGCGCTGCTCCTGCTGAACCTCGATTTCTTCCGCGTCTGTCATGGTCGTCTTCGTCTTCAGCGAAGGGAGCGGCTCTCGTCGGTGGCCGGATCCCGGTCCGCGGCGGGCATGCGCTTGGTCATCGTAAGCCGCATGCCGCCGCCGTGGCGTTGCTCGTAGGACACCTCGTCCATGATCTCCCGGATGATGTAGACACCCAGGCCGCCAGGTCGTATATCGTCCAGATCGCGGGGTCGTATTTTCTCCGGATCGACCTGTTTGGCCCGATCTTCGATGATCACCTTCATCCCCGGAGGCTCGCTGCGGAGATCCCAGACGCTGAGCCAGATTCGGCCGTCGGGGCGGCGCTCGTAGCCGTGGTTGATGATATTGCACAGCGCCTCGTCGATGGCGAGGCTGATCTGGCCGCACTGGATCTCGTTGAACCCCAGCCGCTGGGCGAGGTTGCCCACCATCGCCCGGGCCGCGGCGAGCAGTCGCGGCTGGCTGAACATCTCGAGCTTGAGGTCCGGAACCGGCGAGAGTTCAGCCATCGTGCTCGGCTCCCAGGGCCGGCGCGGGCTCCTCGCCGGCGATCCCGCCGCCCTCCACCGCCTGCGCCCAGCGCTGGACCGCTTCCCGCCGCCGGAGGGGCGGATCGGCGAGGCGGAAACCGTACGTCCGTCCGGTAAGCCGGTGCAGGGCGTTGATCGCCGCGAACTGGACCGCCGGATCGTCGCAGTCCAGTTGCTCGACGATGGCCTTCAGCGTCGGAGGTGAGTGGTCCTCGGCTCGCACCGCCTGCTCGATCGCGTAGATCTTCGCCGCGGGATTCCCCGAGTCGAACCCGCCCTCCGTGGCCGGCGGCGCACAGGATCCGCCCGCAAGCACCGCGGCGGTAACGGCGCAGACTCGCACGAGCGTCATCATCGGCGAAAGGATAAGGTCAATCGCGTGGGCGAGACAGCGACGGCGATCGTTTTTTGCGCGCACGCAAGCTGCCTTCGACAGGGGGTTGACCGGAGGCGCCGGTGGCCGGCCGCGCCGGGTCATCGGATGCGACGGTCGGGAAACCCGCCCGGCACTCGTGAGCACCGGGCGGGGGAGAGGAGAAAAAAGGCTTTCCCCGTCGTCACCCCCACCCCATATCGGCTCCCGGGGACCCCCTTGCTATCATCCATCCGAATGGTAGGCCATCAGGTTCCGATAATCCTTCCACCCAGAGACGGCGGGATTATCTGATCGGGTCATCTTCTTATCGTCATCGATCTGAGGATCCTCCACGCATGCCCCAGCCGACCAACCCGGTTCCCCAGCCGCCCCCGGGGGTCGAGGTCATCCCGGTCCTCGATTTCGGAAGCCAGTACGCCCAGCTCATCGCGCGGCGGGTGCGGGAGGCGGGGGCCTTCAGCCTGCTTGCGGCCCCGGATGCCTCCCTCGAGGAACTGGCGGCGCTGAACCCGAGCGGGCTGATCCTCTCCGGCGGTCCGGCCAGCGTGGACGAGGACGGCGCCCCGCGCTGCGATGAACGCCTCCTCGAGCTGGGCGTGCCCATCCTCGGTATCTGCTACGGCATGCATCTGGGCTGCCGGCTGCTGGGCTGTCACGTCACTCGCGCCGAGGCGCGCGAGTACGGTCGGGCCAGGCTGACCATCCGCGATGCCCGCGACCTCCTGACCGGGTTGCCCGCCGAGACGACCGTCTGGATGAGCCACGGCGACCAGGTCCGCGATTTGTCCGGCGAGTTCGAGATCCTCGCCTCGACGCCGACTTGTCCCTTCGCCGCCGTCCGACACCGGGCGCGGCCGTTCTATGGAGTCCAGTTTCACCCGGAGGTCACCCACACGCCGCACGGCGTCGATCTGCTGCGCAACTTCCTGTACGAGATCTGCCGATGCAAGGGCACGTGGCGGATGAGCGACTTCCTGGAGGCCGAGTGCCGGCGCGTCCGCGCGCGTGTGGGCGATGAGCGGGTCATCTGCGGGCTGAGCGGGGGAGTGGATTCGTCGGTCGTCGCCGGTTTGCTCAGCCGGGCCATCGGCGAACAGCTTTCGTGCATCTTCGTCGACAACGGCCTGCTTCGGAAGAACGAGCGCCCGCTCGTCGAGACCACGTTCCGCGATCATTTCGACATCGATCTTCGCGTCGTCGATGCCGCGGACGCGTTCCTCGAGGATCTGATCGGTGTGGTCGACCCCCAGGAGAAGCGCCGGCGCATCGGGCATCGATTCATCGAGGTCTTCCGCGATGCCGCCCGGACGGTCGGCGACGACGTCCGGTTCCTCGCCCAGGGCACCCTCTACCCGGACGTCATCGAGTCCGGGCACGGCTATGCGGGGCAGAGCGCGAACATCAAGCTGCACCACAACGTGGGCGGCCTGCCGGGCGAGCTGGGTTTTCAGCTCATCGAACCCCTGCGTGACCTGTTCAAGGATGAAGTGCGCAAGCTCGGCGAGGTACTGGGCTTACCGTCGCAGATCGTCTGGCGGCATCCCTTCCCCGGCCCCGGCCTGGCGGTCCGGATTCTCGGCGAGGTGACCCGACCGCGACTCGAGTTGCTGCGCGACTGCGATGAGATCCTGCTCGAGGAGATCGTCGCGAGCAACCTCTATCGCTCGACGAACCAGGTGTTCGCGGTCCTGCTGCCCGTCCAGTCGGTGGGGGTGATGGGCGACGGGCGTTCCTACGATTCCGTGGTGGCGATCCGGGCCGTGGAGACGCAGGACTTCATGACCGCCGACTGGGCCCGCATCCCCTCCGACGTGCTGGCGACCATCAGCAACCGGATCATCAACGAGGTGCCGGGCGTCAACCGCGTGGTGTACGACATCTCCTCCAAGCCGCCGGCCACCATCGAGTGGGAGTGAGGCGGCGAAGCCCCTGGACGCAGGCGGCGAGGCGGGAGAACCAGACTTCCCCATCTTGACAGAGCTTATCGGACTTGCGATACTGCTTGTGCGGCGTGCCGTGCGCGATCTCCTCCGCCGTGATGTGCGGGGGCCGGCGCGGCGAGCGGCTGTCTGGGGCCCACCGTGACAGCCGGTTGCCCGACCCCCCACGCGGGGCACGGCACTGCCCGGAACAGGACATGGTCGCGCCGGCCGCGCCGCGGCGCAACGGCTCGCGCGGAACGCGAAGCACATCGGCTTCAAACCGGCAACTTGGGAGGTGGGTCATGAAGACCGCTGTACCGGATCCGGCCCGTGTCGATCGTCGGACCGAGCGTCGCCGCTCGCCCCGCGCGCCCGTGGAGGGGCACGCCACGGCGTTCTGTCTGGGCGGCGGCCACTTCGGAGAGACGTTCACCATGGACGCGTGCGACTATTGCCCCGGCGGCATGGCGGCGGTCTCCAGTGAGCCGCTTCCCGCGGGCTGCGATGTCTCCGTGGGCTTCGAGGCCCCCCACTGCCTGGCCGGTCGGGGCCGGGTGCTCCGGTGCCAGCCGTGCGAGGAAGGGTACCGCGTGGCGATCCGTTTCCTCGGCGCGCCCTGAGGTGCGCCGGGCAGGAGTGGTCTCGCTTATCCACCGTCCCGCGCCGGCGAGTTGAACCCTCGTGCGGTGCCGTGCGCGTTGCGCCGCGGACTCCGCCTCTTCGATCGTAAGTCCAATGAAGGCAGGGACTCGGCCCCGCGAACGACTCGGCGCGCCTGACCGTCGCGCCGGGCCTTGCCCCGCGCCCCGCCGGACGCCAGCCGCGAGCTATCCACCGTCAGGCAGACACATTGACAAATCGTCAGCGTTCATATATCTAGATTCAATCCTGGACGTGATGTCTGCACGCCCGGGCCACAATCTGCGATCGAGCAAGAGAGAGCGGCGCCGCAGGGCCGCTTCTCTGCGTTTTGGGCATTCCGGCTTCGACGCCGACGGGGACGACGCGCGTGGCGACCCGTGACGCCGGGGAAGCCGGGCTGGGCACCACCGCTGGCACCACGCGCGATGGAGGAACTGAAAATGAGGTCGATTCTCACCGCCGTCCTTGCCGCGGCCGTACTCGCCGCGCCCGCCGCCGCGGGCAACATCCTGCTCAACCCCGGCTTCGAGGACGGCGTCCTCGCCCCCTGGTACCAGAAGGCCGACTATGGCGGCCCGGAGGACTGGAACGCCACCACCGCCGACGCCCACAGCGGCCTGTACAGCGCCACCGATCGCGGCAACAAGCTGCTGGCCCAGGATTTCGACCCGGTCGCGGTGGAGGACATTCTCGAAGCGTCCGTCTGGGTCAGGAACGTCGACGCCACGATCAACGCCATCTACTTCGAGTACTCGGATCTCTCCACGCAGGAGGAGCTTCTGGACCACTTCGACTCGGAGTGGAACTACTGGGACATGACCTCCTACCTGCAGCCCGGGAAGGAGCTGATCTCGTTCGGGATCTACGGCGTGTCGGGCGGGGCGACCGAGCGGACGTACGTCGACGACTGGGTGCTGGACGTCATCCCCGCCCCGGGCGTGATGCCGCTGCTCGGCCTCGCTCTGCTCGGCGTTCGCCGAAGGCGCTGAAGCGGGCAACTCGGGCCGCCGCCGGGCGGCAAGGGCGTCGTTGCGCGCCGACAATCTCGACGCGGGCGTTCACAGCCGCGGATGCATATCCGCGGGGACATCAGTCATCCGCGCGCTCAACAGAAGGGCGAGCGCGACGCGGAACGTCGCGCCACCACTGCCGCACGACGCGGAACGTCGCGGACCTTCGCAGCGCGGGTTTTAGTTGCCGGGACATTCTCCCCAGGCGGCGAGGAGGAGGAGGAGGTCAGCGGTGCCGGTCGTTGCGTCATCGTCGAGATCGCCGCCGGGGGTGCCCCAACAGGCGATGAGATGAAGAAGGTCGGCGGTGTCCACGTCGCCGTCTTCATCGAGATCGCCCGGGCAGGGGGGCGGCTCGATCGTGATCTCGTAGGGCGCAAGCCACGCCACCGGCGGGGACGCGGGCACCGCGCAGCAAAGTTGATCCGTGGCGGAGATGCGGTACTCGTAGCCCGCCTCGAAGCCGCCCGGACCGCGCCGCGCCGGGCCGATCCGGATCGAGTTCGGATCGTCGGCGTCGGCCGCGACGGTGAACAGCGACAGTGACACGTCCTGGAACACGCCGGAAGACCCCATCTCCCGCCGCTGCACGATGAGCGGTTCACCGCCCGTGAGTGTGACCGGCCCGTAGTGGCGAAGGCCGACCGTCACCGGCTCGTCCGGGTCGTCCATGACGATGACGCTCCCGTTCGGCGGCGCACATGAGGCATCGTGGAGGGCGAAGGGGACGAGGCCGATCGATCCGCCGCCCAGCAACGACGCGGGCTGCTCGTAATGCGGCGCGCTGAGAACGATCTGCTCGGGATCGTCATCGGTCCCCAGCCGGATCGGCGATGACCACGCGCCGCCCGGTTCACCGTCGGCGTTGAGGATGATTTGTCCCCCCAGTCCGTGCGCGGGCAGGTCCATCCACTGCTCCGGGTCGTCGAACGACTTGCCGATGGTAATCCGCGCGTCGAACTGCTCGGTGACGACGATGCGCCCGGGCATGCCGTTGAAGGGATTGCTGAAGAGCTTCTCGGTCTCGAGCGTTCCGACGAAGGTCGGCGCGCCGAAGGCGAACATTCGTCCCGCACCGCCGTTGGCCCGGGTGTTGATGTTCGCCCAGACGCCCTCGTAGCCGGCGATCTGGATGATGTCATGCCTGGCCCGCAGCGTGACGGGATGCTCTTCGCTGCCGATCGCGCCGTAGGCGACGACAAGGACGATGCGTCCCTGTTCGGCGATGATGTCGCCGAGGATGTGCCGGTCCGCGATGACGTCGGTCATCCCCTGGATGCTGCTGTGATTCTGTGTCGAGCGCACGGGGCCGACGATGTCCCGGCCGGCGTGCAGATCGCCGATGGTCTCGACTTCGATCGAGCCGATGTCCTGCTCGGTCTCGACATGGCCGAGGATGGTCTCGGCGGTCCCGGTCTGGAGGATGTTGTGCACGCTCGTCACGCCGTGGGGAGGATCGCTCTCGATGCTGACGAGCACGGGCGAGCCGAGGGCCCAGGGCACGTCGATGAAGAGGTTGTCGATCGTCTCGCCCGCGTCGCCACGGATGTCGTAGCGCGTCCAGTAGCCGGGCGCGTAGAGGGCGTGGAGGGTGATATCCCAGCCCTCCGTGTCCGGGTTGTAGGTCATGGTCGCTTCGTGTTCGGCGGCCTCGCTGCCGTCGGACTTGTAGATGTGAAGCGACGCCCGCGCCTCGGCGCCGAGCACCGAGAACGCCATCACCGCCGCGACGCAGAGCAGCATGCGCATCTTCCGTGCACCTCCGATTGCCGGAAGCCTGCCACGACTTTGCCGGCGAAGGCGGCGGGAGGCGGCGGAACATCCGCCGGCGTCGCATGAGGCGCATCGCGACCGGCGCCGCTTGCGCAGCTTCGCGCTGGCCGGCCGATAAGCCGCAGCGGTGGCGTGCGAGACGGGATTGGGTGTGCTCAGCGCCGCGGGGTTCGCCGGGAGGGGGCATCGCGATGCTGGGACGGCGTGGCCGTGGCGCGGGCCTGGTGGGTGGCCGATTCGGCCATCCGCTCCACGGCACGGTCCGGCTCGTCCCCCTCGCCGTCCAGCAGCCGGCCGAAGATCATCCGCCCCGCGCTGGTCTGCAGCGAATTGGTGACCACCAGGGCGACGGTCTCGCCCACGTGGTCGCCGCCGTTCTCGACCACCACCATCGTGCCGTCGGGCAGATAGCCCACGCCCTGTCCCGGCGCCTCGCCCGGCTTGACAAGATCGACCTGCAACTGCTCGCCGGGGATGACCTGCGGCCGCAGCGCGTTGGCCAGATCGTTGATGTTCAGCACGGTCACTCCGTGAATCTGCGCGACCTTGTTCAGGTTGTAGTCCGTGGTGAGGATGCGCAACTGCTGATCCTCGGCCAGCCGGATGAGCATGTGGTCGACGGAATGGCCCGGGATGTCGGCGGGATCGATGGTGACGTCCATGTACGCGCTGGTCTGAAGCTTGCTGAGCAGCTCCAGCCCCCGGCGCCCGCGGGCGCGCTTGAGCTTGTCGGACGAGTCGGCCAGGGTCTGGAGTTCGTTGAGCACGAACTGCGGCACGATGAGCGGGGCATCGAGGAAGCCCGTCTTTCCGAACGTGTCAATCCGCCCGTCGATGAGGGCCGACGTGTCCAGCAGGAGCGGGCGCACGCCGCGCACCTGCTTGGCGAACTCCACGTAGGGGATGACGAGTCGGAAGTCATCCTTGGTGGTGAGGACGATGGAGACGGCCAGGTAGCACAGGGTCACGGTCAGACCGACCTTGACGAGGCCGACGTAGGCGGTCCACGGCGCGCTGGTGAGATCCCAGGACTGGGCGATGAGATCGAGCACGGCGCTGATGGCCAGCGCGGCGAGGAGGCCGGCGATGATCCCCAGGTAGATGCCGAAGACCGACGCCAGGCGCTTGTTCGGCGTCGCCGCGTCGATCATCAGAATCGCCGCCCCGAAGGCGAAGGTGGCGATGAGCACCCCGAGGTAATCGGTGACCCGGAACTCCTGATCCTTGGTGATCGAACCCACGAACGGCAGCAGGGCGACCGTGGCGAGGAGGACCATGTAGAGCAGGCGGACGCCGAGAAGCATGCGCCGCTGCGCGAGATCGGCGGTCCGGGCCTGCTGGGAGGGGGAGGCCGATCGCCGCGGCCGCTCCGGCGGGACGGTCGGTTCCTCGCGCTGGGCCCTGGGGCGTGGCTCGTCCATGACGAGGAGTGTACCACAGGGTCGCCAGTCGCTAAGATGCCGCGCGTCCGGCGCGGGGAGGACGGTCGGGCCCACAGGACGGATGGCCCGTGAACCTGGTCAGGGCTTGACCGCAGCAGCCATAAGCGGCGTCGTCCGGGCCGGTGGTGTCCTGGCCGTCCTCCCCCCGCCGGTGCGTTCGCTTCTGAAGGAGGCCGCGGTGACCTACACGGTTCTGGCCAGACGCTATCGATCGCGGGACTTCGACGAGCTGGTGGGCCAGGAGCCGATCGCGCGGACGTTGAAGAACGCCATCGCGGCCGGCCGGACCGCCCATGCCTACCTCTTCTGCGGCACCCGCGGGGTGGGCAAGACCTCGATGGCCCGCATCTTCGCCAAGGCCCTGAACGTCTCCGAGGACCTGGAGCAGGCCGGGGAGGTCGCCGAGGCGATCCTCCGCGGCGAGGACCTGGACGTCATCGAGATCGACGGGGCGTCCAATCGCGGCATCCAGGAAGCGCGTGATCTCATCGCCGGGGCGGGGCTTTCGCCCGCCCGCTGTCCCTACAAGATCTACATCATCGACGAAGTGCACATGCTCACGCCGCAGGCGTTCAACGCCCTCCTCAAGACGATGGAGGAGCCGCCGGCGCACGTGAAGTTCATTCTCTGCACGACCGATCCGGGCAAGGTGCTCACGACGATCCAGAGTCGCTGCCAGCGGTTCGACTTCCGGGCCATCCCGACTCCGCTCATCGCCGATCAGCTCCGCCGCATTCTCGAGGAGGAGGGCATCGAGGCGGAGGAGGCGGTGATCATCCAGGTCGCCCGGCTGGGCAACGGCTCGATGCGCGATGCCCTCAGCCTGCTGGATCGGCTCATCGCCGCCGGCGACAAGAAGCTCACCGCCGAGCTGGCCGACCAGATGCTCGGCCTGCCGGACCGATCGCTGGTGAGCGGTCTGGTGGAGGCGTTCGTCGCCGGTGATCCCAGGGCGGGGCTCGAGGCCGGCGCCGAGCTTCTCGCCCGCGGGTCCACGCCCGAGCAGGCGCTGGAGATGCTCGCCGAGCATCTGCGGACATTGATGCTGGTCGCCGCGTGCGGGCCGGAGTCGTCGCTGCTGGAGCTGCCCTCGGATGCCCTGGCCGCGGCGGGCGAGCAGGCCGGGCACTTCGATCCGGCCGCGCTGGTGCACATGATGGCTCTCTGCGACGCCACGGCGCGCCGGTGCCGCGACTCCGCCACCGCCCGGGCGCTGTTCGACGCGACGATCGTTCGCCTCTGCCTGAGCGAGCATTTCGCCGACATTCCCGCCCTGCTGGCGGGGGAGGGCGGAGGCGGGCCGGCGTCGCCCTCGCCGGCACCGAGGCGAAAAAAAAAAGAAAGTGAGCTGACCGGCGCGGTTCCCGCCCCACCCGCGGCCGCCGTGCCTCGCGCCTCAGCGGCCGCCCCGACCGACCCGGCCGGGGATGCCGCCCTCGTCGAGGTCAAGGACGAGCGGCCGCCGGAGGCGCCGGTCGGCGATGAGGACCTCTGGCCGAGCGTGCTGCGCGTCGCCGCCGCTTCGGCCGGCGATCAGGCCCGCGTGCGGCATCTGCGCTTCCGGTCCTTCGACGGCCGAACGCTGCGGCTGGCCGTCGACGAGTCGGGCTCGGATTCGGCGCGGTTTCTCGCCACCCAGGCCGCCCCCGTGGCCGAACTCGTCCGCCGCGCCACCGGGCGCCGCGTGAAGGTGCACATCGACGGTCCCCGCCCCGCGGCCGCCCCGCGCCGCGCCGATTCGCACGCCATCGAAGACGCGATGCGGATGCCGCTCGTGAAGAAGGCGATGGACCTGTTCGGGGCCGTCGTCACCGATGTTCGAGAACCTCGACCCGAGCCGCCGCCGACGCCTGCGGCGACGGAGCATGAAACGGAAGGAGCCGAAGATGTTTGAGGGCCTCAAGGGTCTGGGTTCGCTGGCCGGCCTCATGAAGGACCTGCCCCGGCTGAAGGAGAAGATGGAGGAGGTCAAGCAGCGCCTCGGGCAGATCACCGTCGAGGGTGAAACCGGAGGCGGGGCGGTCCGCGCCACCGTCAACGGCCAGCTTCGACTCCTCTCCGTCCACGTCGATCAGGCCCTCCTCAGCGGGCTGGTCGATGCGTCCGACCCGGAGGATCAGGTGCTGGCCGAGGATCTCATCGTGGGCGCGGTCAATGCCGCGATGGAAAAGGCGCGGGAGGCGGCGGCGGAGGAGATGAGGACCGCGGCCGACGAATTCGGCCTGCCCCTCCCCCCCGGCGGCCTCGAGGGCCTCCTGCCCTGAACCCGACGTCGCAAGCACCGCCTGTTTGGCCGCGACCCGTCCCTCGGGAGGGGAGCGTTTCCCCCGACCACCAGCGAGGAGGCCCGACCGATCGTGACCCCACACGCCTCCCAGCCCGGGCCCGACGTGAGCTATCCCTGCCGATGGCGCTACCAGGTCATGGGCGCGAGCGAGGAAGGCGTGCGGGAGGCGATCGCCCGCGCCGCGGCCGGCCATGAGCATTCCGTGACCTTCTCCCGCCGCAGCCGCACGGGCCGGTACTGCTCGCTTCACCTGGAACTGATCGTCGTGGACGAAGCGCACCGAGACGATGTGTTCCAGGCGCTGCGCGACCATCGCGACGTTCAGTTCGTGCTGTAGATCGCCTTGTGCGCCGCAGAGGATCATGCGAGCATGGACGCATGACACGTCAGTCCTCCACCGTCGGCGGGGGCGCGAATCCCGAGCCGGTCGAGCGGCTCATCGCCGAACTCGTCAGGCTGCCCGGCATCGGGCGGCGCAGCGCCGAGCGCATCGCCTTCTTCATCCTCAAGTCGAAGAAGGAGGAGGCGATGGGGCTGGCCCGCGCGGTCGAGGATGTCAAGGACAACGTCCGTCACTGCTCGATCTGTTACAACCTCACGGACGTCGATCCGTGCCGCATCTGCGCCGCCCCGGCGCGAAACGGGGGGCTGGTGATGGTGGTCGAGCAGCCCAGGGACGTGATCAGCCTCGAGCAGACGGGCCTGTTCAGGGGCGTCTATCACGTGCTCGCGGGCCAGCTCGATCCCCTCAGCGGGGTGCAGGTGGAGGACCTGACGATCAGGCCGCTGCTGGATCGGGTCGATGATCCGCAGCGCAACTGCCGGGGCGTCAGGGTCGAGGAGGTCATCCTGGGCCTGAGCCCGACGCTGGAGGGGGACAGCACGGCGCTCTATCTGGCCGAGGAGCTGGGCAAACGCGGGGTGCGGGTGACGCGCCTCGCCCGCGGCCTGCCGGCGGGCTTGCAGCTCGAGTATGCCGGGGCGGCGGTGCTTGCCGACGCCATCGAAGGTCGCCAGGAGCTGCCGCGCACAGACGAAACCCCGGAGACTTGAGGCTTTCTCGCGAAAGATCCGGCCGTTCAAAACCGGCCGCGTCCTTCCGCGGGCCGGCGTGGAGAGCCGCCCGGCGCGATCCGATATCATTACCACGCCGCCGGGGCGCGATCGCCGCGGCGGCTCCGCGGTTCGGATGAGGATGATCGAAGCGAGGATCTGATGCGATTTGACGCCTCCCAGCAGATGCGCCTCAGCCAGCAGATGAAGCTGGCGCCGCGGATGATCCAGTCCATGGAGATCCTCCAGATGCCGCTCATGGTGCTCCAGGAGCGCATCGAGCAGGAACTGGAGGAGAACATCGCCCTCGAGCAGGTCGAGACGCGCCCTGAACAGGAAGAGCCCGCGCACGAGGACGCGGACGAACGCACCGCCGATCGCCTCGAGCAGCGCGAACTCGTGGTGGGCGATGATGCGCGCAACCGGGGCGACGACTGGGAGCGCCTCAGCACGTTCGAGTCGTCCTATGGGGACGCGACCGAGAACGAGTATTCCTCTTCGCACTATCGACCCCGCCAGGCGAGCGGGGAGCGCGATCAGAAGCTGGACGCGATGGCGAACATCGCCGCCCGGGGCGAGAGCCTCACCGAACAGCTTCTGCATCAGTGGACGTTCGCGGAGGTGCCCGAGGACATCGCGCGGGCGGGGGAGATCCTCATCGGCTACATCGACGCCGACGGCCTGCTCGGGGCGGATATGGAGACGATCCTCGAGCAGAACCGCGACGTCCCAGGCCTGGCGCTCACCGCCGAACTGCTGGAACGGGCGCTGGACGAGCTTCAGCACTGGCTGGACCCGCCCGGGCTGGCCGCCCGCGACAAGCGCGAGTGCTTCCTGCTTCAGATCGACGACCTGGAAGCGAACGATGAGGATCCCGGGCACAACTGGGAGGACGTGCGTCGGCTGATCAAGAGCCACTTCGAGGATCTGCTCCAGAACCGTTTGCCCAGAATCGCCGAGGAGGCTGATCTTTCCCTGGAGCGGATTCAGTCGGCGATGGCGCTGATGCGCCGGTTGAATCTCTCGCCCGGTCGAGACCTGGTGCACGAGGAAGTCCCGCCGGTCATCCCCGATGTCATCGTCGAACATGACGAGCAAGCCAACGAGTACGTGGCCCGGCTCAGCGGCGGAGCGCTGCCTTCGCTGCGCGTCTCCAGCCAGTATCGCAAGATGGCCAGAGACCGCAGCCAGGACAAGGCCACGCGGGAGTTCGTCGGAAACAGCGTGCGCAACGCGCAGTGGCTCATCGAGTCCATCGCCCAGCGGCAGAGCACGCTGCTGCGGGTGGTCAACGTGGTGCTGGCGCGGCAGCGGGAGTATTTCGATCACGGTCCGCAGCATCTGAGGCCCCTGCCCATGGTGGAGGTCGCCGATCAGCTCGGGATTCACGTGGGCACCGTGAGCCGCGCGGTGGCGGACAAGTGGATGCAGACGCCGCGCGGGCTCGTGCCGCTGCGGAAGTTCTTTTCCGGCGGCACCGCCACCGACAGCGGGCGCGACATGAGCTGGGAGGCGGTGAAGGCCACGCTGCAGGAGATCATCGCCGCGGAGGACAAGACCCGCCCCATGAGCGACGAGGCCCTGGCCGGGGAACTCAAGCAGCGCGGCATCGACATCGCCCGACGCACCGTCGTCAAGTACCGACAGCAGCTCGGCATCCCCCCCGCGCGGCGAAGGAAGGTCTTCCGCGCCCAGGCCTGAAGCCGGACTGACGGTGGAGGTACGAGGCGATACGAAGAGATGCGATGAGCCAGGGCTCGGGGGATGACGGCTATTCCGCGGATTCGATGTCCAGTGTGAGGATCGCGTAGCCGTTCAGCTCGAAATGCTCGACGCGGATGGGCATCGTCCGCGCTTCGTCGAGCGTGAATTCGTATTCGTGCGTGGTGGGGGCGTGCCAGGTCCAGTCATCGATCACGAGCGAGCCGTCGAGCCAGAGGCGGATGCCGTCATCGCTGACCGTGCGCAGGCGCCACGCGCCGGCCGGGAATCGAAGCGATGTGGAGGCGAAGGTGCCGAAGCGATCGCGGGGCAGGGCGGCGGGCAGGTCCATCGCCTCGCTCAGCCCGCCCATGCCGAAGCGCAGATCCAGGACGTCGGCGTGCATCGTGTACGGCTCGTCGCCCGCCTCGGCCCGCCACGCCTTCACGTCCTCGCGCGGATCGGTCTCATATGGGAACACCCGGACGACCCAGCGGGCGTTGACGAGCGTGCCGGTCCGCGTCAGCGCGCCGCCGTCGATCGGCACGCGAACGGTGTAGGGGCTGATCGTGTTCGGCGTCGACAATCGCAGGACGAGTCGGTCCGGGTCGAGCCGAGCGAACTCGATCACGTCGGGCGCATCGACTTCCGCGCGCCCGGCGTCCGGCCCGTCGCCCAGCAGGCGGTAGACGTGCCGATGCGACCCGCGCTCGATGAGATGCAGGAGCGGGCTCTGCCAGTCGTACGGCCCCCATTCGGTCATGATGATGTGCTCGCGGCCGCGGAGCTCGGGGCGGGCGCCGACGGGCCGGGTGTTGCCGAAGCGGGGCGCCTCGAACGATGACGGGGGCGGGAACTCGCCGCAGTCCATCTCGAGCATGAGCTGGCGGCGGTCGCCAAAGTCGTTGGGGCGCTCCACGTTCGTCAGCTCGTTTCCGCCGATCCGCGTGTCGGTGGTCTCGCGGAGATGGATCGCGATCGCATCGTCGTTGAAGGTGTTGCAGAGGATTCGGTTGTCGGTGGAGCCGTGTTCGTTCACCCGGGCCCAGGGCTGTTTCAGCAGACTCTCATCGTTGTCCCACCAGAGGTGGACGCCGCACTCGTTTTCGATGAACGTGTTGTGTTCGATGCGATTGTTGCGCCCGTGCTCGATGTTGACGCCGCCGCGCTCGAGGCCATAGCCGCGCTCTCCGTTCTGCCGGAAGAGATTGCCGGCGATGCGGGTGTCCTGGGAATAGCCGCCCCAGACGCCGCAGATGGCGTTGCCCACGAGCCGGTTGTGATGCATGCGATTACCGAAGGAGAAGGTCATCTCGATGCCGTGGGCGGCGGCGTAGGAGAAGTCGTTGGCGAGGAGAAGATTGTCGTTGTTGCCGCGGCGTTCGTACCAGTCCAGCTCGTCGCGCGGGTTCGCCTCGCCCAGCGCTTCGCGTCCGGCGAAGCCGAACAGCCCGTCCCCGCCGTGGGTGGCGCTGTTCTCCGCGATGACGTTGTCGCAGCACTGCTCGAACATGAGGATGCCCGCCGAGTCCTGGCCCCGGTTGTACACGCCGTGGCTGTAGCCGCGGATGCAGAAGTCGAAGGCGTTGCGGGTGATGACGTTGCGGCGGGATCGCCAGAGGGCCAGGCCCCAGCCGGAGAGGAAGGAGCAGTCGTTGTCGTAGACCCTCGAATCCGTGATGCGATCGAGGATGATGCCGTTCTGTCCGCGGCGGGCGGTGACGCGCCGGATCGTGACGCCGGTGGAATCCTCGAGATAGATCCCGGCCCCGTAGCGGGTCATCCATTCGTTGTCATCGTTGACGTGCGGCCAGAGCCAGTCGTCCCCGTCCTCGGCCTGGGGGGTGGACTTCAGTCGCTGGCGGAAGTTGCCGGAGACGTCGCACTCCTCGATCGTCAGGCCGTCGGCGCCGGAGGCGTGGATCGCCACCTTGTAGCCGCTGACGGCGGCCCCGCGCAGCGTCACGCGGTCGCCGGTGATGCGAATGCCGATGCCTTCGAACGCATCGGGCGTCTGTCCCTCCACGGCGCCGTCGAGGGGTGGGAGGGCGAACTCGACGATGATGTCGTCGCCGGTGATGTGGATGACCCCGTTCCCGTCGGCGTCGACGATCGGCTCGGCCGCGATCATCACGCGGCAGCTCTCGGTGATCGACACGTTGTCGCGATCGACGCGGACCGTCGGCTCACCGGCCGCGAGGAGGGCGGGGAGCAGGGCAAGGGCGATTCCGATCATGGCGCCTCTCCTCGTCATGGCGCGTGGGCCGTCCGGTCGGCGGGCTCATCGCCGGCGGGGCTCAGATCTCCACGATTTCCGCCGCCTTCTTGTCGCAGTGCTCGTCGATGAGCTTGATGTGCTCCCTGGTCAGCTCTTCGATTTCCTCCCTGGCGTCCTTGCCCTGATCCTCGGAGACGTGGTTGGTCTTGTCCTTGACGGTCTGATCGATCTGCCGCATGGCGTCCCGCCGCTCGTTGCGCACGGCCACGCGGGCGTCCTCGGCCATCCGCCTCACCTGGTTGACGAGCTGCTTTCGGCGTTCGGCCGAGGGCGGGGGGACGCTGATGCGGATCGTGGGTCCGTCGGCCTGGGGGTTGAGCCCCAGGTCGGCGGTCTCGAGGGCCTTGACGATCGTGTTGACGCTGGTGGGATCGAAGGGCTTGACGAGGAGGCGCGTCGGCTCGGGCACGCTGATGGCGGCGAGCTCCCGCAGATCGGTCGCGCTGCCGTAGTAGTCGACCTTGACGTAGTCGATGAGGGCGGTGGTCGCCCGGCCCGTCCGCATGCCGCGCAGCTCGCGATCGAAGTGCTCCACGGACTTGTCCATCTGTTGCCGGCAGTCGCGTGTAATCTGTTCCAGAGGCATCGATTTGATCTCCCGAGGGGTGCAGATCCCGAATCGGCGCATGATAGCGGGTCAGGGGGCGTACCAGTCCCCGGAGGCGGATCATCGCGCGATGAGCGTGCCGATCCGCTCGCCCTCGACCACCCGACGGATGTTGCCATGCGTTTTGAAATCGAAGACGACGATCGGCAGATTGCGCTCCATGCACATGGTGAGGGCGGTGAGATCCATCACGCCCAGTTGTTTCTCGATGGCCTCGGCGAAGGTGAGGCGCTCGTAGCGCGTCGCGCCGGGGTTGGTCTTCGGATCGGCGGAATAGACGCCGTCCACCTTGGTCGCCTTCAGGAGCACGTCCACGCCCAGCTCGGTCCCGCGGAGGGCGGCACAGGTGTCGGTGGTGAAGAACGGATTGCCGGTCCCCGCGGCGAGGATGAGCACCCGGCCTTTCTCGAAATGCCGCAGGGCCCGCCCGCGGATGAACGGCTCGGCCACGGCGGGGATGTCGATGGCGGACATCAGCCGCGCGGGTCGGCCCCGCATCTGGAGCGCTTCCTTCAGGGCCATCCCGTTGATGACGGTGCCCAGCATGCCCATGTAGTCGGCGGTCGATTGGTCGAAGCCCTCCTGGCGGGCGAGCACGCCGCCGCGGATGATGTTGCCGCCCCCGATCACCACGGCCAGCTCGGTGCCGCTTCCCGCGGCGTCGTCGATCTCCCGGGCGATGACGCCCAGCTCCTCGGGGTCGATCCCCCACTGGCCGGGCTTGGCGAATCCCTCCCCGCTGATCTTCAGAACAACGCGACGGTAAGAGCCGGGGGATGCGTCTGGCATGGGCGTGGTCTCGAGGGCGGAGAAGAACTGAATTGGACCGCCTGCCGCAGAGGCGGTCAAGCCCCCCGCCTGATCCGGTCGGAATCGGGAGGGTTCGTATCATGTAGCGAGCGGCCGGTCGAGCCGGCCGGCCGGCTCGATTCTCTCCTGGAGCCGCCGTGAGCGAACTGGGTCCTTCATCTTCTGGCACCGACGCCCTGCGCGATCAGGTCGCCGCGCTCCGACTGGCCCTGAGCCGGTTCGAGGAGCAGCGGGAGACGGCGGCGCGCCGGCGACGGCTGCACCTGCTGATCGTGGGGGTCGGGATCTCCCTGCTCGTCCACCTTGGGCTCATGTACTACCTGGCCCTCTCCTTCCGCTCGGTGCCCGCCGGCACGGGGCCCGAGCCGGTGACCTACGAGTTCGCCATCCTCCAGGAGGAGGAGCTGACGGACCTGGAGTCGGCCGAGCTGGATGACCTCATCCCCCAGATCGTGAGCGAGTTCGAGGACCTGGCGATGAAGGAGCCGGCCACGGAGCTCGATCCGGTCATCCCCGCCGCCGAACTCGAGATCGACCGGGCGGGGGCGATGCCCACCCTCGGCGGGGCGGGCGACGAGGCCGGGGCCGGGGGCAGCCTCGTGGGCGGCGGAGCGGGAACGTCCTTCTTCGGCGTCAGCTCCCGCGGCATGCGCTTCGCCTACGTCGTCGACCGCTCCGGCTCGATGGGCGAGCATCGCAAGATGCAGGTGGCGATGAACGAGCTGGCCCGTTCCGTGAGCAGCCTCCCCGATTACGCCTCCTTCTACGTGCTGCTGTTCTCGAACCACTACAGACAGCCGCCGGGGCAGGACGGCTGGACGCAGGCCAAGCGGAGCAACGTCAACTCGTTCATCCGATGGCTCAACACCGTCGACCCGGGCGGGGGGACGAATCCCATGCCCGCCTTTTCGCAGGTCTTCTCCCTCGACGAGGGGGCCGATGTCATCTTCTTTCTCACCGACGGCCAGATCCCCGGCGACCATGATGAGATCGTGGCGACCCTCAAGCGGCAGAGCGGGCGGGTGGTCATCAACACGATCGCGTTCGGCGATCCGCGCAGCCAGGATCTTCTCAAGCGCATCGCCCGGCAGTCGGGCGGCGTCTATCGGTTCGTTCCCGTGGAGGGCCGCTGAATGGGACGCGCCGGCTGCCTTCTGCTCATGGTTCTCCTTCTGCTGTCGCCGGCCCGGCCGGCGGCGGGGCAGGACGAGCCCGATCGCGTCGAGCGGCGGGGGGCCGAGCCGCCCCTCGTGGGCCGGGTCACCCTCATCGATGACGCCGGCGTGGTGATCCGCAGCGCGCAGGGCGCCGAGCATTTCATCCCCTGGGATCGCGTGCGGCGCCTCGACACCGATCGCGTGGAGGCCGATCTCGAGGATCGCCTGCAGACGGCGGAGACGCTGTGGCGGGCTCGCAGCCGCGTCGAACGCCGCGACACCACGCTCGCCGAGCCGCTGCTGGAGCGGCTCTTCGAGCGCGTTCGCGGCCGGACGCACGAGACGGCCCTCGTCGTGGCCGAGGGACTGCTTCGCTGTCGTCTGGAGCGCGGGGCGAACGCGGCGGCGGTGATCCCGGCCCTCGAGGTCGGTCGCCTTCGACGGGCCGGCGTCTCGACCGCCAGCTATCGCATGCTGCCGGCGGTGGTCGACGAGGCGACGGCGCTGTGCCCGCAACTCGCGCCGGCGTGGATCCGCTCCCGGGCGCTGGAGCGGCTTCAGCGCGACCTGGAGGAGTATGACGCGCGGAATGATGCGGCGATCGCCGCCATCGCCCGCCTCTACCTCCACGCCGTGCGCCGCCAGCTTGACGGTGAAACGACCGAAGCGCCCGCGGCGTTGGACGAGTCGGTGGCGGGGCATCCCGGCGTGCAGTTGCTCGTCTCGTGCCTGGCCTGCGGGTCCGATGAGGGCGAGCAACGCCGGGCCGCACGCGGGCAGTTGCGCGCGGATCTGCCGAACCTGCCGGCGTGGGCGGAGGGCTGGGCACGCTACTCGCTGGGCACCTCGCTTCTGCGGGAGACCGGCGTCGCCCCGCGGCAGCGGGGCCTGCTGGACCTGGTTCACCTCCCGGCGCGGTTCGGCCGAAGCCAGCCCTACCTTGCCGGCCTGGCCCTCGCCTTCTGCGCCGAGGCGAGCGAAGCGTGGGGCGAGACGGCCGCGGCGGAGACGTTTCGCGATGTGCTGGCCCGTCGCTTTCCCAATCATCCCGTCCATACCGCTCCTGACCCGATCAGGTCTTCCCTGACAAAGGATGCTCAATAGATGATCCCGTCGAACATCATGGCTCTTCTGCTCGCCCAGGATGAAGCGGGCGTGTCCTGGCTGGAGACGATCCAGCGGGGCGGCGTCGTCGGCTATCTCATCATCGGGCTCAGCGTCATCGCCCTCGCCCTCATCATCATGCACCTCGTGCAGATCCGGCGCGGGGCGCTGCTGCCGCCCCATCAGGTCGAATCGCTGGAGGACATGCTCGCGCGCAACGACGTGAGCGGCGCGCTGGAGTACTGCATGCATCCGCAGAACGATTCATACCTGACCCGCATTCTCGTGGCGGGGCTGACCCGCTTTCAGAAGTCGGCCTTCGGGGCCTTCGAGGTGAAGAGCGCCATCGAGGAGGCGGGCGAGGACCAGACCGCCCGGCTGTACCGCTCCACCGACGTGCTCGGCGTGATCGGGGCGATCGCGCCGCTGCTGGGACTGCTGGGCACCGTGCTCGGCATGATCGGGGCCTTCGAGTCGCTGTCGCGCGGGGCGAACCAGGCGGCGCAGCACGAGACGCTGGCCGCGAACATCAGCCTCGCCCTCATCACCACCCTCATGGGCCTCGCCCTCGCGATTCCCTGCATCGCCCTGTTCACGTTCTTCCGCAATCGCATCGATGCGCTGGGCTCGGAGGCGGGGATGGAGATCGAGCGGCTCGTCCTGCACCTGGAATCGGAGTCGGCGGGGACTCCCGCGCCGCGAAGACCGGGCGCGGCGGCCGCGCGGCCCGGCCCGCCCCCGGTTTCCGCGGAAGGCGAGCGCCGGGAGGGAGCGACCTGATGCGGCTGGGAAAGCGAGGACAGGGCGAGCGGGTGCGGGCCATCGAGATCACCCCGATGATCGACGTGGTCTTCCTCCTCATCATCTTCTTCATGACCACGGCCCGCTTTGCGCTGGAGACGCGGGCCGATCTGGAGCTGCCCCGGGAGAAGGGCGAGCAGCAGGAGACGGCGGAGGAGGCGGGGATCATCATCAACATCGACGCCGACGGCGCGATCATCGTCGACGGGCGGCGGGTGAGCCTCGACGGGCTGGAGCGGATCGTCACCGCCGAGGTGGCCCGTCTGCCCGGCCGCAACGCCGAGCGCCTCAAGCTGCTCATCCGCGCCGATCGCGGCGGGAACACGAGGCGGCTCAACGAGATCGTCGCCCGCCTGAGAGCCACCGGGGTCGGCGCCGCACGCCTCGCCACCCAGGTGCCGGAGTGATGAGGGATGGTTGCAGGAGAGATGCGAAGAGCCAGGGCCGATACCGGATGACTGTGAATCACCGACGACCAACAACCGGGAATCAAAGAACCAGGAACCAATAACCGCCAACCAGAGCCAGCAATCAAAAGCCAAAAGCCAAGAGCCAACAGCCAGCCACCCTCATGCGCATCCGCGCCCGTCCATCCCGTCGCCGACTTGACCGCATCACGCTCAACCTCGCGAGCATGATCGACGTCACGTTCCTGCTGCTGGCGTACTTCATGCTGACGATGGTGCTCACCGCGCGGGAGGATCATCTCAGCCCCACGCTTCAGACGCAGCGGGACACGCTGTCGGGGGAGGCGAGCGATTTCCAGCCGCAGATCATCGAGGTCGTCGTCCTCGAGGGCGCGCCGGCCTATCGGCTGGGAACGCAGGTGCTCCGCACGCGCGAGGAGCTGGCTGGGGCGCTGGAGGGGTTGCCCACCGAGGTGGGGGTGTTCGTGAAGGTCTACGACGGCGTGAACGTGGGGTACGCCGTCGCGGCGATCCAGCTTGCCCGCGATGCGGGGTTCCAACAGGTGACGTATGTGCCGTCGTCTTAGCCGGAGCCTGATCATCCTGACCGCGATGCTGATCGCGCCCGTCCCCGCGGCGGGGGATGAGGTGGCGGCCTGGCTGGAGCGGAACGGCCTGATGCAACTGCTGGCCGTCCACCTCGAGGAACAGCTCGAGCAGGCGCCGACGAACGAGCGCGGCGAACTCGTCGTCCGTCTTGCCGGGATCTATGCTCGACTGCTGGGCACGGTCGACGATGAAGCGCGGCGGGCCGATCTTCAGCAGCGCAGCCGCCGACTTCTCGAGCAGGCCCCGTCCCGCGACACGAGCCGGCTCGAGCTGGCGCTGCTGCGCACGTCCTATCGAACGGCGGAGCAGAGCGCGGAGCGACATCGGCTCAGGCAAGGCACCGACGAGGAGCTCCAACGGGCGCGGGCGTCGCTGGACGAGCTGATCGAGCAATTCGACGACTTGCGGGAGCGGCTGGAGGACGATGCGCGTCTCCTGGAGCGGCGGCTGGGCCGGGCCAGCGGGTCCGACGCGGTGATGATCGGCGAAGAGGCCGAGGAGGCGCGGCAGCTCTATTCCCAGTGCACCTTCCTCAGCGCCTGGTCCATCTACTACCAGGCCTGGCTGAACAACCGGCCGGACATCGCGCGCACCGCCCAGCGGCGATTCGCCGAACTGCTGGACCTGGAGGGCGGTCCGCCGGACCCGCGGGATGTCTCCGTCGATCTGCGCTCCGAGGAATCGATCGCCCGCTGCATCCTGGGGATGGCCCTGTGCAAGAGCCTGACCGCCTCGTCGGTGGAGGCGCTGCAGTGGCTGGCCCTGCTCGAGCATGAGCGCACCTATCCGCCGCTGCGCGAGGAGCTGCCGGCGTGGATGATGGCCATCCATCTCGAGCACGACGAGTACGCCGACGCGCGGGCGATCCTCGATCGTCTCACGAAGGAGCGATCGGTTCCCCTGCACTGGCTGCGGCTGGCGGTGGTGCACGCGCTGGAGGCGGAGTTCCGTTCGGGAAGGGCGGCGGAGCTGGCGCGGTTCGCGGTCACCGAGCTCGCCGCGCGCGGCGAACTGGAACAGGTCTTCGACCTCGCCCAGCGCTACGGCGCCGAGGCGCTGGGCGCCCACGGCTTCGCTCAGTACTACGTCCGGGGCGTGCTGACGTATTACCGGGCCCGGGAGCGGCACGGCGGCGACGAGCCGACCTCCGATGAGGCGGTGGCGGCGCTGTATGACGAGGCGATGACCGCCTTCCGCGCCGCCCGGCAGGAGCCCGATGCCAAGTCCTTCCCCAGCGCGTTGCCCGACTGCCAGCGGCTGGCGGCGTGGTGCCTGTATTTCCAGGGCCGGCTCGTCGAGGCGCAGCGCGCCTTCGAGGCCGCGGCCGATCTGCTCGCGCCCGAGGAAGCGCCGGAGGCGCTGTGGATGGCCATCGTGTGCCTGGATCGACTCCTGGAGGCGCAGCCGGACAACACGCGCCTCGCCGATCGCCTCGCGGCGCTGGTGGATCGCTTCCTGGCCGAGTATCCGTCCGATCCTCATGCGCCGAAGCTGATCCTCCGCCGGGCGTTGACGAGCGAGGAGATCTCGGCCGAGGTGGCCGAGCAGTTGCTTTCGATCCCCCCGCAGAGCGAGGTCTATGACGCGGCCCGGCGGCGGGCGGCGCAGGTCCTCTACCAGCTCTTCCGCGAGGCGGAGCGCGTGCAGCGCATCGCCTGGGGAGAGAAATATCTCTCCGTCGCGCTGCCCCTGTTCGAGCGGGAGCACGAGCGGCTCAGCCTCACCGAACCGCTCGCCGTCGCGCGGCACCTCGTCACCGGCCGGCGCATTCTCGAGATCGCCTTCCAGGAGGGGATCGAACGCGTGGTGGTGGCACGCACCGTGCTCGAATCGATCGAGGAGCTGCGCCGGCGCCCGAGCATCGAGCTGGAGGACCTCGAAAGCGAACTCGCCTACCGGCGCCTCCAGGAGCGATTGATCACGGGCGATCCGGAGGCCGCGTCCCTGATCGCCGATCGCATGCGGGAGGAGGCGCCGGAAAGCGTCTGGTCTCGACTCGCGAGCCGCGCGATGTTCAGGTACGGCAACGATCGCTGGAAGGAGGCGGAGGAGCTGGGGCTGGACGATCGCGCCGCGGTGGCGCTCGTCGTCCGGTACGGCCGGCACGTGCTCGAGGAGTACGACAACGATCCGAGGAACGTCAGCGATCCCGGCGTGATGGCGACCTTCGCCGCCGTGGCCGATGCGGCGATGACCATCTGGAAGCGCAGCGGGGATCGGCAGCGGGGCGAGCTGGCCCTGACGCTCTTCGAGGGTCTGCGCGAAGCGCGGCCGCGCAACGCCGGCTTCCTTCACGCCACCGCGCTTCTGTCCGAGGCGTTCGACAGGGATGAGCAGGCGCTGGAATGCTGGCGCGCCCTCGTGGCCGGCAGTCCGCAGGGCACGAACGCGTGGTACGAGGCGAAATTCCATCTCCTCAACCTGCTGGCCGCGAGGGACCCGTCGCGCGCCCGCGCGGTGATGGATCAGCACAAGCAGCTCAATCCGGAGTATGGCCCGGACCCGTGGGGGCCGCGCCTCCGCGCGCTGGATCTGAGGATTGCGACATCGCCGGACACGGAGGCCTCCGCGGGGAGCGCGGAAGAGGCACAAGGCACAGGGGCGGGGGAGGCGCCGCCATGAGCCCCGGTCCCTTCCAACGCTTTCTCGGAGTGGATGAATCGGCCGATCCGGCCGCACTCCTTGGCCTGCCCGAAGAGGAGACACGCGATCGTCGGCGCATCGAGGCCGCCCTCATCAAACGCCTGGAGCAGGTGCATCGCCATCCCGACGGGCAGAGCGCCGAGGCGGAGGCGGTTCGTCGGCGTTTGCGCGAGGCGGCGGCATCGCTGCTGGGCCGTTCGCCGCAGACCGGCGACCCGAAACAACCGGTTCGTCCCCGCGCTCCGCGCGCGCGACAGGCTCGACCCGCGCCGCCCGTGCGACCGGCATCGCCGCGCGCCGGCGGCGCCGGCCGCCGCCAACTGACCGCATTTGATCGCCGCGTCCTGGCCGTCCTCGTCGGCAGCGGGGGATGGAACCCCACCAGCCGGGCGCGGCTGGTCGCCCTCGCGCAAACGTACGGGGTCACCGCGCCGGGGCTGATGAAGGTCGTGACGGGGCTGAGCGAGTACGCGCGCAGCGGCGGACCGCGCCTCGACGTGGCACAGATGGCCACGGGCAGTTGGCGATTCGAGCCGCGCGCGTCCGGGCCGGTGCGCGTTCACGCGCCGGCGACGAAGATGGCGCAGGTCGGCGAGCGCCTGTCGGAAGAGCTGAGCGGCCGGAGCATCTGGTCGACGGTGCGATTGTCCGCGTTCTTCGGCGTGCTGACGCTGATCCTGGGGGTGATCGTCATTCGCGCGGCGCTGGAGAGCCGCCCGATTCCGCCCGGCGCCGATCAGGGGCAGCCGCCGGCCGCGGCGGGGCCGGCGCAGCCCGTCCAGACGCCGGCGGCGCAGGACGAGGAGGCCGAAGCGCTCGGGCCCCGGCTGGCGCGCTTCCAGCCCCTGCCGACGTTCCTGGGCAACGCGCTGCCGCTGGAGGCGACGGAGGCGGCCGATCAATGCTCCGATCTGCCCGAGCTGCTGGATCGCGTCGCACGCCGGCTCGCCATCACCGATGATCCCTCCGAAGCCGTGTATCGCGACTGGACGGCCGCGGTCGACACGATCGCGACCGGGTGGGTGCTCGCCGACGAGAGCACGCGGGCGGCGATCGACGGCGGGATCGACGAGGTGCTCTTCGAGGTGGCCGACAAGCCCAGCGTGGGTGATCGCCTGCTCGAATCTCTCCTGCCTCCCACCGGGCGGGTGGATGAACCGATCGAGCTGTGGCGCGGATCCTGGAAGGCGGGCACGCTGGGCTCGATCGCCGGCAGCAGGAACCTCCCGCCGGCCGTGGTGCAGCGCGCCCGCACTCATCTCACGGTGACCGTGGACCAGACTTCGCTTGACGTGATGGATGATTTCACCTCCGCCGCCGCGGCATGGCTCGACCAGGCCCTCGCGGATCTGGTGGACGTGCTGGAGTACGACCCGGAGGCCTACGACGCGTGGGAGATGTGGATCGCCGCCCGGCGCGAGCTGGGCGATGACGATCGCTTCGACGCCGCGATCATGTCGGCGGCGCGGCGCATCATCGAGACCAGCGTCGATCTCTCGCGGCCCGGGCCCAGCGCGAACGTGCTCGGCCGACTGCTGGTCATCGCCGACTTCCGCACGAGCGCGGTGGTGCGGGAGGCGGTGTCGCGGCTGTTCAACGCACCGGAGATGCAGGTCACCGACGATGATCTGTGGGTGCTCACGAGCCTGCTGGCGCAATCGGACACCGCGCCCTGGTTCGATGAGGATCTGGTCCTGCCCGCGGGAGGGGGAAAGCTGTTCCGCAACCGGATTCGCGATCGGATCGCCGACCGCTGGCCGCCGGTCCGGGGGCCCGGAGAGCGGGTGATCGCGCAGGGACGGGGGGTGTCGGTGGACGCCCGGGTGGGTCGGCGGTGGCTGGCGGTGCGCGGGGCGATGGACACGCAGCCCGCGGCTCGGGGCGAGGAGGAGTTGATGGCCCGCCTGCTGATCGCGTGCTGGCTCAACGAGGCCGCGGTCCTGCTGGCCACCCGCGAACCGGAAGAGGCGGAGGCGGTACTGGGGCAGATCGACGCGGCGATGATCCTCCAGGAGCCGGAGGAGGAGCCTCGGCAGCAACCGGCGCAGGTCGCGCCCGGTCGTCGGCCGCCGCCCCCTCAGCGCATCCGCCCGCCCGGTCCCTTGTCCGGTGCGCCGAGGCGGGGACGTCCCGCCGGGCCGGACGGGGAATGGGCCGTGGCCTATGAAGACGCCCGCGGCAACACCGAGGAGGAACTGAGACGCCTCAACGCGCTGCGCACCTCCGAAGGAACCGACCTGGGGCCCGTGGATGCGGAGGTGTTCGTGCACGAGGTGTATCTGGGCAGCCCGCACGAGGTGAGGGCGCTGGCGCGATCGCTTCTGATCCAGCTCTACGTCGCCGGCCCCAACGTCGCGATGGAGATGCTCGATCAGTATCCGGATGCGCCGCGCAACCGGGGCGTGTCGGACACGATTCGCAGTTACGCCGGTCGCGTGCTGCCGCCGGTGGGAAGCGAAACATGGCCGATCGAGGCGCGGCTGGCGCTGTTGCATCACGCCCTGAGACTTCACCCGGGCACGGGGAGCGTGGTGGATGATCTGGCGCAGTTGCTGCTGGAGAGCTGCGCGGGTCGGGTGACGGCGCAGCGTCCGGAGCTGGCCCTGTCGCTTTCGCTTCGCTCGCCCCAGGAGGGCGCGGCACATCTGGCCGACGTCTGGCGAACGCGGGCCGGGGCGCTGGTGGCCTCCCGCCCGCTGCCCGATGATCTGACCGGCCTGCAGCGCCGGCGCGACATGCGCCGCCGGCTGGCCGAGGGCCCGATCCAGCGGCTCGTCGCCGAGCAATTGACCGTGCTGGATCACCTGACCTATGTCACCGTGGCGGAACAGCCGGGTCTCTACGACGAGGCCGGCGCGGTGCTCGCCGAGTCCGCCGAGGCGCGGGCCGACGCCGGGCATGTCCTGCGCCAGGCGATCGAGGCGGAGCACGCGATCAGCCGCATCTGGGCCCTGCGAATGAACCTGGGAGAAGAGATGGCGTCGGCCGGGGAGGTCGATCCGTGAGCGTTCCGTCCCGACCCGTGACCGGCCTGCCGATCGCCACGACGGCGTGTCTGATCCTGACGTGCCTGGCGCTGAGTTCCAACGGGTCGCGCGGCGACGCGGCGGCGACGTGGGAGGATCGTCTGGAGGCGCTGCGCCCCGCCGTGCCGATGGCGTATTTCGAGCTGGCCGAGGAGGTCGCCGACCGGGCCGAGGACGAGGCGCAGCGCGGGCTGGCCCGGCACCTCTTCGCCCTGGCCGGGGTGCTGGATCGCGATCGGCTCGGGCGGAGCGCGTGCCTCGCGCTGGCCGATCTGGCCGAGCGTGAGCATGAGCGCCGCCGGCTGATCGCGCTCGCCTCGCTGCTCGGGCGGGGCGGGATCGGCCGGTCGAGCACGTCGTTCGAGGGGCTGGGCCTGGACGGAGATCCCACGCCGACGGCGATGCTCGCCCTCAGCGAAGCGTTCAGCTACTTCCGGCGCGGCCGCGGCTCGCAAGCGCTGGCCGCCCTGCGCGAGCCGGGCGCGATGGAGCTGCTCGAGGCATGCGATCCGTATCTGCCCGGTGGCGCGAACCGGTTCCTCGAGGAATGCCGGAGCTTCCGCGGCCGTGTCAGGCCCAACCTGTCACAGGCCGACGAGATCCGGATGCTGCGGCTGGAGACGGCCCTGCTGGCGGGATCCGATCGGCCCTGGTCCAGCGCCCTGCTCTACGGCGAGGGACGACCGCTGATCGAGGTCGATCCGGCGCGGCTCGAGGAGACGCTGGGCGTCGATGCGTCGCGACCCCTGTATCGGAACGGGAGATGGGTGGAAGCGGATCCCTGATCGGTGGACGGGTCAGGAGCTGATCGTCGCGCCCTCGAGAGCGGGCCGGGATCACGGACGGTCCGAGCTCAGCCTGCCGCCCTCTCCAGGTGCCTGAGCCTCCGGTTCACCAGGTCGGTGAGATCGTCGACGAAGCTGCCCGGCTGGATCGACCAGACGCCCCAGCGCGTGTCGAAGGGCTCCTGGGCGAGGTCCAGCCCGTCGCGGATCGCCCGCTTCATCCGCTTCGTGGGCAGGGTGGTGATGAACTCCGGATCGAGGGGCATGGCCAGTTGGAGATCCTGCGGCGAGGGGATAATCACCGCCAGCGGTTCGCCGGTCGGGTCCGTTCGGTATTCGATGGACCAGCACCAGCACAGGCCGTACCAGGCGACGGTCTCATCGACGCCGTCCAGCCGGCGGAGGTGGCGCCGGGTGCGATCGAACAGGTCAAGGCTCGACTCGGGCAGGCTCTGGCGGAGCTGGTGCGGCGTGGGCTCCGTAAACTTGTCCTTCCATGCAAGCTGCTCGTAGACCATGGGCCTTCCTACGTCTGATAACGGCGAGAAGTTCTATGGACCATTCAAGACATCCCGATCGGGTCAGGCAAGGCGTGGGTGAATATGAATAGACGTCCGACGCGTCGCAGTGTTCTCGGGCTCGGAGGAGTCCGGCCGGCGCGGCGGGCGAAGCGTGCGGGCGGGGATTATCGTTGGCACCTTGCGGACAGATGGTTATGAAGGGCATCTCCGCCGCGCTGCGCACCGTCGTGATGGCCAAGTACCCCCGCCCCGGCGAGGTGAAGACGCGCCTCGTCGAGGGCGGGCTGTGCAGGCCGGAGGGCGCGGCCGGGCTCGCCTGGGTCTTCCTCGAGTGCACGATCCGCCGCCTCGCCGCACGCGGGCCGGTCGTTCTCGCGGCCAGCCCCGACGGGGCGGGGCCGGACATGCTGCGCCGTCTCGAGCTTGCCCGCGATGCCGACGTGCGCCTCGCCGACCAGGGCCCCGGCGATCTCGGGCACCGGCTCGATCACGTCTGGCGGACGGTCGCGCCCGATGGCCCGATCGCGTTCTTCGGCGTGGACAGCCCGGATGTGCCCGAGTCGGCGCTGGATGCGATCCCCGCCGCGCTGGCGGGGGCGGAGCTCGCCATCGGCCCGGCGCACGACGGGGGATACTGGACCCTCGCGGCCCGGCGGTACCTGCCCCAGGTCCTGCGCCGCATCGACTGGGGAGGCCCCTCCGTGTACGATCAGACTTGCCAACGGGCGGAGGAGGCCCGCCTCACGCGGGCGGAATTGCCCCGATGGCACGATGTCGATCGCCCCGAGGATGTGCGGGCCCTTCGCCGGCGGCTCATGACGCTGACCCGTCCCGCGGGGGAGCGGGAGCGCCCCCTGATGCGCCGGGCCGAGCGCATCGACGACCTGCTGGATCGACCCCGTCTCTGAGCGGCCGGAAGGCGAACGCCCATGACTGATCGCGAAACACTGATGGCCCTTCAG
>JAXHTH010000069.1:0-3799 GCA_034211115.1 Planctomycetota bacterium | reverse complement strand
CTCGGCCATGTTCAGGGCGAGGGCGGTCTTCCCCATCGACGGGCGGGCGGCGATGATGATCATCTCCCCCCGCTGCAGGCCCTGCGTCATCTCATCCAGATCCCGAAAGCCCGTGGGCACGCCCGTGATGAGCTTGCCGTCGTTGTCCTCCATCACCCGCATCGCTTCCTCGACCAGCGCCTGGAGCGTCTCGGCGTGCGACTGATCGGATTGCTGGGCGATTCGGAAGATGGCCTGCTCGGCGCGCTCGAGAATCACCTGCGCATCTTCGGGGCTGTGATAGGCGTCGTAGAGGACGTCGCCGGCCGCGTCGATGAGCTGCCGCACCGCCGCCTTCTGCCGCACGTCGCGCGCATAGTGCAGCGCGTTGGCCGCGCTGGGCACCGCGTTGGCCAGCTCGACGAGGTAGTTCAGCCCGCCCACGGCATCGAGCGTGCCGCGATCGTTGAGCAACTGGTGGAGGAGCACGATATCGAGGGCGGCGTGGCGGTCGTAGAGCTCGACCATCGCGTCGTAGATCGCGCCGTTCGTGGGCTTGAAGAAATCGTCGCCGCTGCGCACGACGAGCACCACGTCGCCCACCACCTGGGGGTCGATGAGCATCGCCCCCAGCAGGCTCATCTCCGATTCCAGGGAATGGGGGGGAAGCTGCTCGAAGAGGCTGGAGAGGTGCTTCCAGTCGCGCTGCCGGCGCTGCTCCGGCCCGGAGGCGGACTCACCGTTGCCGCGCCTGGCCGGGGACGTCTGGATGTCCGGGGGGGTGGGTTCGCTCATCCGTGCGCGGAGATTATGGCTGCAGCTTCAACGAACGACGGGCGCGACCGCGTTGTAGACAGCTTTTCTCCATTGACTCGGTCGCCAAATGCCCAACGCCGGTAAATGCTATGCAAACCGAGTCACTGAGTAGCGGGCCGATTCCTCCAAGTTGAGGGATATCCGGCAGAATGCATGGCGGCGAGGTGCGTCAAGAACCGAGCGAGGCTGTCTGCGTGACGTGCCAGGGCCCCACTTGCCAGCCGCCGAGAGCGCTCTCACCGTCTCGTCGGCCGTGTCGATCGAGACGGCGGGGCCAAACGTGCCACGACGGCCAGCTTGGCAGCGATGTCGTACTCCCCGCGCCGGACAAGCGCGTCGACCGCATCGGCGATCGTGACCATGCTGGCTCGCGGAAAGAGGAAGCCGCTGCAGACCTCGCGCCCACGGCGACGGATCTGATCCGCCCGATGGCGGAGGTCCCGACGACGACGGAGGCGGGATCGCCGCGAGGAGCAGCCCGCCCCGGCGTTAGCCGGGTCCGATCGTCGCGGCCGACCAGGGAGACTTTGAGGATCGAGTTCTGATTGCTGCTTCCGCATCCGTGCGGTGAGTTTCACTGCTGGGCTCCAAGAAGGTCTCTCTCGCGGTTCGCTCATCCGTGCGCCGGGCAGTATGCATCAATCCGGTGACGAACGTGAGAAACGAGGAGACTGCGGACAGTTCATCCACATTCGATCCTATGACCGAGGTCCCCGCGCGCGACAACACCCGCCGAATGGTCTCGACGGGCGTTCATGCTTGACCGCGGGTCGGCGGACGTGCCGCAGCCGGTCAGTCGGGCGAGGAACCGGTGCCGACTTTCGCCTTGCGGCCGTCCGGTTCCTCCTGTTCGTGGCCGGGCAGATCGACCTCGCCCTCGAGGGCCATCTTCATCAGGCGGCCCACCTTGAACTTGACGGTCTTCTTGGGAGGCACGGGAACGCGTTCGAGCGTCTTGGGATTCTGCGCCGTGCGCGCAGCGCGCTTCCGTATCTCGAACACGCCGAAATCGCGGAACTCGAGCCGGTTGCCTTCGCTCAGTTCGCGTATCACGTTTTCCAGAAAGCTCTGGATGATCTGTTTAACGGCGGTTCTTTTTTGTTGAGTCTCATCGGCGATCCGGTCAATGAGATCTTTCTTCGTCGTGGTCGACATGCTTATCGGCCCCCCTGCCGTCGCGTTGCTGCTCACCCATCCGCGTCGATCGGCCGGGATTATCGGCACCGTCGCGAAACAGAGTCCAACCCTCACCAAGGCCTCAAGCCAGCCACCTGGCCTGACCGCACGGGCCCAGTATGGCGGATCGCGAATCCCCCGTCAAGGGCAACTCCGACAAGGACAACAAGTTATGGAACGTTGGCCGGTGCGGCCGGGCGGGTGCGTCTCAGACCCGCACGCCGGCTGAATGGCCCAAGCGGCGGGCAAAATCAATCAATCGGATCTCAATATCCCCCTTCGGAGTGTCCGCGTCGTCGTCCGCGAAGACTCCCGCACACGGCCGTTGAGCGTCCAGCGATGGTCGACGCGGCGAACCTCGACCCAGCGCCGCTGCTCCAGGCCGCTCTCCCCGCCAAGGCCGAGGCTTCGATCGTTGCGGCCCGTCTCCCAGCCCCGGTGGTCGGCCGGGCCGCCGAACGAATCGGTGCCCGGGGGTGCAAACACAAGGGACGGAAGGACTTGTGCGGCGCGACCACCATCGGTGGACATGACCGTCGATCTCTGACAGCCGGCCAGGATCGCCGCGGCGAAGAAGGCACCCGCGATGAGGGACGCCGGGCGCATCGACGTTGTCACCGTTCTGGAAGTCATTGCCAAGACTAATGTTGCGCCAGGATTCCCCCTCACGCCACCCGGGCCGGCGATCGGAAACGCCCATTCTCGGCCTCGATGCGGATCACCCGCCAATCCGGGCAGCATGGGCAAGGCGGGCACACCATCGGCACCGTCCCTCGGCCGCGGCAGCTTCCGATAGCGCCCTTCGCCTCCCGACCCCCGCGATCGACGTGGGCAACCTGGCGCCGGCCGGCGCTTCCTGTCCTCTCCGGTCGTTTGCTGACTCCGACCTCCACTGCCGGGCCGTCAACGCCCCGGCCACACACCGCTCACAAACGGCTGCCCGATCGCGTAGAGAGAAATCAGCAGGAGAATCACGTAGCTGATCTGCCTCAACAGCGGCTTGGAGATTCGATGGCCGATCCACAGCCCGGGCAGGATCCCCAGCAGCATGACGGGCGACAGCAGCAGGCCGTCGCGGTAGGCGATGACCACGTCCTCGCCGAACCGGTGCGTGAGGAGAAAGAACTGAAAGGGCGTGAGGCCGGTGAACAGGGCCCAGAGCGTGGCCCGGCTGCGCTGGTTGGACCAGCGATGGGCCATCACCCACATCACCACCGGCGGGCCGCCCATCCCCGCCAGGCCGGAGAGATACCCGCACAACGTCGTTGCCCCCGCGCCCCAGGCCCAGTGAAGGTGCTCACGCGGGCGCACCCGCCACAGCCACTGGGCGAGCACGGCACAGAGCACGATCGCGCCGAAGATCTGCCGGATCGTTTCCTTCGGGCAGAACGCGACGATCTCGTGAAGCGTCCACACGCCCAGCGGCAGAACGGCCCCGGCCAGCAGCGTCATCCCCGCCACCTGCCGCCAGTGCAGGTGCCGGCGCAGCGTGTACACGCCGATCACCGTCTGCACGGTGCCGCACATCGAGATCATCGCGATCGCCTCGTAGGAGCGCGCCCCGGCCATGATGAGGAGGGGGATCGCGAACATGCCGAACCCGAACCCGGCCGCGCTCTGCAGGGCGCTGCCCAGCACGAGAACGACGACGGCGAGGATGATGAACTGGACATCCATGCGGCGGGACAGTGTAGAGTGCCGCGGTGCTCCGCGCCGTGCGGCCACGGGATTGTGAGCCGACGTGGTGGCGCAAAAACGACCGAGTGTTTAGCCGCGACCCGCAGGGGAGCGCTTCCCCGCGCCATCGAAGACCTGCCCGCGACGCGGA
>JAXHTH010000068.1:0-12250 GCA_034211115.1 Planctomycetota bacterium | reverse complement strand
TGCTCGCCCCCGCGAGGAGCATGTTGGCCTCTTCCGCATCGTCCGCCACGCCGTCACCGATGTCTACATACCGGTCCACGCCGACGACGTCCGTACCGAGGTAGGCGCAGGGTGTCGTGTTGCCGAAGTACGTGAAGGGGCTGACGCCGTCTGCGGCGAGGAAGTCCACGCGCCAGGAATCCTCCATGAGCTGGAAATCGTCGGGCGTATCGGGAGACGTGAAGACGGATTGGACGCGGTTCCCCTCTTCTCGCAGCAGTCGCAGTTCTCCAAGGGATGCATATCCGCGGTCGCCGCGGTGGTCCTCATCATGCTCATCATCATCCAGCAGGTTCTCACGCACCGCGTACGGCGGTCCACCATCGAACCCGAGGAAGTTGAACTGGTTGTTGAGGAATCGCTCGCGATAGCTGATGACTGTCTCCGGGAGCGTGCAACGGGGATAGTCTTCGTACGGCACGGCCGGCGAAACGTCGGCCGCGCTCTTGTGAATGATCTTGTACCACTGAGGAAGCGTGCGGAGGACTTCGACGGGCGCCGTATTGATGTTGATCAGTCCCGGCGTGAGGCGGCCGCCGAAACCGATCGCGTTGTTGAAGTAGTACTGGTTCGCGAACGCAGGGTCGCCGTTGTAGTTCACGCCCGGACCGTCACAGACGAATGCATCCAGCAAGCGCAGGCCCGCGGGCATGGGGGCCACGGCGTGCTGGGGATCGTACGGGTAGTTCTGTCCCGGATCGTTGGGAGGGATCGTGGGCATCCCCACCACTTTGCCCGGGCGCAGACGGTTCACGTAGAGATCGTCGTCGCCGTAGTCGGGCTCCTCCTGCTCCCGAAAGATTCGCTCGGAGAAGGTCTCGAGCGTCTCGTTGTAGACGTCGAGCTCGAACTCGAGCTTATGTCCGTAGAGCCAGACGTTGAGCAGCTCGCCCACCTGCTGGAAGTCGCCGTCCTTCTGAAGCATCTGCAGCGCATAGGGGCTGTGATAGAAGCCCTTGTCGGGATACAGCCACTGATCGGGCTCGTTGTGCGGGTCCCCGCCGACGCGCGGCACGTTCATGTCGAAGAAGGTCGGCTTGCGCGAGTAATCGGGCAGCCCGCCGGGCCGGTTGTTGATGACGACGGTAAACCACGGCCAGTAGACCGGCGGCACGTAGCCCGGGTCCTGCTCCGGATCGTCGCCGATGTTGAAGACGTTCCCGTCTGTGTAATGCTTCTCGCCACGGGGATCCAGGCCGGAGCCGTCCGGTCCCTGCGGCGACACCTCGGGAATGCGTATCTTCTTGCGCGCCGAGATGTAGCGCGGGTTGATCTCGTCCGGATCGCTGACGGCGGGGAGGACGGCGTCGTCATCGCGCCCCCACGCCCGGACAACGCTGCGCCACTGCATGTAATGCGACGGAAGCGGGTCAGGCTGGTTGTTCGGGATGGGGAAGAAGTCCGTGCCGTCCGGGGGCGGAATCACCCCCAGATCCTCCCACGCGGGAAGCATGTTCGAATCATCGCCCATCGCCACCACGCCCTCGAGGAACTCGAAGTCCACGCCGGATTCATCGGGACCGTCCATGCGATCGATCACGACCTCGCTGAACGGATTCGTGCGCGTATCGACCCGCACGAGCCGGATCGTATCCTCGATGCTGTCGGGGTTGAGCCCGTCATACTGGCTGCGATCATCGCTCCAGGGATCGATGCCATACCCCGGGTATCGAAGGTCCGCAATGATCGTGTGGCCCGGGAAGTCGGGCAGGTCCTGCTGCGGATGGTCAAGCGTCGTGAGATCGAAGAAGTCCCGCACGTGGCCCTGGGTGATGCCGGAATTGGGATCGTAGGGAATCGAATACACGATCATCGTCGTCGGGCGGTTATCGCGGGCGGGCGGAAGGTAATACTCCACGTCACCATCGCCGTCGAAATCGACCGTCGGCGCCTCCGCCCGCGCGATCGTGCTCAACGAGACGGGCTCTTCACCGAGCACATCGAGCCGGTACTCATACGGGAAGTCGGGATCGGGACCGCCGCCGCCGTCGTCGGAGGCGAGGATGATCGGCTCGGCGTAAGGATTGGCGATCTGGACGATGACGAGCGTCTTGGACGGTACGGTCTCCGCCGTGCCATCGTCGTCCCAGTCCTGGGTGGAGAGGAGGATGGGCGCTCCGTTGTTGAGCCATCCGAGTGTCCCCTGCGGCGGAGTCACGCTCTCCGGCTCATACACATGCCCGATGAACGCTTCGAGGAGGAACGGCTGGCGCTCCATGCCGAGGTATCGGATCGTCTCATCCTCCGGCTCCGTCTCCCCCCATTCCGGGAGCGGGATCGCGCCGACCTGGCCGGAACCACCCGGGCCGTAATCGTCATATAACGGGGCGTCGGCATCGGCATCACGGTAGGCGAGGATGTTGGCCGTGTACGCCGCGGCGAGTTCGCGCAGCTCGTCCACATCGTCCGAACCACCCGTGTAGGAACCGAAGTACGAGCCAGCACTCGAGGGCGGGGTGTCCCAGAGATTGCCCAGCTCATCGCCGTCGGCGAAGATGTTGAGCAGCGTCCAGGGCAGGCGCTCGTGCAGATAGCGGAAACCGAGATCGAGATCGCCGAGGATCAGAGGCGACATCTCGCGCAGATCCAGCTTCCGGCGGGACTGCATCAGGAAGCGATCCATCGCCTCGGGCTCGACGACCATTTCGTTGTCGACGACCTGCGGCAGGTCGACGAAGGCGGGGTTGGCATCGACGCGCCAGCGCCAGCGCAGCCAGGGCGGAAGCTCATCGTTCCGCGCACCGTTGTAGACGGCCAGCTTGCGGCGATGATCGTGCATCAGCTCCGTGTTGTTGAGCTGATCGAGATAAGGCGTGGATTCCTCGTACCAGGTCGGTGATCGCAGGAACTCGTAATCATTCGTGAAGTTGCTCGCGCCGAAAGCGCCCTCGAGGCGGCTGAAGATCCACGGGTAGTTCTGGCCGTGGTACATGCGCAGCTCGAGTTCATCGGCGAGGGTGAAGGGCGTGAGTCCCCAGGAGGCGGTGAAGGGACGACTGCCGGCGTACAGCCAGTACCAGCGGCGATGGAGCGGTTCCCACCACCCGCCGTCGCCCTCGACGAACGCCGGGTGCAGGGTCAGCCCGTCGGGGAGAAGCACACCCATCTCGGTGCGGAAGACGTCCCAGCGGTTCGGGTTCCACCTGATGCGCAAAACACCGTCGTACGGATTGCCGCCGGGATAATCGAAGTACCGCCCACGGTTGTTGAAACTGTCAAAGAAACCGACGTTCCAGTTCGGGTCGTTGGGGATCGGCTCGGTGTCAAGCTGTTGCCCGCAGAGCGAAAGATCGGCCGGCGTCTCGCCCGCGGTGGTGCGCGGACTCGTACGCGTCGCGACGTTCAGGTTGAGCAGGGCGCTGTTGTCGACGATGGAGACGGCGACGATCTGCCGCACGCCGCGCTCGATCGGCGTGGGCGCGGTGAACCAGAAGGAATCGGTGAACCCGTCGCCGTCGGCATCCGCGAGCATCCGGGACACCGTCCAGCGGGCCGTGCCGGGCACGAACTCGTCCTGGGGTCGGTGGCCTTCTTCGAGCGCAAACCCATCCGCGTCAAGATCATTGAGATTGTACAGGTTCTGCGGCGGTCGCTGGAGTAGGTTTCCGAACGAGTCGTTCTTGTAGACAAACTCGTAGTTGTTGAACCACTGCCACCATTGAGTATCGAAGATGTTCTGAGGAGGAAGGACGGCGTCTCCGGTCGCACCGTAGTTGACCCCCGGAGACACGCTGACCAGCCACTGTTCGAAAGGGTAATTCAAGTTCGTGATAATGCCGCCACCGAGATCATCACCCCAATCACCGGTGCCGCTTACATCGTGAATCCCCTTGACGATGCGGAAGGCGTTGTTCGGGTGTGAGAGGTTGGTGAGATGGCGCCAGTGCCTGAAGGCGTCGTTCATCGGATCGTTCAGAGGATCAACGTTCCAGCGCAGAGGCTCGGTGTCCCGCAACCACCGCGTGTCGCCGAAGCCCGGATTCCCGACGGGGTTTCCCTCGCAGATCGGGCTCACGCCCGAGACACGCTCCAGACCGTTGGGTGCGCCGGGGCCCTTCGGCCAGCCGCTCGAGAGCCCGGTCAGGTCGTCGGGCCAGTTCGTGAAGGGCACGGTGTGGTACGGGGCGAAGTTGTACGGGAAGTCCGGCCGGCCGTTCTGGTTGGCGTCACGATCGACGCTGTAGCGCAGGGCATCCGGTTCGGGCGAAAGGCGGCGGGCGTTCGAATCGGCGAGCCCCAGCGCCCAAAACTGATCATCGGGGTTCACCGGATCGGCGAACAGGGCGCCGGCGATCTCCTCGGCGATGGTGTCGGCGATGATGCCCGCGTTGTTGTCCCGCGTCGCGGAATGCTGGACCGCAGTGGCGGTGACCCGCCCGCCCTGCGTGCGGGTGATGTACGCGGCGGCGATGACGACGAGCAACGCGAGGATGCCGGCCACGAGGATCATCGTGTTGCCGCGTCGGGCGTTCCGTCGATGCGCCGGGTTGTGTCCTGTCGGTTTCATCATGACTCAAACTCCTCGCTCCCGGCCCCCGGAATCGGTGCATGCCTCGGGACGGACGCGGCGCGGGACGCGGCCCGGCACGGCCGGTCGCCCGGGTCAGGGCTCGGGCATGTCGATCGCCCTCGGGGGCAGGTTGATGACGAACTGGACCTCGCGACCGTTCTCCAGCCGCCCGTCCGGATCGTGGAGGGTGAGCGTGACGCGAACGGCCGACGGCCAGGGGGTGTAGCCCACATCGAGGTTCGGGAATCCCGTCTCGTCAAGCGGCTGATCCTGGTTGTAGCCGAAGATGGCCTCGTAGACGACGACACCGGCGAGCGGGCTGTAGACGCGCTCGATGTTGTTGAGGTGGCCTTCGGAGTTGGGGGGATCGATGATGGGGATCGTGTTCGCCCAGTTGTAATTGAAGAAGCCGGAGCCGTCATCGAGCTCGCGATAGTCCGGGTCGCCGTAGGCGCCGACGCCTCGGTTGTAATCCGGCGCGATCTCTCCGCTCCCGAGGAACAGGTCGGGATCGGGCATGCCGAACCAGGGCTGCTCGCGCGTCTGCGATCCGGGAAGGCCGGTGAGTTCGGTCTCGAGGCGAACGCCGAAGAGAGGCTGGTCGCTGGGGTCCTGAGCGATGTTGCCCATCGCGTCACGGACCTCGCCCCTGCCGTCTTCCCACGTCCAGTCGATGGCGATCGAGCTGCACGCGCTGCCGAGAACGTGATTGGACAGCGCCTGATCGACGCGGTGCATACTGGGGGGATAGCGTTCGGCGCGCGGGTAGTAGAGAAGCTGGTTGGCGATGAGTTCGCGCTGGTCGTTGGCGACAGACGGATCCATCCACGGCTGGGGATTGCCGAAGTTCGGGTTGCCGACCGGGTCCCCGCTCAGATCGACGTTGAGGATGGTGCGACGGATGTCGTTGAGCTGCGTCGCCGCGGCGTCCACGCGCCCCTGGAAGATCTGGAAGTTGTTGCCCAGCAGGGGCTCCCAGAGGAAAATCGAATAGGCGGCGGTGACCTGGTTGAGATACACGGTCTTGCCCGCATTGCCCGGCAGGAAGGTGTCATCATCGACGAGGGCGACCGGCTGACGGGCGAGAAGCCAGGTGCGGGCATCCCGCGGCGGCAGCTCGATCGTGCCCGCCGAAGACCAGTTGAAGAGGTTGCCGCTCGGGTCGAAATTCGTATCGGCCATGTTGACCTGGCCTTCGAAGTCGCTGTCCGTCCAGGGATAGACGCGATCCAGCGGGTCGTGGGCGGTGAGGTTCACATCATCGAACGCTTCACCGAGATCGCCGAGCTGGAAGGCATGGCCGTAGTAGATGCGGGTGGCGGTCCCCTGCCCCTTCTTGTTGGAGTATTGGCCGATCTGATATGTCTGGACCGACTGAGCACCGTTGGTGAAGAAGAGAAGCTGATCGCAACGGATGATCGCATCACGGTCGAGGTTCGGGTTGAGGAGGATGGGCCGATCCGCGTTGTAGTGGATGTCGTTGGGCACGGCGACGCAACGGATGGCAAAGACACCTTCGTAGGAGAGCTTCCCGAAGTCGGCTCGGATCTGGCGCTCGATGGCCGCGGCCTCCTGCATGACGTCCGCGGTGGCCGCCCCGAGCCCGGTGACGCGGCTGGTGGTGGAGAAGATCTTGCTCACGGCGAGGAGGACGCCGACGAGGAGGGCGACGGCGATCATGAGTTCGGTGAGCGTGAACCCCCTCGATGCCGTCATGCCGCGACGCCACGATGCCATGTCACTTCCACCCCTTGATGCCACAATGCCACGGCGCCACGATGCCATGTCACTTCCGCCCCTTGATGCCATGATGCCACGATGCCACGATGCCATGTCACTTCCGCCCCTTGATGCCATGATGCCACGATGCCACGATGCCATGTCACTTCCGCCCCTCGATGCCATGATGCCACGATGCCACGATGCCTTCTTCATCACAGCTCCTTCACCGCGATGTACACGGGCGTGAAGCGGTACTCGACCCCCTGCGAGATCAGGGTGGTGGGGATGTACCAGATGTCGGTGACGATGTTGTCCATGCCAACCCGGTTGGGATCATCGGGCGCGAGCATGTAATACGAGTTGACGGCAGGCATGGCCGGCGGGGGGCGCAGCAGCTCCACGGGGCCGTCCGCCGGGTTCCGCCGGCCCGACAGCACGCGATGGACGTTGTTGTTCTGATCCAGCAGCCACTGGCCGCCCATCTGCCACTGGTGGGCGTTGTTGGTGATGTCGTATTCTTCGCCGGTCGTGCCGACGAGGAGCGCGTCATCGGCGGTGCCCTCGATAAGATCTTCGCCGTACGCGTCCCACGCCTCGCCGCGCCACGGCTCGGGTTCGTTCGCGTCCGTGAGCTCGACCCACACTGGAATAAGCGGCTTCAAGCCGGAGCCCGGGGGCTGAGGCACGGCGTACTCGGACATCTCGCCGCCGGGCATGCTCACGCGATAGACGAAGATGGCCACGAGGATTCTGCCCTGGAAGCGGCGGAACATGCAGTCCCACACGTACTGCGGCTTGGGCAGCCTTTCCTCGCCGGTGATGTTCGAGTAATCGATGGGCGTATGGGACGCCTGGGGATAGAACCGCTCCTGCTGGCTGAAGATGATCGCGGGCGGCGTGCCGCCGTACCGATCCGTGTTGTACGGGATGGCGTCGAGGAAGGGATCAGTGTCTCCGTATCCGCCGGGGAACTCGACCTGGGCGGTGACGCTCTGGTGGTAGGCGCCGTTGAAGATGTCGATGGCGCCGTAAGGCCACTTGTCCGGGTAGGTGTTGGCGCGGATGAAGGCCGGCCTCAGCCACGACCAGTCGCCGGGCACGGTGGGACGCGGGGAGAAGACCGTGATAACCTGGGGGTAGTCGGGGCTGAACTCCTCGAAGGTGCCGAAGTCTTCCGGCGAGAGCTTGCTGCGGAGGACGGCGAGGGCGTTCTCCGCGACGATGGGCCCCATCACATCGTCCACGGACTTGCGCTGCTGGGCGATGCCGGCGGGGAAGAGGGCGGCGATGCTGATCACCCCGATGCCGAGAATGAAGATCGCCATCAGGACCTCGACGAGCGAAAACGCACGCCGCGGCGCCACGACACCGTTCCCACCTGATGCCATGATGCCTCGATGCCTCGATGCCTTCCTGATCATCATCGCATCACCACTCCCGTATAGCGGTTGAAGTGGATTCGATCCGCCGTCGTGTCAATGAAGCCCTTCAGATCGGTATTGCGATTGCTCGCACTCGTCCACAATGATGTGTCGAAACGCTCGCGCGCCTCGTCATCATCGAACACGGCGAGGAAGGGAACGAAGCTGAGATACGGTTCGTCGTCCGCATGCGACTGATAGAAGTAGTTGCCGTTGAAATCCGCGGGATCAATTGTCGGAGGGAAGGCAGGGTCGTAGGTAATCTCAGTCCAGGGATTCTCAAGGGGACCAAAAGTCTGGTGGCCGCTGCGATTGAAATCGAGAAAGGTGCGGTTGACATCCGCCTGCGGATTCCGGGTGATGATCGAGCCGTCGGCGGCATACATGACGGCGATGATCTCGCCCGGGGCTTCGCCGGCCCCGGTGTCCTGATTGATGGCGGGCAGATGACTCTGGGTGACCCACAGCTCGTCCTCTTCCGAGCCGTAGGAGGCGCCGGCCACCTTGATCCCGCTCGGAAGATCGCGAGCAATCACATCGGGAATGGGCTCGAAGCGATCCACCACCCGCTCATCCCCGCCCACCTCGGCCGTCGCCGCCTCGCCCGTCCACCACGCGGTCACCGCCTCGACATACTGCTCGTTGCCATCGAAACGGGGACGGAACGCCACGAGGACGATGCGGTTGTTCTTCATCGCCAGGGCGCGGGCGTTGTCGAGAGCGGCGGTGACGGCGTTGGCGCCGGAGGACAGCCTGGCGTCCTTCGTGATGCCGCGTACGGACACGACGGTGATGCCGGCGATGATGGCGATGATGGCCATCGCCACCAGCAGCTCGGCGAGGGTGAAGCCCGGCCGGGCCGCGCCGCCGCCCCGCGGAAGGTGATGTCGGGCGAACCTGCTCAATGGACATCCTCCACGGGATAGGAATGAACGTTGTCGTGTGCCTGCTCGTGCTCTTCCGTCTGGTGGTTGGCGCTCAGGTTGCCGAACTTGCCATCCGGCCCGGCGGAGACAAGGCGGATGCGCCGGTTCTCGCACCTGCCATAAATCGACTCGACGCCGTAGGTGCCCTCGGCTTCGCTCAGGTAAATAGTGCCGTCGTTATCAAGCTCATAGGGATCGCCCGGCTCGTGGAGCCGCCCGGGATGAACGGCGCGGATGGGCATGTTCCAGGGGTCGAGCACGGCGAGGCCGCCGTTCCAGTCGCCCTGCAGGAAGCTCGTCCGGGCGTTGGCCTTGTTCGGATCCGGATCATCCGGGTCCGGGTTGACAGGCAGCCAGGGCGGGATCACCTCGTCCTCCGAGTTGTACTCGTACAGGAACTCCGGCCGGATCTGCGCGAGGAACGATCGGACCGTCTCCGTGCTTCGAATCCGCTGGAGCACCTCGGTCAGGGTGAACACGTGCGGCGTGTTGATCTGCATGTCGTACCGCGCGCCGTCGCCCCAACTGACCTTCCGATCCGTCTCACTCTCCCACTCCTGCACGGCGAGATCCAGCAGGCGCAGCATCTGCTCGGTCTGGTTGACCTCGCTGCGGCGCGAGAGGGCCACGGTGGCCGAGACGGTGAGGGCGGTGAGGATCACGATCACCCCGATGGTGATGATCATCTCGACGAGGGTGAACGCGGCGCGGCGGCGCATCGATCGGTCTGTCCGTTGCGGCCTGATCATGGTCCGGCCTCCACGATGTTGTCCCGGTTGAGTTCATCGGGGTCGCGGCGATAGGCGCGATCGACACCGCGATCCGCCCCCTTGGAGAGCAGGGCGAACTCGGCCGACTCCAGCCGGAAGCTGGTGGTGGTGTCGCCCGAGGCGTCGGTGAGGATGCTGTCCGCGGCCGCCCCGACATCGACCGCAAACGGCCGAAGGCAGAAGACGTTGGAGAGGGTGGGCACGGAATCCGGCTCGCCGTCCAGGTCGTAGTCCACCGCGCGATACGACTGCGTGAGGGCGCCGGGGGGATAGGGTCTCCGGTAGTAGGCGATGGGCTCGCCCCAGTAATCGGCGATCGCCTTGGGAAGATCCTCGTCGTATCCCGCCTCGCCGGGGAAGCGGACTTCATACACATCCGGTTCCACCTCGACGAGCGCGCCGATGACGTCCTTATCCGTGAGCTCGATGTACGGCCCGTACACCTTGCCCTCATCGAAGGGGTTCGGAACCTGTTCCGAGCCGTAGTCCCCGCTGCTGTTTCTCATGCGGTCGGCCACGATGCCGGTGCCGGCGCCGAAGGTGGCGCCCCAGACGCCATCGCTCCGCGGATGGCGGATGCCCGTGGGCGGCTGTTCGCCGTCCCAGTCCCACAGGCCGCTGAGATCGGGGTCGTACCCGTACCCGTCTTCGCGGTGCGGGCCGTAGCCGATGAGATAGTCGGCCAGCGTGGTAAAGGAGTACCACTCCTGGATATCGGCCGGATCCTCGTAGAGGGCTCGATTGGGATAGAGCACGGGCGGGTAGTACCCGACATCGTCCTTGAAGCGCACGAGGCCCTGGCTGATCGAGTTCATGAGGCTCTGGGTGTGGGCGCGCTGGGCGGCCTTGGCCGCCATGTTCAGCCCCACGATGAGCAGGCTCAGGAGGATGATGATCACGCCGATCACGATCAGCATCTCGACGAGCGTGAAGGCGGCGCGACGGGCGAAGGGCCGTCGACGCGGGCGGGGCGGGCTGTGAGCTGAACGATGCATCAGGTGCTCTCTTGTCCCGGTCACTTCGCGGGGGGACGGATCGCCGGCCGGGGTCACCCGGCGCCGCCGGAGACGTTCTCGATCATCTTCACGAGGGGAAGGAAGAGGGCGATGACGATGGTGCCCACGATGCCGCCCAGGAACACCACCAGCAGCGGCTCGAGCATGCTGATCAGCGCCTGGACCGCGTTGTCGACCTCCTCGTCGTAGTTGTCGGCGATCTTCATGAGCATGGTGTCCATGTCGCCGGTCTCCTCGCCCACGTCGATCATGTTCACCACGATGGGATCGCACACCTTCGCCTCCCGCAGGGGGCCGGAGAACGACTCGCCCTCGCGGATCGAGTCGTGCACGCGGGTGAGCGCCCGCTCGAAGACGAAGTTGCCCGAGGTGTCGCGGGTGATCATGATCGCCTCGAGAATGGGCACGCCGGCCGCGATGAGGGTGCCCAGGGTGCGGGTGAAGCGGGCGATGGCCGACTTGCGCAGCAGCGGCCCCACGAGCGGAATGCGGATGCGCACGATGTCGGTCGCCGCCCGGCCCGGGCCGGTCATGCGGATGAGCTTGAAGAGCAGGAAGATGATGATGGGCGAGGCGATGATCCACACCACGCCCGGAATCGCCTGATCGGGATGGGCGGTTCCCGCCACCCAGGCGCTCATGTTCATGAGGTAAATGGTGAGCCCGGGAAGCTCGACCTCGAAGTCGTTGAAGATCTCCTGGAACTTGGGGATCACGAAATACATGATGCCGGTGACGATGAGCACGGCGATGGTGATCACCGTGGCGGGATAGATCATCGCGCCGATGATGCGTCGTCGGAGGCGCTGGCCCTTCTCCAGCAGGTTGGCGAGGCGCTGGAGGATGATGTCGAGCACGCCGCCGATCTCGCCCGCGTTGACCATCTTGCAGTACAGGCGATCGAAGGCCTTGGGATGCTTGGCCATCGAGTCGGACAGCGTCGAGCCCGCCTCCACGTCTTCGCTGATCTGGCTCAGGATCGACTTGAGCAGGCCCGGGCGCTGCTGCGACTCCAGAATCTGGATCGATCGCAGCAGGGGCAGGCCGGCGTCCTGAAGCGTGGAAAGCTGGCGGGTGAAGGTCGTCAGCTTCTTCCGGTTCACCTTGCCGATGGCGATGTTGAGGTTCGCCTTCTTCTTCCGCTTGCGGGGGGCGGCGGCCGCCGCCGGGGCGGCACCGCTCTCGCCCTTGACCTTCTGCTCGCGCACCGAGGTCGGGAAAAAGCCCTGGCTCTTGATGCGCTGGATGGCATCCTCGCTGGAGTTGGCCTCGATGGTCCCCTTCTGGGGCTTGCCCGCCGAGTTGAGCGCTTCGTAAACGTAGTTCGGCATTCCGTATCGCTCCTTGCGGGACCGGATTCCACCGGCCGCCGCCCATGCTGGATCACTCCTCGATCATCGTCTCGCGGACGACTTCGTCGATGGTGGTCTGCCCTTCGTAGATGGCGAGCAGGCCGCTCTCGCGCAGCGTGCGCATGCCGCGTTTGCGGGCTTCCGCCCGCAGGACGTTGGTGGAGCCCTCGCTCATGACGAGCTCGCGCAGATGGTCGTCGAGCTGCATGATCTCGAAGAGCGCGCGGCGCCCGCGGTAGCCGCTGTGGTTGCAGTTGTCGCAGCCTCGTCCGCGGAAGAAGGTCCGCCCCTCGACGTCCTGTCGGCGAAGCTGGAGTTCCATGAGCTGCTCGTCGGTGGGGACATACTCTTCCTTGCAGTTGAGGCAGACCCGCCGCACGAGCCGCTGGCCCACGATCGCCTCGATCGTCGCGGTGAGCAGGAACGCCTCCATGCCCAGGTCGAGCAGACGCAGGATGGTGGACGGCGCATCGTTCGTGTGGAGGGTGGAGAAC
>JAXHTH010000067.1:0-27714 GCA_034211115.1 Planctomycetota bacterium | reverse complement strand
AACGTCGTCGCGTTCAATCTCGACGAGTACTGGCCCATCAGCCCGGATGAGCTGCAGAGCTATCACCGGTTCATGGCCGAGTATCTCTTCGATCACGTCGACGTGGATCCCGCAAACGTGCACGTGCCGGACGGGACCGTGACGCGCGAGGAGATTCCCGCGACGTGCGAGCGGTTCGAGGCGATGATTCGCGAAGCGGGCGGCATCGATCTTCAGCTTCTGGGGATCGGCCGCACGGGTCACATCGGCTTCAACGAGCCGGGCTCCCCGCGCGACAGCCGAACGCGGCTGATCACGCTCGACAAGGTGACGCGTCTCGATGCGGCGAGCGATTTCTTCGGGGAATGGAACGTGCCGCGCAAGGCGATCACCATGGGCGTGGGCACCATCCTCGCCGCCCGGCGCATCGTCCTGCTCGCGTTCGGCGAACACAAGGCGCCGATCATCCGGCGCGCGGTCGAGGATGAGGTCACGCCCTCGGTGGCCGCGAGCTTCCTCCAGGAGCATCCCTCGGCCCAGATCGTCGTCGATCCGCCCGCCGCGGCCGAGCTGACCCGCTTCAAAACACCCTGGCGGCTCGGTCCCGTCGAGGAGTTCGGCCTGCACTGGGATCGGACGCTGATGCGCAAGGCCACCATCTGGCTTGCGTTCACCCTCGGCAAGCCGATCCTCAAGCTGACCGAGGAGGATTACAACGAGCACGGTCTTCAGGATCTGCTTTCAGCCCGCGGCGGGGCGTACGATATTAACATCGAGGTTTTCAAGACGCTTCAGAGCACCATCACCGGCTGGCCCGGCGGCAAGCCCGGCCGGCCGAAGTTCGTCGCCGGGCGCGGCGTCGATTCGCAGAACCCGCCCGATGTCTTCCCCAAGCGGGTCGTCGTGTTCAGCCCGCACCCGGACGATGATGTGATCTCGATGGGCGGGACGCTCATCCGCCTCTGCGAGCACGGGCACGATGTGCACGTCGCCTACCAGACTTCGGGCAACATCGCGGTCTTCGATGATGATGCGGTGCGGCACGCCGATCTCATCGCCGAGTTCTGCCGCCTCTACCAGGCGAAGACGGACAGCGGCCGGCCGCAGGAGATCGCGCGCGAGGTGCAATCGCTGATACCGCACAAGACGCCGGGCCAGGTGGACAGCGCCGAGCTGCAGTCGATCAAGACGCTCATCCGGCGGAGCGAGGCGCGGGCCGCGGCGAAATACTCCGGCGTCCATCCGGATAACATCCATTTCCTTGACCTGCCGTTCTACGAAACGGGCCGTGTGCGGAAAAAGCCGCTCAGCGAGGATGATATTGAAATCATTGTCGAGTTGCTGCGGCGGGCGCAGCCCCATCTTATCTGCGCCGCGGGCGATCTCTCCGACCCGCACGGCACGCATCGCGTCTGCCTGGCCGCCGTTCTGACCGCGCTGGAGCGTCTTCACGATGAGCCGTGGATGAACGAGTGCGAGCTCTGGCTCTATCGCGGCGCATGGCAGGAATGGGAGCCGCACGAGATCGACATGGCCGTCCCCCTCAGCCCCAGCGAGGTCGAGCGCAAGCGGATGGCGATCTTCAAGCACGAATCGCAGAAGGACAAGGCGCTGTTTCCCGGCGCGTGGGACACCCGCGAGTTCTGGCAGCGGGCCGAGCAGCGCAACCGCACGACCGCCGAACTCTTCGACAGGCTCGGCCTCGCGGAGTACGAGGCGATCGAGGCGTTCGTGCAGTGGACGGGCGGGGCGTGAGGCTCGAATCTCCGTTCGTCATGCGGGGCGGGTTGCGCGATGGCGGGAGCGACGACTCGCCGGTCTGCTTCGGCCCGCCTACCGGTCTTTCGTTTCCTCGGCGCGCTCCCACACGCGGACCCAATCCACCTCGAACGCGGCGGGGAAGCTCGTCTGCGCATCCGGCGCGCCGGGCCACGTCCCGCCCACCGCGAGGTTGATGAGCATGAACATCGGCCGCCCGGCCGGAATGTGCTTCGTCGAGCGCGCGCGTTCGACGCCGTCGACGTACCACACAATCGCCTCGTCCGACCACGCCGCGGCGATCGTGTGGAAGCCCGCCGAGAAGTCCGGACCGTTCCAGCGCCCGCCGTCGCTGCGCCGCTGTCGTTGTTCGTCGCGCCAGTGATGAGTGAAGTAAATGCGCTGCGGTTGGTGACCGAGGATCTCGAGCACGTCGATTTCCGGCGGCCAGCCGGGCGGCTCGTCGGGCAGGAGCCAGAACGCGGGCCACAGCCCCCTGCCCCGCGGCACGCGGCAGCGGATCTCAAAAAGGCCGAACCGCTGATTGAACTTGCCCGCGCCGTTCATCATGCCGGAGACGTATTGACGCATCGTTCCGGCGTATTCGGCCGACTTCCGCTGGGCCACGGCGCGCAGCATGCCTCGGCGCACCTCCAGCGCTTCCGGAACATACGCCTGGAGTTCCTGATTGCGCCCCCGTTCCCACGGGTCGCGCGGCGTCCATTTCGTCTCATCGACGCGCGTGCCTGCGAACTCATCGTGAAACGTCAGACGCCAGTCTCCGGGCACGGTGGGCTTCAGCGCTTCACCCGGCGCGAGGGCGTCGAGTTCGTCGAGGGTCAGACGCACGCAGACAACGTAGGGTTTCTCGCCCTTCGTCCAATGGCCGTAGGTGGTGCAGACGATGGTGCCGTCGGGCAGCACCTCGACGCCCGGATAGGCGCAATCCCAGCGATGATGATTGTCCATGAGGCGCACGCGATACTGTCCCTCGCGGCCGTGGACGATGTCATCGTACGTTCCGACCCAGCCGACCCAGTCACCGTAGGTGATGCTGTCGCGGGTGGTATCGCGAAACGAGATGAACAGCCGACCGTCCGGCGCGTATCGGCCGGTGTGCCGGTCGCCGGTCAGGGCGCCGGGCAGTTCGCGCGGCGCCGACCATGTCCGGGCCCCGTCGTCGGAGAACATGACATGTGAGTTCTTTCGCCGGCGGTTTTCACGAAGGAGAATCGCGAGCTGCGTCCCATCGGGCGAGCGGATGAGCCCCGGCTCGCACAGGTGAACGTCGGAGCCGCTCCAGATCGACTCCGGTTCGCTCCAGGTGAGCCCGCCGTCGCTGGAGAAGGTCTGATAGAGCGTGAACGTGTCCGTGGTCTCGCCGCCCTTTCTAATGAAGCGGCCGTTGTCGTGGAAGAGGGCGACATAGTCTCCATTCGCAAGGCGGGCGCAGGAACCCATGGCGACGATCCCGCCGAAGTCGCCGATCGGCGCGAGCGGCGTCCAGCTCCGGCCGTCGTCCTCGGAGTGCGCCATGCGTATGGGATAATGCCCGGAGAACATGATGAGTCGCTTCGTGCCGTCGCGGGGATCGATGGTGCGATGGAGCGTGGGTGTCTGCGTCGAGGTCGCCCAGTTGTCGGGCGTGGGGAGCCGCTCTGACCAGGTCAGTCCGCCGTCGGTGCTGCGTTTCATGACGATCGCGCCGCGGCCGTGACCCTTCGGGTACACCGCGATGATTGTCCTGCCGTCCTCGAGCAGGACCGTGCTCGGATGGCCGAGGTATTGCCCCGCCTCGCGATCGACCATGGTCTGCCGATGCGTCTGGTCAGCGAGATCGAGCAGGGGTATCGAGTAGCCGGCCCAGACGGCGGGCCGGTCGGAATCGGCCTCGTCGCCCGACGCGATGACGCCGGCCGGGGCGGCGCCGAGCAGGACCGCCGCCAGCGCGAGGAAACCGGCTCGAACAGGGAGCGTGCGGCGGGTCGATAGTAACATTGAAGGAACTCCTCTTCTTTCCTCTGCATACATCGAAGGCGAGCGGCACACGCATTTGATTACGCACCGCTTCGCGCGGAGAGAACGGCGCCTTCCGAAGCACTGCCGACAAGCTGCGGATAGCGCGCAAGCCAACCGCGGGTGAACTTCGGTTTCGGGGGCCGCCAGGCGGCGCGGAGGGTTTCGAGCTTGCGTTCATCGGCGAGCAGGTCGAGTTGCCGGGCGGGAATGTCGATGCGCACCTGATCGCCGTCGCGGGCGAGGGCGATGGGCCCGCCGACCGCCGCCTCGGGGCAGACGTGGCCGATGCTCAGGTTTCGTGTTCCGCCGGAGAATCGTCCGTCGGTGACGATGGCGATCTTGTCCCCCAGCCCGGAGCCGGCCACGGCGGCGGTGAGTGAAAGCGATTCGCGCATCCCCGGCCCGCCCCGGGGGCCTTCATAACGAACGATGAGCACATCATGCGGCCTGACATCGCCCCGTCGCAGACAGGTCATCGCCGTATCTTCGCTGTCGAAGACGCGGGCTGTGCCCGTGAACTGTTTCATCTCATCGGGCACCGCGCCCTGCTTGACGACAGCGCCTTCGGGGGCGAGCGTCCCGCGGAGGATGCACAGACCGCCCTCCGGGGCGATCGGATCATCCAACGTTCGGATGACTTCCCGCACGCCGATCGGTGCGGTCTCGCACAGCGCGCCGATCGCCCGCCCCGACACGGTCGCGCACCCGGTGTCAAGGCGCGGCCTCAACGCCTTCAGGACCGAGGGGATCCCGCCCGCGTGATGAAGATCCTCCATCATCAGCTCCCCGCCCGGGCGCAGGGAGACGATCTGCGGGATCTCGCGGCTCATCCGGTCGAAATCATCGATCGTCAGTCCGGCCTCGGCCTCGCGGGCGATCGCGAGCAGATGAAGGACCGAGTTCGTTGATCCGCCCATCGCGAGATCGACGCGGATCGCGTTCTCCAGCGCGTTGCGCGTGACGATCCGGCGCGCGGTCACGCCGTCGCGAACAAGCTGGACAAGCCGCTCGCCGGCGAGCTGGGCAAGTCGCTGCTTTTCGGCCATGCCCGCCAGCGCCGTCGCGGTTCCGGGCAGGCTCATTCCCATCGCTTCCGTCAGACACGCCATGGTGTTGGCGGTGTAGAGCCCCTGGCACGATCCCTGACCCGGACAGACGGCCAGCTCCAAAGCGCTCGCCTCACCCTCGCTCAGCCGCCCGGCCTGGCAGAGGCCGACCGCCTCGAACGTGTCGCGCACCAGCGAACGCGGCCGGCCGGCGTGTTGGCCGGCCGCCATCGGCCCGGCGGTGACGACGATCGCCGGCACATCCATACGGCAGGCGGCCATGACCATGCCGGGCGTGATCTTGTCGCAGTTCGTCAGCAGCACCAGACCATCAAGGCGATGCGCCTCGGTGATCGTCTCGACCATGTCGGCGATGAGTTCGCGCGAGGGAAGCGAATAGTGCATGCCCGAATGCCCCATCGCGACGCCGTCGCAGATGCCGGGCACGGAGAAGAGAAACGGCGCGCCGCCGCCCGCGCTGACGCCCCATTCGATCTTCCGCTCCAGCGCGCGCATACCGACGTGGCCGGGGATGAGATCGGTGAAGCTCGAACAGACCCCGATGAATGGCTTGCGCATCTGCTGCGGCGTGACTCCCGTGCCGTACAGCAGCGCCCGGTTGGGCATGCGCTCGAGTCCCTGCTTGACCTGATCGCTGCGCATGGATGGTTCCTTGTCGGGTTCTCGTCCTGATGAGGGGGCGGGGCGGGCCGGCGGGAGAGTGATCAGGATACCCCGACCTCACGGTTTTCACTACCCGTCGGACCTCCCTGCACCGGCACACAGGCATCTTTTCCGGGGGCCGGCGATTTCCTGCTTGGCCGGGCGCTTCGGCGTGGCATAATGGGGCATGGACCGGTGCACGCCCGCCGCCGGGCCGGTCCTTTCGACCATCTGCCGCTGGAGGTCTGACGATGCTGACGATGCGTGCCCTGACCCGACTCATCTGCGCAGCCGCGCTCGCATTGATGCTGCCGACGAACGCCGACGCGACCTGGTCGATCGTGCTGGCTGATGAGGAGACGAACGAGGTGGCGGTGGGCACCGTGACCTGCCTGAACAACTACGACCTGCTCGCCATCGTGCCGGTCGTCGTGGTGGGCAAGGGCGGGGCGGCGGTGCAGGCCTCCGGCGACTTCGACGGCGAGCGCCGGCCGATCATCTTCGACAACCTCCTGATCGGCACCACGCCTGAGGAGATCCTCCAGTTGCTCTCGGCCATCCCCGGCCATCAGTCGCGGCAATACGGCATCGTCGACACGCAGGGGCGGGAGATCACCTTCACCGGCGTCAACTGCTTCCAGTGGGCGGGCGGCGTCGTCGGCGCGCAGGGCTCGCTGCACTACGCGATCCAGGGCAACATCCTCGCCGGCGATTGCGTCGTCCCCGCCATCGAGCAGGCGATACTCGACACAAACGGCGACATCCCCGCGAAGCTCATGGCCGGGATGGAGGCGGCACGCGTCAACGGAGGCGATGGCCGATGCTCATGCAGCCCCAACAATCCCACCGGATGTGGCTGCCCCCCGGATGACTTCGACAAGTCCGGCCACATCGGCGGCATGGTCGTCGCCCGCATCGGCGATACCGATGATGATGACTGCGACCAGAACGGCTGCGTGGATGGCGACTACGTCATGCGCCTCAACGTCGCCTTCCAGGGCGACGGCGAGCCCGATCCCGTCACCCAGCTTCAGGCGCTGTTTGATACGTGGCGGGCTGATCTCATCGGACGGCCGGACGCGATTCAGTCTATTGCGACCATCGATCCGCCGCACATTCCGCCCAATGGCGTGTCGACCACAACGATGGACATCACGCTGTTGGACTGGCAGGGTGAGCCGATCAGCGTTGACATCGAATCGCTGACCGTCGAGCATGCGCCCGACAGCGCGGGCCTGTCCTCGATCGGCGAGGTCGTCGACAACGGCGATGGAACCTATCGCGTCGAGCTCACCGCGGGCGAGGAGGTCGGCGTCGATCGCTTCCACGTGACGGCCGATGACGGCGTCCGGCCGGTCATCCTCATGCCGCTGCCGATGCTCGAGTATTTCCGTCTGGGCGACATCAACTATGACGGGGTCGTGAACACGGTCGATCTGCTGATGCTGCTCGCCGCGTGGGGCGATTGCCCCGACCCCCCGGAACTGTGCCCGGCCGACATCGACGGCGACGGGACGGTGAACACCGCCGATCTGCTCCTGCTGCTGGCCACGTGGGGCGCGCCGCCGCCTCCGCCCTGTCCGTGGGATTTCAACGGCGATGGCGTCGTGGACGAGCTTGATGAGCAGATCCTCATGGATAACTGGGGCGACTGCCCCGATCCCCCGGAGGAATGCCCGTGGGATTTCAACGGCGACGGCACCGTCGACTTCCAGGATCTCAACGAGCTGCTCGATCACTACGGCCCCTGCCCGGAGTGATGGCGGATCGGGACGGTCGGCTTCCCCGCGGTGGTCGACTTCAGCGGGCGTTCATCTGCCCGCTCGCGGTGGGCAGGAGCGGCGGCACGCGATCGTCGGCCGTTTGTGCGGCTGAAACGTCGGGTTTCCCTTGCACCGGCTGACGCATCCGATAGAGTAGATGTATCGTCTCGCCTCACGGCACCGGCGCCGTTCATGACCCACGCGTTCGGCGTCGGACCGGGCACAATGAGGAGGCTGTCATGATTGTCCGAAGACCATTGGGATGGCGCGCACGCGCTTCTGTTGTCGCGGCTGGTTTCCTGATGTTCGCGGTCCCCGCGTGGGGTCAGTGCGATCAGGTTCACTGCCTGGTCGCCCGGCATTCGACCGTGAATGGGGAATTCGGAGAATCGGTCTCGGTCGACGCCGGCCTCATCATCATCGGCGAACCGAACGCGGACGACGACATGTACGGCCACTGCGGCGCGGTCGAAGTCGTTCGTGCCACGACGGGTGAGCGCCTCTGGCGCTTCATCGCCTCCGACGCTTCCGACGGCGATGCGTTCGGTGCCTCCGTCGCGATCTGCGGCGACCTCGCGATCGTCGGTGCGGCTGGGGATGATGAAGCGGGCCACGAGGCGGGCGCGGCGTACCTCTTCGATCTGGCGGCCGGCCGGCAGTTGCGGAAGCTGATCGCCGAGGACGCCGAGGCGGAGGACCGGTTCGGCTGTTCTGTCGGGATTGACGGAGGCATCGCCATCATCGGAGCGTACGGCGATCACGAGGCCGGCGCCCTGACCGGGTCGGCGTACCTGTTCGACGTAGCGACGGCCCAGCCGCTCTTCAAGCTGACCGCCGATGATCTCGCTGCGGGCGATTGCTTCGGGCTTTCCGTCTCGATCAGTGGCGGCTTGGCGCTCATCGGAGCGCCTGGCGATGACGACGAGGGCCACCAGTCCGGGTCCGCATATCTGTTTGACGTGGCGACGGGCGAGCAACTCGCCAAGCTCACGGCCGAGGATGGCGCGTTGGGCGACAATCTTGGCCATGCGGTTGCCCTCGACGGAAGCCTGGCCATCGTGGGGGCATTCGGCGATGATGACGCGGGCGACAGCAGCGGCGCTGCCTACGTGTTCGATGTCGCTGATCCATCTCATCCCCAGCGGCTTCACAAACTCGTCGCGGCTGATGCCGCGGCCGAGGACGAGTTTGGGATCTCCGTCGCGATCAGCGACGACGCCGCGCTCATCGGCGCGAGAGGGGACGACGACATCGGCGACCGATCGGGGGCCGCCTACATCGTCGACGCGCTCACGGGTGAGGAGCTCCAGAAGCTGACGGCGGATGATGTCAGTGAAGAGGCCTTGTTCGGGCATGCCGCGGCGATGGCCAACGGGATCGCCGTCATCGGCGCGAAGGATCACGGGTCGTACTCCTTTGGTGCCGCCTACGTGTTCTTTTGCGAGATGGGATTGTGCACGGCGGAGGAGACGACCGCAGTCCTGCCATCCGGGCCCGGCGATGAGTTCGGGGCAGCGACCGGCATCGGTGATGATGTCTCGGTCGTCGGCGCGCCGCAGCCGGGCGACGGCGCGGCATACGTCTACCGGTTCAACGGCTCGAACTGGAGCGAGGCCGCATGCCTGCAGCCTTCCGATGGCAATCGGCCGGAGTGGTTCGGCGCGAGCGTCGGAGTTGGGAACGATCTCGTTGTCATCGGCGCGCCCGCGATCGCGGGCAGGGAGACGATCGGCCGGCGGGAAGAGACCGGCGCCGTCCATGTTTTCCGTTGCGAAGACGCGCAGTGGGTTGAAGAAGCCAGGCTCGTACCGGCTGAATGCACGGGGGGCGAGAACGTCGGCTGCGCGCTCGCCGTCGCCGGAGATGTTCTCGTGGCCGGAGCTGACGCCGCGGCCGGCGAAGCCGCGAATTCCGGGTCCGCGTACGTGTTCCGGTTCGACGGCTCAACCTGGACCGAGGAGGCCGAACTGACGGCACCCGATGGGGAGGCGGGTGACCGGTTTGGATCCGCGATCGCGATGAGCGGCGACCGGGTGTTCGTGGGCGCTCCGGAGGCGGCGGGTCAGGAGCCCGGAACTGAGGCCGGTGCGGTCTATGTCTTCCGACGTGTCGGGCAGGAGTGGCTGCTGGAAGCGAAGGTGACGGATCCGAATGGCGCGTCGGGCGACGCCTTCGGGATCTCCGTCGATGCTGATGACGACTTCCTGATGGTCGGAGCAAGCCTGGCTGACACGGTCGGCGCAGACTCCGGTTGTGCCTGTCTCTTCCATCTCCAGAACGAGACGTGGGACCTGGAAGTCCGATTCGTTCCGCCGGACGCGGCAGACGGTGACCGCTTGGGCACTTGCGTGGCGATTGACGGCGGCCTGGCGGCGATCAGCGCGCCGCGTGACGATATCGGCAACGGGGGCGACGCGGGCTCGATCCATCTCTGGCACTTCCGTTCACCGGAATGGCTGCTGACCGCCCGCCTCCAGGCTTCCGACGGCGGTCCGGCCCACCTTCTTGGCGATCACAAGGGACTGGCCCTCTGCAGTGGAACGGCGATCGTCGGGGCGAGGGGCAACGAACGCGCCTATGCGTTCCACGGATTGGGGGATTGTCAGGGCAACGGCCGGTCGGACATCTGCGACATCGCCGCAGGAGTCAGCGAGGATCTGAACGCCAACGGCCTGCCCGACGAGTGCGAAAGCGCGTGCCCGGCCGATTTCGATGGGGACCATTACGTCGGGGCCGCCGATCTCCTCATCCTGCTTGGGCAATGGGGCGGCGACGGTGCGGGCGGCGGTGATACGGATGATGATGGTGATGTCGATGCGACCGATCTGTTAGCGCTCCTGGGTGCGTGGGGCGAGTGTCCGTGGCCGCCCTGTCCGTGGGATTTCAACGGCGACCACATCGTCGATGAACTCGATAAGCAGATCCTCATGGACCACTGGGGCGATTGCCCGGATCCCCCGGACGAGTGCCCGTGGGATTTCAACGGCGACGGCACCGTCGACTTCCAGGATCTCAACGAGCTGCTCGATCACTACGGCCCCTGCCCGGAGTGAGCCCATCGTGTATGATGGCTGTCCCTGTCATGACAGGAGACCGCCATGCGTCTGCAATTCCTCGGCGCGAACAAACAGGTGACCGGATCGCGCTATCGGCTCGATGTCGGCGACCTGACGCTTCTCATCGATTGCGGCATGTACCAGGAGCGGTCGTGCCTGCACCGCAACTGGGAGCCCTCGCCCGTCGAGCCGCGTGCGATCGATCGGCTGCTGCTGACGCACGCGCATCTCGATCATTGCGGGCTGATCCCGAAGCTGGTGGGGAAGGGGTATCGCGATCCGATCCTCGCCACGCCGCCGACGATCGATCTGGCCCGCGTGGTGATGGAGGATGCGGCGCACATCCAGGAGGAGGATGCCGCGTACAAGCGGCGAAGGCACAAGCGAGAAAACCGCAAGGGTCCGCACCCGGCCGTCCCCCTCTACACCGCCGAGGATGCGCAGGCGGCGGGCGGGCTGTTCCGCACCGTCCAGTACGGCAAGCCCGTCGATCTGAGCGAGGATGTGACGGTCACCTGGCACGATGCAGGCCATATCCTCGGCTCGGCCATGCTCGAGATCGTTGCGCGCGACAACGGCAACTCGAAGCGCATCATCTTCTCCGGCGACGTGGGGGAGTGGGACAGTCCGCTCATGCGCGATCCCGCCACGTTCGACAAGGCCGATTACATCATCATGGAATCCACGTACGGCGATCGCGACCACGCCGCCGACGGCGACGTGTCGGAGCGGCTGACGCGGATCGTCAACGAAACCGTCCAGCGCGGCGGGAATCTCATCATCCCGACCTTCGCGATCGACCGCGCGCAGGATCTGCTGTATTACTTCAGCCGGCTCGCGGCCGACGAGCGCATCCCCCACCTGGGTGTGTCGCTGGACAGCCCGATGGCGATCGATGCGACGACGATCTACAAGACTTATAAGTACCTGATGGACGAGGAGACGCAGTCGTTCGTCGCGTCGGGCGAGCATCCGTTTCAGTTCGCCGGCCTGCATTTCGCGCGGACGCGCGATGAATCGCGGCGGATCAACTCGATGAGCGATCCCCGGATTATCATGGCCGGTTCAGGCATGTGCACCGGCGGGCGGATCAAGTATCACCTCCGGCAGAACATCGAGCGGCCGGAGTCGACGATCCTTTTCGTCGGTTACCAGGCCGAGCACACGCTCGGCCGGCACATCGTCAGCGGCGCGAAGGAAGTCCGCATCCACGGCCGCAGGTATCCCGTCCGCGCGCGGATCGAGCGCATCGATGGCCTCTCGGCGCACGCGGATCGCAGCGGGCTCATGCGCTGGCTTGGCGGGTTCCAATCGGCGCCGAGGCGGCTGTTTCTCACGCACGGCGAAGCGGATGTCGCCGCGAGCCTCGCCTCGCACGTGCAGGACCGGCTGGGCTGGGATGTGCGCGTGCCGGAGTACGAAGAGATCGCAGACCTGGGGTCATGACGATGCGCGGCATCGACGATCGACCCGATCAATGCACACGCGACATGGCCCCGGGCCTGCCCGGGGTGGTTTCACCGGATGCATGACACGGACGGGCGGAGTGTCCGTCCCACCAGACCTGCCTCCTTTACGGGCAGTCTCCGTAGTGATCGAGCAGTTCCATGAGATCGGTGCCGTCGACCACGCCGTCGCCGGTCAGATCCCACGGACATTCCTCGGGGGGATCGGGGCAGTCGCCCCAGTGGTCCATGAGGATGTCCTTGTCGAGGTCGTCGACGACATCGTCGCCGTTGAAATCCCAGGGGCAGGGCAGGCCGGGACATTCGCCCCACGCGCCGAGAAGTTCGAGAAGGTCGGCGGTGTCGGTGTCGCCGTCCCCGTCCATGTCGCCGTCGGGCGTGCCCCATGCGCCGAGCAGGAAGAGCAGGTCGGCGGTATCGACGTCGCCATCGTGATCGAAATCGCCGGGGCAGCCGGGCTTGACGAGCACGGAATAGAGATCCCCGCCGCGCCCCTGCTCGTTGGCGTGCACGTGCTTGCCGCAGGCGGTGAGGTAGATCGCCCCGTCCCACGCGGTGGCGATGTCGACATCGAACATCGAGCCGGGCGTGTCGACGGTGACCGCGATGTTCGGCCCGTCGTGGGTGAAGACGTGCACTTCGGGGTTCGTGTTGCCCACATCGCCCCAGGAGGCCGCGGCAATGTAGCCGGCGTCGGCGGTCATTGCCACGTCGTCGATGATGTCCTGGTTCGCGCCCGTGCCGTACTCGTACTGATACGACCAGAGCGGCGTGGACGAGGGCAATTCGTGCAGTTCGAGCCGGTTCTGCTTGTACGTCGTGGGGTTCCACGCGGTGACCAGCGTGCTGTCATCGGCGGAGAACACGCAATGGCGAAGATACTCCCCGCCGCCGGGCTTCGTGAAGAGCAGTTCGTACGTCGAACCGTTCCAGCGGCGGACGTAGAGCGTCTGCCAGCCGTAGGCGAGATACTCGCCGCTGCCGGACATCCCCACCGCATCGTTGGATGCGCCGGCGGAGACGCTGTAGCGCAGCCCGCCGGCGTCGCGATCGTACACGTAGGCGGTGATCCGCGAGAAGAAGCAGATGAACCGGCCGTCCTCGGAGATGCAGATGTTGCGTCCGAAAGAGTCCGTCTCCATGTCGAACGTCCCGAGCGGCTCGTTGGAATCGGAGTCGAAGTAATAGAGACGGGCGAAGGCCCGTTCGTCCTGCATGTTCACGAGCACCGCGATCGTCGAGCCGTCGGGCGAAACGACGACCGTGCGGTGGGTCGAGAGCGTCGCGCTCTCGATGCGGTAGGCCCAGTCGGGAATGGACGAATCGGGATGGTACCTGGAGAGGGTGATGTCGCCGGCGGCGTCGAAGTCGACGGCGACGACGACCTCGGCGTCGCGCGACGCGGCGACCTCGAAGTGCGTGCCCGGATCCGTCCAGTCCGGCGTGCCGTCGCCCTCCAGCGCGATGAGCTGCACCTCCTGCGGCGGGTTGAGCCAGGTGCCGGTGATGACGCTGCCGTGCGGCGCGCTGATGCCCGTCGTCGTGTAGATCGCGTCGGTGAGGTGGTTGTGCCAGATCACCTGGTCGTTGGGGAACATCACGCGATCGGGCGCGGAAGCGAGCGCGGCGACGGGGGTGAGCTGGTCGGCCCTGTATTCGGCGCGGGTGTACGAGCCATCTTCGGCGGGCTCGATCCAGGTGCGCATCTCGTCGGCGCCGGCGGGTGCGCTGACGGTCGAGAACAGGGCGGCGGCAAAGGCGAGGGCGGCGATGGTGAACCCGCCCGAAGTGTGATCTCTTCGTTCCAACATCTTCTGAGCTCCTGTACAGGTGGCGATGGGCCGCGGCGGGACTCGCCCGTCGGGGGCGAGGTGCGGCGCGCATCGCGGAGGCGCTTATCCAGAATACTGCGCTCGACTTCCTCCCTCAACGGGGAACCGCGGAATCGCCGCGGGCCGGTCGTCATCGAGGGACGTGAATGTCTCGGGCCGGCCGCGGCGGGACGATGGACGGTGCCGGTCTTCGGCTCCTGACGATCGCCTCCGGGCTGATGGCGGGTTGCCGACTGCCGACTGGTGGTTGGATCGGGCGGTGAACACCGGGGCGGACAACGCGGGCGCGAGCCCCGTCGCGCACCGGCTTCGCTTCGGCCGGTGCGTGAAAGGTGACGATTGAGCCATCGCCCCTCATCGCTCATCTCTCATCGCTTATCACCTATCGCTCATCACTCAAAAACGAAGCCGCGATCCTCTCTCCGGGATCGCGACTTCACCATCCAAACGGATTCGGGCAGTCTTCCGGGGGCCGGGGGCCGGCGGCGCCGCGGCGATCGGTGCCTCAGGGCTGAAGGGAGATCTCCTTCAGGAACTGGAAGAACTGGTCGCGTGCCGTTCCCAGGGGGAAGGGCGGGGGCGCCTCGATGGTGTCATACTTGATGGTCGCACTCATGAATCCCATGCCGGCGAGGTTGGTGCCCGCGGCGCTGAACGCGTTGCCTCCGTCGTGGGTGAGGAGGCGGGCCGCCACGCCGAGCAGGGCGGCATCCACGCTGTCGGGGCACTCGCCGTCCGCGGCCTCGCCGTTGATCCGCGCCGAACCGTGATCGGTCTGGAGGAACTCCACCGGGAAGTGGTTGGGTGAATCGTAATTGCCCAGCAGGGTCTGATCCCAGCAGGTGATGCACCGGTGGGTGCCGGAGAACTGCGCTTCCCACTGGTTGTGGATGTCGAAATCGGCCTTCGTGGTCACCGGCCCGTCGTTGTTCTGTCGAAGGTCGACGGTGACGGGCAGGAGGGTGAGATCCGTGTCGGAGCGAACCTGCTGGAGCCCTTCCTGGCTGAAGGCGAGGGAATCGACGGCCTGGAAGTTCATCAGGAGGAACGAGAAGGCCTGCACGTACTCACCGCCATCGAGGTTGAGCACGCCCGGCTCGCCGTCCGGATCGAGCATCTGGAAGGCGTAGGCGTTGTATTCCCACGCGTAGCCGTTGCGATAGTTGATGAGCGTGCCGTTGCCCGCGAGGTGATTCCACTTGATCTCCTCGGTGCTCATGTTGTCGACGGCGAGGGCGACGATGTAGCCGCGGAGCATTCGCTCATCCGGGTTCTCCGGATCGGGTCGACCGGGCGGATCACCGGGATCGAGAATCGTCCAGGGCAGGACGCCGGGTCCGGGCATTCCATCGCCGGTCAGGGCCGACCAGTACGTCGGCTGATTCGGCGTCAACTGGATCATCACGCCGACCCGGTTCCAGCCCGGGTGGGGGCGCTCGCCGTCATCCCCCTCCAGCGGCGGGTCGCCGTTGATGAAGAACATCTGCACCCACACGCTGCCGGGATAGTCGTTGGTGAGCGTGATGAAGGTGTCCTGGATGAGCTGTCCCTGGGTGTCCCAGCGCAGTTCGACCTTGGGGAAGATGAGCAGGCTTCCCTTCTCGGTGCCGCTGACGCGATCGGGATCGGAGGCAATCGGGCCCGGGGGTGCGTCGTCGGGCTGCGCGGAAAGCTGGCCGGGTGGTTTGACCGCGACACCCCCGTACTCGCCATCCATACCCGCCGCCGTCATCATCATCGCCGCGATGGCGGTGAGAACATGTCCGAACCATTTCATTGATCGGTCCTCCATTCACAGGAGAGGCGTCGCCCTGACGGGTCCGTTGCGCCGGGGCGCGACCGGTCGGATCAGCGGGAACAGACCGGATGCTTCATCCGCTGGTGGATGCCCGACGGCGTGATGTCAGGGGCAGCTTCTCCTCCTACCGCCCGGCGGCCGCGGCGACACACCCGCCCACAACCGGCCGTGGAGGCCAGCATACCGGGCGGCAACGAGCCGGGGAAGATCGATTTGAGGTTTTTCTGCTCCTCAGGTCGGCTTTTTTCGGACTTAGCAGGCTCCGGCCATGGGAGGACGGGATGAGCGGGGGCGGTCTCCGATTCCAAACGCGTGCAAATAAGACACTTAGAACGCCGAGCGGGGAGGCGGATCCCGAGCCCGACCCGGCCCGGCGGGCGGCGAAAAGAAACCCCGGCACGGGAGTGCCGGGGCTTTCGGCGTTTCGGGTTTCGGTCATTCGGGCTTCAGGGTCTCCGCCTGGTCCTCACGGGCAGTCGCCCCAGGCGGCCAGGAGTGCGAGCAGGTCGGCGGTGTCCGTGTCGCCGTCCCCGTCCATGTCGCCGTCTCCGGTGCCCCAGGCGGCGAGGAGGAAGAGCAGGTCGGCCGTGTCGATGTCGCCGTCGCCGTCGAAGTCGCCCGGGCACCCGCCCTCGCATTCGAAGCGCGTGACGAAGAAGGCATCGATGCCGGCCTCGACGACGGATCCCTGATTGAGATCCGAGGCCTCGAACATGACCCGGATCTGGTCGGTGGGGTCGACGAAGTCGCTGACACTGAAGGCATACACGTGCCAGCCGGCGCTGCTGGCCGGCCCGACGATCTCGGTGACGACCCAGTCGGCGCCGCCGTTGTTCGAGACGTAGGTCTTGAACAGGTCGTTGTTGGGATCCTGTCCGTTGTTGTTCGTGTACCAGAGGGCGTAGGAGATCTCGGCGTCGTCGCAGTCGCTGAGATCGATGGTCGGCGAGGTGAGATAGGTGTAGCCGTCATCGACGTCGGAGTTGCCGTCCTCGTTGTCGGTGAGGTAGCACTGGCCGGATCCGTCGTAGTCGTTGGGCGGGTCGCCGCGATCACCGCCGCCGACGGGGACGCCGCGCTCCCACTGGCCGTCGGCGGCGTCGCCGCTCACGCTCCAGCCCTGGTCGGTCTCGAAGTCGTCGTGCATGATGGTGATGAGCGTTCCCACCGTGGCGGTGTAGACGTTGTCGGGCGCGCCGTAGGGGCTGTAGACGGTGGATCCGCCGTCCGTCTCGGCGCTGAAGTAGAACTCGGGCACATCGTCGCAGTCGGCGGCGGGGAGGGTCGCCTCGTACTGATCGCCCTCGACGTGCACGAGCGCGGAGGGGACGTACGACCCGCCGTCGTAGCGGCAGTGCAGCGTCCCCGTGCCCGGCACGTAGTTCTCCGTCCCGTTGACGATGCGGACGGGGATCGTCGTTTCCTCGCCCGGGTCCAGGTACTCGGGCAGTCCCTCGGGGAAGTCGAAGGTCATCGCCGGGGGGGCGGCCATGGCCAGATTCGGGTTGCCCCACAGCGCGCCCCACTCGAACGTCTCGTACTTGACGTAGTACCACAGGCCGCGGGTGTACATCTCGCGCAGGCCCCACTGGTGCGCCGCGCCCTGGGTGTATTCGCCGGAGGTGACGCAGGTGGTGAAGAAGTAATCGAGGGACTGGCTGGAGCCGGAGTTTGGGTTGTTCCAGTCGTGCATGCCGTAGGCGACCTTGGTCGCGCCGAGGAAGCCGACCCCGCCCTGCCTGAGCATCGCCTGGCCGATGTTGAGGTGATCGGTGTCGGAGTTGCTGCACGCGTCGGCGAAGATGATCGACGGGTACTCGTCGTTGAGGTAGTTGCAGGTGCTGTTGTCCGCGAACGCCTCGCCGGTGGAGTAGTAGATGTGCGACGAGGTGGGCGAGCCGTGGCCGGCCCAGTTCACGAACGCGAACTTCCCGCTCGACCACACGTCACGCACGTTGCTCCAGCGCAGGTTGTAGTCCATGGAGTACCCGGAATACCCCTCCTCGTACATCCGTGTCATCGTCCAGTCGGCCATCCACTCCTCATCGACCTTGCGTTCCATGAGGACGGCGTTGTCGGTGTCGGGCCAGAAGAAGGCGCCGAGGAGGAGGATGTTCTTCTTGAAGGAGGGATCCTGGTTCTGCTCGTAGGCGACGGACTTGGCGCAGATGTGCTCGACGGTGTCGCCGTCGCTCCAGGGGATGCGGCCCACGTTGACCTCGGCGTAGAAGTCGATGGGGTCGGAATCCTCGCCCCAGCGGTGGTCGCCGTCCGCGTCCCAGGACTCGCTGTCGGGCAGGGAGAGCTCGCCGTAGTAGTAATCGGTTTCCGGCTCACCGTATCCCATGTTCTGAGCGGTGCGCCGCATGGGCACATCGTCATAGTGGCCGATGAGCAGGACGTCCTCGATCCCCCACTGGTCGGCGGGGTACTTCTCGCGGAGGAAGTTGCGCACCTTCTCGGCCAGGTCGTACCCGCTGTAGTTACTGTTGATCCAGGCGGTGGTCACGACCTCGACGGTGCGGCCCTTGCCCGTCTCCCACGCCACGAGATCGCCGATGCGGGAGGTGAGCGAGTCAAGGGTGATGATGACGAAGTCGTGCAGGCTCCGGCCGCCGGTCGCGCCGGGTTCGTACCATCGTTCGATCGCCTTGTCGTTGAGGATGATCTCCTCCGCGTTGCGCGCGACGCGCGGCAGGTTCTCCCGCGCCGCCGTGACCGGCCGATCCGGCATCGCGCACTGCACCTGCACCGTGATGTTCGGGTAATACATCAGCCGTCCGGAGAGCGGGTGATACGCGAACGGCGCGACCCGCACGTCGACGAGATCGTAGGTGCGATAGCCCGCCGTGCGGATCAGCTCCGCCACCGTCGGCGGATAGACTTCGTCGCTGCCGTACACGGTGTTGTAGTTGCGCTCGTACATCGCGCGCTCGCGCGCGGAGACGTCCGGGTTCTCTTCGCCGATCACCTGCGGCAGCGAAGCGGGCGGCACGTCGTAGCTCCCAGGCAGCACGATCGGATCGTCGGAGGTGAAGGTGACGCCGATCGGCTCGGCGCCGGGCGGGATCGCGATGGCGAAGATCCTCGCGGGAAGCACCGGCTCGCCGGGCGTGAGCCGGACGCCGAAACCGTCCATCTCGATCCGGTCGCCCGCCTCGGTGCGGTTGATCTCGTAGTCGGCCGACGGGACGGCGGCGTGGATGGTGAGCTGCTCCGCCGTGGCCTCGGCGGCGAGCGCTCCGGCCGGCGCGCCGAGGAGGCCGGCCGCCGCCAGGGCGGTTAGCGTGACAAGCCGCCGGCGATCCAGACCGGGCATTCGTGTGATGACGTGGCACATATCCCCTGTCCTTATGCTGAGGTTCCCGAGCGTGTGATGATCCGGGGGGGTCTTCTCCCCAGCCGCCCGCGCCGTCGCGCAGGACCGGCCCGCGGGCGGTTCTCTTTCCGGAGCCGCCCGTCGTCTATTCTACCTCCGCCTTCGCCCCCCGCAATCCTCGATCCGGCGATTGCGGCCGCCTGCGGTGGTCATCGCTGCGGCCGCGCCGCCGTGCGAACATCGCCCCTCGGGGCCGCGTGGCCGGGGTCGAGTCAGGCGGAAAGATGGGCAGGCGGGGAGAAGGGCGGTGACCCCGCTCAATCAGCGGCGCTCGACGAAGCCGCATCGCCATCGAGCAGGGCGCGACAGGCGTCGCCGATCACGGTGACCGCGTCGGCCGCATCGGGTTCAGAACGCATTCCGGGAGCTGGATTCGTCTCGATGCGCTCGACGATCCGCTCGATCACCACCCGCAGGGCCGGATCGACGGTGAGCTTCGCCGCGACCTCGGGGTCTTCATCGAGAGCGCGTCGGATTGCCCGCGCGGCGTCGTCATCGTCGCCGGCCAGGGCCCGGGCCAGGCCGTAGCCGAGCGTCGCCTCCGGCCCGTCGGTCTCATCGAGGCTGCGGGCGGCGAAGCAGCGCGCGGCCTCCTCGTGTTCGCCGCGCGTCAGGCGCTGCCACGCCTCGTCGAGCCTCGGCTCGATGGGCACGCTGGTGATAATCGTCTTCGTTCCGCCCTGGGGCAGGCTGACGGTCTTCATCACCGCCCGCTGCGTCGGCTCGCGCTCGATGATGTGAACGGGCACCGTTTCGATCTCCCGGCGCGAGCGTGGCTTCTTCCTCGGCGGGGGCTGCGGGGCGGGCTCTTGCGCGTCGAAGCGCTCGGCCCCGGCTTCTTCTTCCTCAAGCAGGATGCGGGCCAGCCCGCCGTTCGAGATTCCGGGGGCCCAGCCGGGACCGTACGGGTGCCGGCGATGATGCGCGAAGCTGTAGACCCGCTCGCGCGGTTCGCCGTCGTGATGGCTCGTGTAGCGCACGATCGTGCGCAACGGATAGCCGTCGAGCGACGCGGCGAGCCTGCGCTTGTAGTGATTGGACGACCGGAAGATGTTCTTCGTCGGGTGGTAGTGGTTCGACGACCGGAAGACGTTGTTGTTGGAGTTGCGGTAGTGATAATCGTAGGCCTGGCGGAGGAGGCGGGCCATCTCGCCGCGGACGACGATCGTCTCGGACGCCCCGGCCCGGCCGGCGTTGACGAGGCACGCGCAGGCGATGATGGCCGCGGTGAGCAGGATCCGCGAGGCGGTGAAGCGGGCTTTCATAGCCGGCATGGTTCATCTCCGGTCTTCGATGATGTTCGGCGGTCGGGGCCGGCCTGCTCCCGCGCAACGACGGGATGCGAGGACCGTCCCCATGTACATGATGCGCGCCGAACGCGTCGATTCCGCGATTTCCCGCCCGATTGGGCCGGCGATTGCGCGCCCGCCGGTCAACTGGGCGCGATCAGGCAAGCTGCGGTGTTCGTCGATGCCGCCGGGCCGATGGTCGGGCGTGTTCTCGGGCGTAGCCGCCACGGCCGGGCCCGCAGGTCACCGGGGTGGCATGCTTCATCCCGAAGGGTGAAGCATGCTCGCCTCGCCTCCGGATCGGGGAGCGCATGCTTCGGGCTGCCGCCGCAGCGTCGGGTGAGGGTGCGGCATCGGTCGGTGTGTGCGCGGTCGGCACGGGTCAGGCTCGACCGCCCGACCCGCGGAACCGTTGCCGTCCGTCTCTTCGTCTTTCCATCCCGTCCGGCTCGTCTTGACAACGCCGGCCCGACGACGGTCTACTGCCGTCTCTCTTCGGAGCCGCGATATGCGCCAGCCCCGGGTCAGCATTCGATGGAGGATGGACGGCGAGCGCGCGGAGGCGGGCTCGATCGCGATCGTGGTCGATGTCCTCCGCGCTTCGACGACGATCACCACCGCCTTCGCGCGGGGGGCGGCGGAGATCCTCGTCACGCGCGAGGTCGACGAGGCGTTCGCCATGGCCCGCGAGGGCGAGTCCCTCCTCATCGGCGAGCGGGGAAGCGTGAAGATCGAAGGATTCGATTCCTGCAGTTCGCCCAGCGAGCTTGACGGGCAGGATCTCACAGACCGGCGGATCGTCTTCACCTCGACGAACTTCCCGCATGCGTTGCACGCGGCGGGGGAGGCCGGGCAGATCCTTGTCGGGGCCGTGGTGAACGTCACTGCCGTCGCCGATCGCGCGGCCGACCTGGCCGAGCATCGAGGAGCGGACATCTGCATCATGCTCGCGGGCGAGCCGATCGAGGCGCACGCGCTGGAGGACTACTACTTCGCGGGCCTGGCCGCCGCGCGGCTGGCCGATCGGTGCACGCTCGATGAGGACGCCCGGCGCGCGGCGGACGATGTGCGGGCGCTGGCCCCCTCCGAGGTCGCGCAACGATCGAAGCACGCGGCGGAGCTGTCGCAACTGGGGATGGGCCGTGACGTGCAGTTCGCCCTCACGCGCGACCGATTCGAGGTCGTCGCCGAGCGGCGCGGCGGGGTTCTTCGTCGGGCGTGATCGTCTTCCGAGCCGTTATCCCGTAGAATGGGGGCTCCGAACCACGATCGGAAAGCGCTGCGGCGATGAGCATCTGCCTGTTTGCATCGGATCTGCACGGCCATATCAGCCGTTACGACGCGTTATTCGATGCGATCGAGACGCTTCGCCCGATGGCGGTCTTTCTCGGCGGGGACCTGCTGCCCTCGCCGTTCGTGGCATCATCGACGACCGCGCCGGGCGCGGAGGACTTCGTCAACGACCGTCTCGCCGGGGGGTTCGAGCGGCTGCGCGAGCGCCTGGGATCGGCGTATCCGCAGGTGTTTCTCATTCCGGGCAATGACGACGGTCGGTTCGAGGAGCCGGCGCTGCTCGATGTCGCCGCCCGCGGATTGTGGATCTACGCCCACGGCCGATCGGCGGCGCTGGACCGGTGGCGGGTGTACGGTTATGCGTACGTGCCGCCGACGCCGTTTCTGTTGAAGGACTGGGAGCGGTACGACGTGTCGCGGTACGTCGATCCCGGCTGCGTCTCGCCCGAGGAAGGTCGGCGGTCGGTGCCCGTGTCGGCGAGCGAACTGCGGTACGCGACGATCCGCGAGGATCTGGAGACACTGAGCGGAGACGATGCCCTGGAGCGCGCGGTGTTCCTGTTTCACACGCCGCCGTACCAGACGAAACTCGATCGCGCCGCCCTGGACGGGAAGATGGTCGATCACGTGCACGTGGACGTGCACGTGGGGAGCATCGCGGTGAAGCGCTTCATCGAGACGCGGCAGCCGCTGCTGACGCTGCACGGCCACGTGCACGAATCGGCCCGGCTGACCGGCTCGTGGCGGGATCGGATCGGCCGCACGCACATGTTCGGCGCCGCCCACGACGGGCCGGAGCTGGCGCTGGTGCGGTTCGATCTCGAAAACCTCGAGGCGGCGGCGCGGGAACTGCGGTGAGAGAAAACGGGGAACTGAGAACTGAAAGCTGAAATGCTCGGATCGGCGGGGTGCGATGCGCCATGCCGCCGGCCGCACTCCCGCCTCCCGTGAGGCCTGCGGCTGCCTCCAGCGGCCGCGGATCCACCTCTTGGCGTTTCCGCTCTCGGCGTTTCCGCTTTCAGCTTTCAGCTTTTTCGTGCTGTTTCTGGTTGTTGCCGAGGCGGAGGGGGCGGGCGGCGTCGGTGACGGCACCGATCTTCGACGCGTAGCTCGTGCGGTTGGCGATGTCCTCGTCGGTGACGAAGTGCACGTCGAGCAGGCCGTCGGAGCTATAGCCGGTGCGAAGGTAGTTGATCTCGGCGAGGGTGAGGCTCCATCCTTCCAGCCAGGTGGAGAACTGCCGGCGCTGGCGGAGATCGCCGTGATCGTGCACGATGAGATCCACGTCGCTCCCCGGCCCGGCCGTCGCGTTCTTCGTGCTCCCGAACACGTACATCGCCTTGATCCCGAACCGCTGCGCGTCGACGTGCGAGGCGATGCGCTCGGCCATCCGCAGGCGCCAGCGCCAGTGATTCTCGGGAGTGGCGTCGACGATCCACTTCGCCTCGTCGACGGGCCCGGCCTCGGTGCCGGGCGGCGCGAGCATGCCCACCGCTTCGTCCAGATCGGCGTTCATGAGCATGCGCAGAACCCGGCCGTCCGTCTCCCGCGGCACGTCGATCACCCGGATGACATCGGAGAGATGCGCGAACTCCGGCAGCAGATCAGGCAGGATGTTGCCCGAGCGACGGAAGAACAACTCATGGAAGACGGCGTCCGGATCGTCGGGATAGAGCGGCAGGTAACGAATCTCCGCCTCCACCAGATCCTGGAAGAAGTGCGTGCCGAAGGACAGCTCGGGCACGTAATTGCCCTTCTGCCGCGCGATCTCCAGCAGGACGGCGGTGTTGTTGATCTCCGAGTAGGTGACGCTCACGCCGAGCTTGATGTCGCCGCGGCTACCCCAGCGCCCGGGTCCCATGAGCACGAACTGCCGCTTGGGCAGCAGCATGTTGAGCCGGCCCACGGCCCGGCCCACGTCCTTCATCTCCTGGAGATCGCCCAGGCTCGCGTAGCGCTCCGGATCGACGTAGACGATGTGCGTGATGTCGGGAATGCGCCCGTTGGAGACGTACCGGTTGGCGGTGAAGAGCAGTCGATCGCGCGGGATGTCGCGGGGGATGGGGGCCGGCGCGTGCTCCTTGGCATAACTCTGGGACCGGCACTGCACGAGATAGAAGTCGTCGCCGTCGTGGGCGAACTCGAGATCCACGGGCGTGCCGAGCTTGTCGGAAAGCAGGGTGAGCATCGTCTTCAACTGGTTGACGAACAGCCCGTCCTCGATGAGACCCTCGAAGGTGACGACGAAGTCATCGCTCTCCCAGTCCGGCTCCAGCGCCGAGGGCTTTCGGATCTGGTTGTGATCGACCATGGAGATCATCTTGCGCACCGCGGGGTAGTCGTCGCCGCACTCGCGGAGAAGCTCGCGCACGTCCACGGTCTCGAAGACGTTGTGCTCGAGGTTGATGACGTCCATCTTGGCCGGGGAGTAGCGAACGATCTCGTCGGGCGTCACGTTGACCCGCAGATTGGGCTGGCCGGGCGAGACGAGGACGGGATAGTCGTCGGCGAGGCGGTCGACGGCCCGCGTGCCGAGGCCGGGAACCATGCGCACCAGGCCGTCCTGCTGCTTGATCCGGGCCGACCAGCGGAACTCGTTGTTGCTGAAGGCGACGCCGGCGAAGGCGGGCATGAAGTACTTGCCGATCCGCCGGCCCACCACCTCCTGGATGAGAATGCCCATCTCCTCCCGGAAGTCCAGCAGGCCGCGCTCGGCGCGGTACTCGATCGGATCGGGCGAGAACACGGAGGCGTAAACCTCGGCGATGGCGTCCTGCAGCGCGGCGAGACGCTGCTCCTTCGTCCCCTGGTTGGCCACGAACAGGCTCTTGTACTTGCCCGAGAACGCGCTGCCCACCTGGTCCTCGAGCAGGCTCGAGCTGCGCACAATGAGCGGGCGATCCTCGAAATCGTCGAGGGCGACGGCGAGACCCTTCACGATCTCCGGCGGGAACGGCGAGTTCTTGAACACCTGGATGATGTGCGGGTAGTCCTGCCGCAGCCGCTCCACTTCCATGTACTTGCGGTTGTACACCTCCTCGAGGTTGTTGTAGTGAATGAACTCGAGGAGGGTGTCGGAGGCGAGATACCACGTGCGGGGAATCTTCAGGTTGCGGAACAGCTCGGCGTATTCGGGCGACTTGCGGAGGATCTGGGTGGCGAGGAAGAGCCCGGCGCCCTTGCCCCCCAGCTTGCCCTGGCTCCGCGCGGGATGAATGAGATGCTGAATGAGATCGTAGAAATCCTCGATCCGCACGAAGCCCTTGGCCACCTTGATGTAGGTGAGCTGATCGACGAAGTACCGCCGGAGCAGGGCGACCTTCAGCGACGTCTGCACCGCGAGCGGGAGTTCGGATTCATCGATCGCGGCGGCCTGGTAGCGGTCGACCGCCTCGGCCATTTCGGCGAGGCCCGTGCCGGGATTCTCCAGCGACTTGATGAGATAGGTGGACTTCTCCTCGTTGATCCACCGCTGCATGCAGGCGACGACCTCGGCTTCGCTGAGGTGCCGGGCCGCCACCTCGAAGGTGCGCTCGGTCAGCCCCGCGCCTTCCTCGACCCGCCTCCGCACCATGGGGCGGTTTTCATCGTCCGCGGCCGCCTCGCCGCGATCATCCTCCTCCAGCAGGCTCTCGTGCAGCAGCGCCTCGGCCTCGCGGACGCCGTTCCAGCAGAGATGGTTGATCATCTTGCGGGTGATGCGTCCCAGCAGCTTGAGATCGGTGCGGCGAAGGAACTCCAGGAGGACCGCCCACGGCTGCGTCTCCCGCGCGGAGATGCTGCGCACCGCGCTCTTCCAGCTCTGGTGGGCCGAGCGAAGCCGCTGCTGCATGAGGAACAGGCTGATGCGCTCGGCGATGGTGTTGATCAGCTTGCGCTCCTCCTTGAGGAACGGGCCTTCGTCGGCCTTGGGCTTCTCCTCGGTGTAGTAGACGGCGATCTCGCCGACGGGCTCGCCCTCCGTGCGGATCTCGGCGCTCATGCACCAGGGCGACTCCTGGAAGTTCTCCGGCTCGAACGTCTGCCCGTCCATGACGATGCGGCACCGGCAGATTTCCGAATATTGCCAGCCCGGGGGGATGGCCTCCACGATCCGTTGGTACACCTCGGGCGAGGGTCCGGCCTGCCGGCTGAGGATCTCATCGACCTCGTACAGGCAGGTGAGCTCCTTGGCCCGCTCGCGGAGCGTCTGCAGGATCTGGTCAATCGGTCCTTCCGTGGTGGTCATCGGGAGCGGTCCTCGCACGAGTGCTTCCCTAACGGTATGTCGGCCGGGCGGCGAGGTCGCTTGCGTCGACGGACCCGGGACGGATGATTCAGGCTCGCTGCCAGACGGCGCCGCGCCCCGTTCGGCCGTCCACCTTCACCAGCAGGGGCTCCTCGAGCCGCACGTGGCGGACGAGGTCGGTTTCCGCCACGCGGGGCCGGGCGTCCAGCCACGCCCAGTCGATGCCGGGGCCCCGCTGGTGGTCCACGGAGAAGTAGCTCACCTGGAAGCTGGAGATGTTGTGAAAGAAGTGCGACCCCTGGCTCAGCTCGACGATCATGTTGGGCAGGGTGGCCTCGATGATCACCCGGGCCCCGCAGATCTGCCCCCACTTGGCGGGAATGCCCAGCCAGGGATCCGAGCTTCCCCACCGGCCGAAGCCGATGAGCAGATAGGGACGGCCCTCCGCCAGCAGGGGGGTGTTGAACTGCTCCAACTGGGCGGCGATCCGGGGCGTGAGGCTCGCGTCGAACGACTCGGGTTTCACGTACACGACGTCGCAGACCGATCGGTTCACGCCGTTGCCCATCACGCGGCGGGAGGCGGTGACGAGGTCCGGTCTTCGAAGCTCCTGCTCGGTGATCTCCACCCGTTCCTCGGAGACCACCATGGGGCGGACCTGGAGGAATCCCACCCGGGCCGTGTCGGCGCCGCCGGGGTGAGGGAAGGTCAGCGCGAACTCGATCTCCACCGGCCCGTCCAGCGCGCGCTCGCAGGCCGACAGCATCCTGCGGATGATGTCGTTGAGCGGATAGCGTTTCAGTTCCAGCAGGGGGGCGAAGTTGATGGCCCGGGGCCCGCGGCCTGCCGTTCCCAGCACGAGCCGATCGGAGGCGGCGTCGTAGGTCGACGCGACGTGCGGGAGCGTGCCGTCGTACTCCGCGGCCGCGAGATCCGCCTGCACGAGATACTCCTCCTCGGCGGTCGGGTCGACCTCGCGGGGTCGGCCCATGTTGACGGCCCAGAACTTCGTCTGCGTGTTCTTCATCAGCTCCTTGACGGAGCCGAAGGGCGGCGGTGCCTGGGGCCGCGCCGGCGAGTAGCACCACGTCACCCCCCCGTCCACGATCGTCTTGCCCAGCCCCAGGGCCAGGTCCACGACCCCGTCCTCCGGCCGTGTCCGCCCCAGCGGGTAGAAGTTGTAGGAGCGGCAGACGCCGGAGACGTCGGGGTAGTAGCGATCGCCGTGCCGTGCGCCGACGACTTCCTGGATGATGACGGCCATCCGCTCCTGCCGCGGATCCTCGTCCGTGGAGCGGATGTAACTTCGGGCGGCCTTGAAGAAGGTGCTGGCGTAGACGAACTTGATGGCCTCGACGAGCCGGCGGAAGCGCAGGGCCGGATCGGGCTGGTTGTTGGGCGTCATCTTCGTCGCGTACACGCCGGCGAACGGCCGGAACAGGGCGTCCTCCAGCCGGCTGGACGAACGCACCGCCAGCGGGGAATGCACCTGATCGATCAGCGCCTTCAGATCGCCCAGCACTTCCGTGGGCAGATCCGCCCGCTGAAACGCGTGCGCAATCCGCTCGTCCGGCGCATCGGAAAAGGCGATCTCCTCCAGCCCGTTGCGTTGCATGAACGCTTCGAACACGTCCGCGCCCACCACGGTGAGGGTGGGGATGTTGACGCGGACGGAGGGAAACGCCCCCGGCTCGAGATCGCCTTCCAGGATGTCGCGGATGAAGACCAGTCCGTGCGCCTTGCCGCCGATGCTCCCGCCTCCGATGCGGGTGAACGCTTCGCCGGACTCGAAGAAGGTCCGGTCGAAGGGCGGGATCTCTCGGCTGGCGTCACCGCGTTCGATCATCTGCTCACGGCGCTCGGGCGCGGTTGAAGAAGAGAATCACGCCGCACCTCCGCCGGCGCGGTCCGACCGCGATCGACGCCCGCGTCAGACCCAGCCTCGGTCGCGACAGGCGCGGGCGACACGATCGACGGCGATGACGTAGGCGGCGTCGCGCATGTAGAGCTTGCGTTTCCGGGCCAGCTCGCTGACCGAGATGAAGGCGGAGGTCATCTTCACGTCGAGCTTGCCCAGGACCTCATCCTTCTCCCAGAAGTAGTTCATGTTGCTCTGCACCTGCTCGAAGTAGCTGCACGTCACCC